>CAZVIS010000019.1:0-2004 GCA_964627355.1 uncultured Rhodobacterales bacterium
TAACCCCATGACCGAACAGTCCCCCACCGCCGCCTTCCAGGCGCAATCGTTCCTCGACGGCGCGAATGCCGAGTATATCGACCAGTTGCAGGCGCGGTTCGCGAGTGATCCGGCCTCGGTCGATGCCGAATGGGCCGCGTTCTTCCGGGCGCTGGCGGAGCCAGAGGTGGATGCCAAGCGCGCCGCTGCGGGCCCCTCGTGGTCGCGTACGGACTGGCCGCCGATGCCTGCCGACGACCTGACGGCGGCGCTGACCGGCGAGTGGCCCGCCGCCCCGAAAACCGCGCAGAAGATCGCGGCACGCGCCGAAGAAAAGGGCGTGGCGCTGTCCGACGACCAGATCAAGCGGGCGGTGCTCGACTCGATCCGCGCCCTCATGATCATCCGCGCCTACCGCATCCGCGGCCACCTCGCCGCCGACCTCGACCCCCTCGGCATGCGTGAGACGGCCAACCACCCCGAGCTTGACCCGAAATCCTACGGCTTTACCGAGGCCGACATGGACCGCCCGATCTTCATCGATAATGTCCTCGGCCTGCAATTCGGCTCGATGCGGCAGATCCTCGACATCGTGAAGCGCACCTACTGCGGCACCTTCGCGCTGCAATACATGCACATCTCGGACCCCGAGCAGGCCGCCTGGCTGAAGGAGCGGATCGAGGGCTATGGCAAGGAGATCGCCTTCACCCGCGAGGGTCGCCGCGCCATCCTGAACAAGCTGGTCGAGGCGGAGGGCTTCGAGAAGTTCCTGCAGGTCAAGTACACCGGCACCAAGCGCTTTGGCCTCGACGGCGGCGAAAGCCTGATCCCCGCGATGGAGCAGATCATCAAGCGGGGCGGCAACCTCGGGGTGCGCGACATCGTCATCGGGATGCCCCACCGGGGCCGCCTGTCGGTGCTGGCCAACGTGCTGCAAAAGCCCTACCGCGCGATCTTCCACGAGTTCCAGGGCGGGTCCTACAAGCCCGAGGATGTGGATGGTTCGGGCGACGTGAAGTACCACCTTGGCGCCTCGAGCGACCGGACCTTCGACGGCAATACCGTCCACCTGTCCCTCACCGCGAACCCCAGCCACCTTGAGGCGGTGAACCCCGTGGTGCTCGGCAAGGCGCGGGCCAAGGGCGACCAGCATGGCGACGCGACCCGCAGGTCGGTGCTGCCGGTGCTGCTGCATGGCGACGCGGCCTTTGCGGGGCAGGGGGTTGTGGCGGAATGCTTCGGTCTCTCGGGGCTGAAGGGCCACCGTACCGGCGGCACGCTGCATATCGTTGTGAACAACCAGATCGGCTTTACCACCGCACCGTCCTATTCCCGCAGCAGCCCCTATCCCACCGACATCGCCCTGATGGTCGAGGCGCCGATCTTTCACGTCAACGGCGACGACCCCGAGGCGGTCGTCCACGCCGCCCGCGTGGCCATCGAGTTCCGCCAGAAGTTCGGCAAGGACGTGGTGCTCGACATCTTCTGCTACCGCCGCTTCGGCCATAACGAGGGGGATGAACCGATGTTCACAAACCCCGCGATGTACAACCGCATCCGCAAGCAGAAGACGACGCTGCAACTCTATACCGAGCGGCTGGTCCGTGACGGGCTGATCCCCGAGGGCGAGATCGAGGACATGAAGGCCGCCTTTCAGGCCAAGCTGAACGAGGAATTCGAGGCCGGAAAGAACTTCAAGCCGAACAAGGCTGACTGGCTGGATGGGCGCTGGTCGGGTCTTGATCGTGAGAAGGAAGACTATCAGCCTGGGCAAACGGCGATCACCCCCGCCACGATGGCCGAAATCGGCACGGCCCTGACCCGCGTGCCGGCGGGGTTCGACCTGCACAAGACGGTCGGGCGCCTGCTGGAATCAAAGCAAAAGATGTTCGAGACGGGTCAGGGTTTCGACTGGGCGACCGCCGAGGCGATGGCCTTCGGCTCGCTCGCCGTCGAGGGGTTCCCGGTCCGCCTGTCCGGTCAGGACTGCACGCGCGGCACCTTCAGCCAGCGCCATTCCGCCTT
>CAZVIS010000019.1:2104-21190 GCA_964627355.1 uncultured Rhodobacterales bacterium
GCCTGTCCGGTCAGGACTGCACGCGCGGCACCTTCAGCCAGCGCCATTCCGCCTTTGTCGATCAGTCGACCGAAGAGCGCTACTACCCCTTGAACAACATCCGCGCGGGGCAGGCCAAATACGACGTCATCGACTCGATGCTGTCGGAATACGCGGTTCTGGGCTTCGAATACGGCTACACCCTGGCCGAACCGAACGCGCTGGTGATGTGGGAGGCGCAGTTCGGCGACTTCGCCAACGGCGCGCAGATCATGTTCGACCAGTTCATCAACTCGGGCGAACGGAAATGGCTGCGCCTCTCGGGCCTTGTCATGCTGCTGCCCCATGGGTTCGAGGGGCAGGGGCCGGAACACTCCTCGGCCCGGCTGGAACGCTTCCTGCAGAACAGCGCGGAAGACAACTGGATCGTCGCCAACTGCTCGACCCCCGCCAACTACTTCCACATCCTGCGCCGCCAGATCCACCGGACCTTCCGCAAGCCCTTGGTCCTGATGACGCCCAAGTCGCTGCTGCGCCACCCCATGTGCGTCAGCGACGCCGACGCCTTCACCACCGGCTCGACCTTCCACCGCGTGCTGTGGGACGACGCGCAGAAGGGCCACTCGGACCTGAAGCTGCGGCCCGATGCCCAGATCCGTCGCGTGGTGATCTGTTCGGGCAAGGTCTATTACGACCTGCTCGCCGAACGCGACAAGCGTGGCGCGGATGACGTCTATCTCCTCCGCCTCGAACAGTTCTACCCCTTCCCGGCCCTGTCGCTGGTCAAGGAGCTGGAACGGTTCAAGGGCGCGGAAGTGATCTGGTGCCAGGAAGAGCCCAAGAACCAGGGCGGCTGGACCTTTGTCGAGCCCAACCTCGAATGGGTCCTCACCCGCATCGGCGCCACGCACAGCCGCCCCCGCTACGTCGGCCGCGCCGCCAGCGCTTCGCCCGCCACCGGCCTCGCCTCGCGCCACAAGGCGGAACAAGAGGCCCTCGTCTCCGAGGCGCTGACCTGATGGCGACCGAGGTCCGCGTCCCCACGCTTGGCGAAAGCGTGACCGAGGCGACGGTCGCCCACTGGTACAAGGCCGTGGGCGACCGCGTCGCCGTGGACGAGATGCTGTGCGAGCTTGAGACCGACAAGGTGACAGTCGAGGTTCCCGCCCCGGTGGCGGGCACCGTCGTTGAAATCGTGGTGCCCGAGGGCGCGACCGTAGGTGTCGCGGCCCTTCTGGCCCAGATCGCCGAGGGCGAAAGCCCGGCGATGAAACCCGCAAAAGCCCCCAAGAAGGGCGCAGGAGAGACGAAAATGACCGACGTGATGGTGCCCGCCCTCGGCGAATCCGTGTCCGAGGCGACCGTGTCCACCTGGTTCAAGAAGGTGGGCGATGCCGTGACCCAGGACGAGATGCTGTGCGAGTTGGAAACCGACAAGGTCTCGGTCGAGGTCCCAGCGCCCGCGTCCGGGGTCCTGTCGGAAATCCTCGCGGCTGAGGGCACCACCGTTGCCGCCAACGCCCGCCTCGCCGTGATCGCGGCCGGCGCCGCCGCCCCGGCCCCGACCGCGCAAGCCCCTGCCACTCCCGACCCCGCCATCCACGCCGCCGCCGCCGTCGGCTCCCCGGGCGCGGGGCACGAGGATATCGCCCCCCGCACCGACATCGAGGATGCCCCCGCCGCGAAAAAGGCGATGGCCGAGGCCGGGCTCACCCGCGATCAGGTCACCGGCACCGGCCGCGACGGTCGCGTGATGAAGGAAGACGTGGCCGCCGCCGCCGCCGCCCCGAAACCGGCCCCCGCGCCCGTCCCGATGCCCGCCCCGGCGCCCGCCGCACAGGCCCCCCGCGCCCCCGTCCCCGCCGACGACGCCGCCCGCGAGGAACGTGTCAAGATGACGAGGCTGCGCCAGACCATCGCCCGCCGCCTGAAAGACGCGCAGAACACCGCCGCCATGCTGACCACCTACAACGAGGTGGACATGAGCGGCATCATGGCCCTTCGCAACGACTACAAGGACGCCTTCGAGAAGAAGCACGGAGTCAAACTCGGCTTCATGTCCTTCTTCGTGAAGGCCTGCGTCCACGCGCTGCACGAGGTCCCCGAGGTGAATGCCGAGATCGACGGGACGGATGTCATCTACAAGAACTACGTCCACATGGGCGTGGCCGTGGGCACGCCGTCGGGCCTCGTCGTGCCGGTGGTCCGCGACGCCGACCAGATGTCCTTCGCCGCCATCGAGAAGAAGATCGCCGAACTGGGCCTCCGCGCCCGCGACGGCAAGCTGAGCATGGCCGAAATGCAGGGCGGCAGCTTCACCATCAGTAACGGCGGCGTATACGGCAGCCTGATGAGCAGCCCCATCCTCAACCCCCCGCAATCCGGCATCCTCGGCATGCACAAAATCCAGGACCGCCCCGTGGTCGTCGGAGGCCAGATCGTCATCCGCCCGATGATGTATCTGGCGCTCAGCTACGACCACCGGATCGTGGATGGCAAAGGGGCGGTGACGTTCCTTGTGCGGGTCAAGGAGGCGCTGGAGGATCCGAGAAGGCTGTTGATGGATTTGTGATCAGGACGCCGGGATGTCCACTGATGAAGAAATCGCCGAGCGAATACTCGACAAGGTACAACGCTTCGCGGAGCCAGTCCTTTCGAGGCCAAGGCCAGTAATCCGGCATAGGATTGTCGCCGGTATGGTTCTGATCGTTCTGGCTTGGGGCGCGGTGGTCTGGCTGTCGGCTCCCGTTTGGCTCCTATACGTAGCTTGCTTTTGGGCGGCGCTGATTGTTGCGTCTGCGATTTATCTAAGGATGCGCTTAGCAAAGTTGACCACGGCTCTTGAGGCGCTGGCGGCAAAGGCTGAATCGTTCAAACCTCGGGATCGGAACGGCAATGAAATGGACCCGTAGGCTGCGCTTCAACAGCATTCCCCACTGTGCTGCCGCGCACCCTATGCCAGCAAGCCTTAGGGTGGGGTTTCACCCCACCATTCCGGCGCCCGTTTGGGCAGTAAGCCGTAGGGTGCGTGCTCGCACGCACCACTCCTCCCCGCCGAACCGGTGCGTGAAATCACGCACCCTACCGAAGGTCCCATGACCCCCCAACCCATCCCGCCCTCGCCCCTCTCACGCCTCCCTCCTCCCTCGTGGGGTCGGGGCATTGCCCCGACGGATGGGGTGGGGGGCACATGACCGACGACGCGCCCCCCACCCCCATCCCCTCCCGACCAGGGGGAGGGGAGGCGCTTCTCGCCAACAGGACCCCCAGATGACCCCCGAACTCACCGTCCTCGCCCTCGCCGGTCTCCTCCAGGGCCTCCAGTTCGTCCTGATGTCGGTCCCGGCAAACCTCGAACTCGGCCCGGGGAAAACGATGTCCCCCCGCGACCCGCAGCGCCTGTCGAAACCGCTGGTCGAGCAGATGTCCCCCATGACCGGCCGCCTCTACCGCGCGCTCAACAACCATTTCGAGGGGCTGATCCTCTTCACGCTGGCCGTGACCGTGGTGACCCTCGGCCAGCAATCCACCCCCTTCACCGCCGCCTGCGCCTGGGCCTACCTCGGCGCCCGCATCCTTTACGTGCCCGCCTATGCTTTCGGACTTGTTCCCTGGCGGTCGATGATCTGGTTTGTGGGCTTTCTCGCCACGATGGCGATGATCGTGGCAAGCCTCGTGTGAACCCCTTACGTACGTACACAAGGAAGACGTAGGGAAGACGTAAGGAAGACGTTGGAATCGGGAAGGATCTGACCCATGGCCACCTTTGACACGATCATCATCGGCGCCGGCCCCGGCGGCTATGTCTGCGCCATCCGCGCGGCGCAACTGGGGCTCAAGGTGGCCGTGGTCGAGGGGAGGGAGACGCTCGGCGGCACCTGCCTGAACGTGGGCTGCATCCCGTCCAAGGCGCTGCTGCACGCGACGCACCTTCTGCACGAAACCCATGAAAACTTTGGGAAAATGGGGCTGGTGGGGCCCGCGCCCACGGTCGATTGGGGGCAGATGATGGCCTACAAGACCGATGTGGTGGGGCAGAACACCAAGGGGATCGAGTTCCTGTTCAAGAAGAACAAGGTGACGTGGCTGAAAGGCTGGGCTTCGATCCCGGCGCCGGGGCATGTCAAGGTCGGCGACGAGGTGCATGAGGCGAAAAACATCGTGATTGCAACGGGTTCCGAGGCGTCCAGCCTGCCTGGCGTGACGGTGGACGAAGAGGTCGTGGTGACCTCGACCGGGGCTTTGGCGCTGAAGGCGATCCCGAAGAAGCTGGTGGTGATCGGCGCCGGGGTGATCGGGCTCGAGATGGGGTCGGTCTATGCCCGGCTTGGGTCCGAGGTGACGGTGGTCGAGTATCTGGACGCCATCACCCCCGGGATGGATGCCGAGATTGCCAAGGCGTTTCAACGGCTTCTGCAGAAGCAGGGGTTGAAATTCGTGCTCGGTGCGGCGGTGCAGGGGACCTCCGTCAAGGACGGTCAGGCGACGGTGACCTACAAGCTGCGGAAGGACGGGACCGAGGCGACCTTGACCGCCGACTGCGTGCTGGTGGCGACGGGGCGGAAACCCTTCACCGCAGGTCTGGGGCTGGAGGCTCTGGGTGTCGAGATGCTGCCGCGCGGTCAGGTCAAGACCACGGATTTTGCCACCAATATCAAGGGCCTCTACGCCATCGGCGACGCCATCACCGGGCCGATGCTCGCCCACAAGGCCGAGGATGAGGGGATGGCGCTGGCCGAGATCATGGCCGGAAAGCACGGCCACGTTAACTACGGCGTAATCCCCGGCGTGATATACACGACGCCCGAGGTGGCCAACGTGGGCAAGACCGAGGAGCAATTGAAAGAGGAAGGCCACGCCTACAAGGTCGGCAAGTTCCCCTTCATGGGCAACGCGCGCGCCAAGGCGGTGTTCCAGGGCGACGGCTTCGTGAAGATCCTCGCGGACAAGGCTACGGACCGGATCCTCGGCGCCCACATCATCGGCCCGATGGCAGGCGACCTGATCCACGAGATCTGCGTGGCGATGGAGTTCGGCGCCTCGGCACAAGATCTTGCGCTGACTTGCCACGCGCACCCCACATTCAGTGAGGCTGTGCGCGAGGCGGCGCTGGCCTGCGGGGACGGTGCCATCCACGCATGACCCCGGCAGAGGCTGCCTTCTGGACCGCGTTCAAGGCATCGGGCGCCGCCCCGCGGGATGCCGACGCGCGTTTCCACTCCGCCTTCGGGATCGGCAGCGGATCGGACGAGGGCGCGGCGCTCGTCCTCTCGGGCGCCAAGACTGCGACCTCTTCGCTGCCGCAAGACTTCGGCAACCAGCCTCCGCCAAAGCCAGGCGACCTGTCGATCCTTCTGGGCGCCGGAGCCGTGCCGCGCGCGGTGGTCGAGACGGCTTCGATGCAGCCGATGAGCCTGGACGAGATGGACGACGCCTTCATCGCGGCCTATGCCGAATGGCCCGACGCCCGGTCCTTTCGGGTCGGAATGATCGAATGGTATCAAGGGGTTGACCCCACCTTCACGCCCGCCACGCCGCTTCTGTGCGAGCGGTTCCGGGTGATCTGGATACCAGGTGGCTAGGCCTACTCCGCCGCCACGGCCATCCGGTCCACCAGCCCCACGATATCCATCATGATCCGGTTCAACTCGAAGTCCTTGGGCGTATAGACCGCCGCGACGCCCATGGCCCGCAGCGCCACGGAATCGGCATCAGGGATGATTCCGCCAACGATCACAGGCACTTCGCCGAGACCCGCCTCGCGCATCCTGTCCATCACCTCAGCCACCAGCGGCACATGCGAGCCCGAGAGGATCGACAGGCCCACGACATGCGCCCGCTCTTCCGCAGCCTTCGCCACAATCTCGGCCGGGGTCAGGCGGATCCCCTCATAGGTGATGTCCATCCCGCAGTCGCGGGCCCGCGCGGCGATCTGTTCGGCGCCGTTGGAATGGCCGTCAAGCCCCGGTTTTCCCATGAGAAACTTCAAGGGACGCCCCAACCGGGCCGACACCGCCTGTACCGCCTCTCGGATCGGCTCCAGCCCTTCGGTCCGGTTGGAGGGCGCGCGTGACACCCCCGTTGGCGCGCGATACTGCCCGAAGGCCGCGCGCACCACGGCCCCCCATTCCCCGGTCGTCGCCCCCGCCTTCGCCGCCGCGATCGAGGGTGGCATGACGTTCGCACCAGAAGCACAGGCCTGCCGCAACGCCTCCAGCGCCACGCGCACCGCGCCCTCGTCCCGCCCCGCCCGCCACGCCGCAAGCCGTTGAATCTGATCGGCTTCCGCCTCGGGATCGGCCAGCATGATCGACCCGTCCCCGGTGGTCAGCGGCGACGGCTCGGTCGTGGTGAAGCGGTTGACGCCCACCACCGTTGTCTCCTTCGCCTCGATCCGGGCGAGGCGGTCCGAGTTGCTCTCGACCAGCCGCCCCTTCATGTATTCGATGGCCGCGACCGCCCCCCCCATCCCGTCGATGGTCGCCAGTTCCTGCATCGCCCCGGCCTTGAGTTCCGCCACCTTGCGGGCCACGGCGGGGTTGCCGTCGAAGAGGTCATCAAACTCCAGCAGGTCGGTCTCAAAGGCGAGGATCTGCTGCATTCGCAGCGACCATTGCTGGTCCCATGGGCGCGGCAGGCCAAGCGCCTCGTTCCACGCGGGCAACTGGACGGCCCGCGCCCGGGCGCCCTTGGACAGGGTCACGGCCAGCATCTCCAGAAGGATGCGATAGACGTTGTTCTCGGGCTGCTGCTCTGTCAGACCCAGCGAATTCACCTGTACGCCGTAACGGAAACGGCGGAAGCGTTCGTCTGTAACCCCGTAGCGAGCAACGCAAATTTCGTCCCAAAGCTCGGTGAAGGCGCGCATCTTGCAAAGTTCGGTGACAAACCGGATCCCCGCATTCACGAAGAAGGAGATCCGCCCGACGATCGCCGGGAAGGCCGCAGGATCCACCTTGGCGCGCAGGTCGTCCAGCACCGCGCAGGCGGTGGCCAAGGCAAAGGCCAGCTCCTGCTCGGGCGTCGCCCCTGCCTCCTGCAGGTGATAGGAACACACGTTCATCGGGTTCCACTTGGGCAGGGCCTTGGCAGTATAGGCGGCGACGTCGGTAATCATCCGCAAGGAAGGTGCGGGCGGGCAGATGTAGGTCCCCCGCGACAGGTATTCCTTGATGATGTCGTTCTGCACGGTCCCCTGCAAGGCGGCCACATCGGCCCCCTGCTCCTCGGCCACCGCGATATACAGCGCCAGAAGCCACGGCGCCGTCGCGTTGATCGTCATCGAGGTGTTCATCTGGTCAAGCGGGATGTCCCGGAACAGCGCCCGCATGTCCCCCAGATGCGCCACTGGCACGCCGACCTTGCCGACCTCGCCCCGCGCAAGCTCGTGGTCGCTGTCGTAGCCCGTCTGCGTCGGCAGGTCGAAGGCGACGGAGAGGCCGGTCTGCCCCTTGCTGAGGTTCGTCCGGTACAAGGCGTTCGACGCGGCGGCGGTCGAGTGGCCGGCATAGGTGCGGAACAGCCAGGGGGAGTCCTTGTGCGTCATCGGGGCCTCCGCGCGAGTCGGGCGCGCAATATCGTTACGTCTTGGGGCAGATAGGCGACATATCCTTGCATTGTCAATTCGCCGCGGCGCGGCATGGGTGGATTTACCGATGCCCCGCCGCCGCCTAGGCTGCCCGGATGACCGATGTCGTCGAAATCCCCGTCTGGCTGCTGATCCTGGGCGGGGTGCTTGCGGCCATCGCGGCGCTGGACCGGATCATCGGGCCGGGGGTGCGCTGGTTCCTGCGGCGCCGGATGGAGCGGCTGGTCGCACAGCTCAACACCCGCCTGCAACGCAAGATCGAGCCGTTCCGGCTGGCGCGTCGAAAGGACATGGTCGTTCGCCTTGCCTATGACCCCAAGGTAATGGAGGCGGTGGCCGAGCATGCAGCGGAAACCGGCGTCCCCGGCGAGGTCGCGTTTGCCGAGGCGCAGTCTTACGCGCGCGAGATCGTGCCGGGCTTTTCCGCGACGCTCTACTTCGGTTTTGCCACGCGGGCGGCGCGGTGGCTGTCGCAACTGCTGTACCGCGTGCGGATCGGGCAGGTGGACACGGCGCTGGCCGAGATTGATCCGAAGGCTACGGTGATCTTCGTGATGAACCACCGGTCGAACATGGATTATGTGCTGGTGACCTGGCTGGTCTCGGAACGTTCGGCCTTGTCCTATGCCGTCGGGGAATGGGCGCGGGTCTGGCCCTTGTCCCGGCTGATCCGGGCCATGGGGGCCTTTTTCATCCGGCGCGGCAGCCGCAACGCACTCTATCGCAAAGTTCTCGCCCGCTATGTCCAGATGGCAACCGCCGAGGGGACGACGCAGGCGATGTTTCCGGAAGGGGGCCTCAGCCTCGACGGGCGGGTGGGGCCGGCGAAGATGGGGTTGCTCCACTACATTCTGGCCGGTTTCGAGGGCGGGGGGCGCGACGTGGTCTTTGTGCCCGTGGGTCTGGCCTATGACCGCGTGCTGGAGGATCGGGTGCTGATCGCGGCGGCGGCAGAGGGAACGCGGCGGTTCCGGGCGCGGCCGCTGGCGATTGCGGCCTTTGTCGCGCGGATGCTGTGGAAACGCGTGCGAGGCCGCTGGCCGGGGTTCGGCACTGCGGCGGCAAGTTTCGGGGCGCCCCTTTCGCTGCAAGGCTGGCTGGCGGGGCGGACCGACCGCTCGACCGAGGCGCTTGGCGCGGCGCTGATGGCACGGATCGTGCGGGCGGTGCCGGTGGTGCCGGTACCGCTGGTCGCGGCGGCGCTGGCGCAGGGGGCGGCGACGCGCGAGGCGCTGGAGGTGAGCGTCGCCGCGCTGGCCGAAGCGCTGCGCGAGGCGGGGGCGTCCTTGCGCCTGCCAGCCGAAGGGGTGGTCGAGGCGGGCCTTGCCCCGCTAATCGGGCGCGGGATCGTGGCAGAGGAGGCATCAGGGTTGACCGCCGTGCCCGGGGCCGAGCGGATGCTGGCCTTCTACGCCGCGCCGGTCCAGCAGCGCCTTGCCGATGCTGCAGCGCCGCAGACATAAAATTACAATCCACGACCCTGATCTATTGCAAAGTTGCGCGACAGATTCTATCTCTCGGCCAGCGGCGCCGATTCTGCGGCGCAGAACTTTGGACCGCAGGAGGCCCGCATGGCACTGGATACGCAGATGGGAACAGTCACCTACGACGCGCCGACGAAGGACCTTTATGCCCTGGGCGAGATGCCGCCCCTGGGTCATGTTCCGGCGAAGATGCACGCCTGGTGCATCCGCAAGGACCGCCACGGCCCCCCGATGACCGCCATGCAGTCCGAGGTGGTGGACACCTGGGAGATCGGCGCGGATGAGGTGCTGATCCTCGTGATGGCCGCCGGGGTGAACTACAACGGCGTGTGGGCCGCGCTTGGCCAGCCAATCAGCCCCTTGGACGGGCACAAGCATCCCTTCCACATCGCAGGCTCGGACGCTTCGGGCATCGTCTGGGCCGTGGGGGCCAAGGTGAAGCGGTGGAAGGTGGGGGACGAGGTCGTCGTCCACTGCAACCAGGACGACGGCGATGACGAGGAGTGCAACGGCGGCGACCCGATGTATTCGATGAGCCAGCGGATCTGGGGCTACGAGACGCCCGACGGCAGCTTTGCCCAATTCGCGCGCGTGCAGGCCCGCCAGCTGATGCCGCGGCCGAAGCACCTGACGTGGGAGGAAGCGGCCTGCTATACGCTGACGCTCGCCACCGCCTACCGGATGCTGTTCGGACACGAGCCGCATGACCTCAAGCCCGGGCAGAACGTGCTGGTCTGGGGCGCTTCGGGCGGCCTTGGGTCCTATGCGATCCAGCTCATCAACACGGCGGGGGCCAACGCGATCGGCGTGATCTCGGACGAGACGAAGCGCGATTTCGTCATGGGTCTCGGCGCCAAGGGCGTCATCAACCGCAACGATTTCACCTGCTGGGGGCAACTGCCCAAGGTCGGCAGCCCGGAATACAACGTCTGGCTGGCCGAGGCGCGGCGCTTTGGCAAGGCGATCTGGGACATCACCGGCAAGGGTGTGAACGTGGACATGGTGTTCGAGCATCCGGGCGAGGCGACCTTCCCGGTGTCGTCGCTGGTCTGCAAGAAGGGTGGCATGGTGGTGATCTGCGCGGGCACCACCGGCTTCAACTGCACCTTCGACGTGCGCTACATGTGGATGCACCAGAAGCGCCTTCAGGGGTCGCACTTTGCCCATCTGAAACAGGCGAGTGCGGCGAATAAGCTGATGCTGGAGCGTCGTCTCGACCCCTGCATGTCCGAGGTCTTCCCTTGGGACGAGATCCCGGCGGCCCATGCCAAGATGCAGGCGAACCAGCACAAGCCGGGCAACATGGCCGTCCTGGTGCAGGCGCCCCGGGCCGGTCTGCGCACCTTCGAGGACACGCTCGAGGCCAGCCGCACCCTCTGATTGCGGGGGATACGCCCGGAAATGCCGCCGATTGCGGCGGCATTTCGCTAAAGACGTGATCCGGATGCACAAATGGGGTTACCCCGTGTATTCTCGCAGGGCGGACGAGTGCTATGGTCTGTCCCCAACAAGCGGGAAAACGCGAGGGGGGGCGATGCGCCATGACTGGATCATCGATTTGCTGAACGATCTTCGCGCCTACGCGCTGAAGAACCGTTTGCCTGTGCTCGCCGAACGGACCGAGGATCTGCTGGCGGTCGCGGTGGCCGAGATTGCGGCGCGTCGGGCACATGATGACGAGGCAAGCGGCGGGCAGAATGGGCCGGGCGGCCCGTCGCAGGGGATGCCGCACTAGCCTCGGTCGGTGGCATTCGCTAGTGTCCGCGCGATGTCTGCTCCCCCGGTTCCCTTTTCCGACGATCAGGCCGAAGCCTGGGACCGCCTGACCGAGGTGCTGCGCCAGACCGGCGTGGACCTCGACGAGGGCACGCTTGAACCTGCGGTCGAAGGCAAGGGGGCGACGGTGCTGGCTGTGGTGGGCAAGGCGGGGTCGGGCAAGACGATGCTGCTGGCCAGCCTGACCAAGACCATGCGCGAGGCGGGGGTCGAGATCGTCTCGGGCGACTGGGAGGGGCGGCGCCGCAAGGACCGCCGGACGCTGGCGATTCTCGCGCCGACGAACAAGGCGGCCTCGGTCCTGCGCCTGCAAGGGGTCCCCGCGACGACGATTCACCGCATCCTCTATACCCCCCTCTATGATCCGCAGTACGAGCGCATCGCCGAGTGGCTGGCCGGGACCGGCCCCCGCCCTGCGGTCGAGGGGTTGACCGAGGTGGCGCTGGACCGGGCGCATGCCTTCTATGCGCAGGTGCCGTCGATCCCGGGCGCTTTGGCCGCTGCGGGCCTCCGGGGGTCAGACTTCATCAAAGGCTGGAAGCGGCGGGAAGAGCCCTTGGACATGGGCTTTGTCGATGAGTCCTCGATGCTGGACGAACGCCAGTTCGACGATCTGCGCGAGATCTTCCCGACGCTGGTCCTCTTCGGCGACCCGGCGCAACTGGCCCCGGTGGGACAATCGGGCGAGATGGTCTTCGACCGCCTGCCCGACAGCCGGAAACTGACGCTCAATCGAATCCACCGGCAGGCCGAGGGGAACCCGATTCTCGACCTTGCCCATGCCCTGGCGGGGGACATCGGATTCGAGGAATTCGAGCGCCTTGTGGAAAAGGCCGCGCGTGAGGATGACCGCGTGGTGATGGCCGAGCGGGTGGACAGCGACCTGATGGCGCGCTCACCCGTGCTGGTCTGGCGGAACGCCACGCGCATCCGCCTCATCACCGCTTTCCGTACCGCACATGGTGCGCCCGAGTTCGAGTTGATGCCTGGAGAGCCGCTGATCTGCGACGGGATCGAATTGCCGCTGAAGCACCGCAAGAAGCGCATCGACCTCGAGGCGCGGGGCCTCATAAAGGGCGCGCAGGTGATCTACCTTGGCCCCGGCAATCGCGACGGCTTTGCCCGGCTGCATGTGGTCGGGGCGGAGGAGCCGCAGGTCTCGGCGGCGGCGATCATCAAGATCGAGAAGCCGGACGAGGCGGAGCCCTTTATTCCATCGGCCGCGCGGATGGGGGCCGCGTTCCTGCATGGGTCTGCCGTGACGATCCACAAGGCGCAAGGCAGCCAGTGGGATACCGTGCAGGTCTTTGCCCCCGACCTCTGGGCCGCCGCACAGGCGGGACGCAGCGAGGCGGGGCTGCCTTTGTGGAAGCGCCTCGCCTATGTCGCGATCACCCGTGCCGAGCGGCGGCTGATGTGGGTCGTCCGCAACCGTCTGGCCCGCCCGCAGAGCCCCCTTGGGATCGCCGATCTGCGGCGGGGACCTTCGCCGCTGGCGCTGGACACGGACCCCCTTTCCGAGGACGCCCCCCCGGCCTAGACTTCGCGGAAAGGGAGCCCGCCCATGATCTGCGTCTTCGTCCAGTTCCGTTGCACCCCCGGCCAGACCTACAGTGTCGCCGATGCGATCTATGACCGCGAGGTGGTGAGCGAGCTGTATTCGACGAGCGGCGAGTTCGACCTGATCGCCAAGGTCTATATCCCTGCGGATCAGGACGTCGGGCGGTATCTGTCGGAGCGGCTCTTCGACATTCCGGGCATCCAGCGGACGCTGACGACGATGACGTTCAAGGCGTTCTGAGGGGCGTCTTTGAACGGAGGCCTCCCGCGCGCCGTCGCCTAGCGGCTCCGCCAGCTTGGGGGTGGCAGGGGGACGTTCCGTCCCCCTCTGGCCGCAAGCGGCCATTCACCCCTGGAGGATATTTGGGGACAAGAGAAGGGGGGTCAGAGCCAGCGGGCGCGGTCGGTGCCGATGGCGGAGGCGACCGAGATGTGCCCGTCGCGGGCGACCAGGGTGTCGAGGCCCTTCGCGATGCGGGCGGCGAGCGAGAGGCCTTGGTAAGCGAGCGCGGTGTAGAGTTGGACGGCGTGGGCGCCCGCACGGATTTTCGTGTAGGCGTCCTCGGCCGAGGCGATGCCGCCGACGCCGATCAGGGGCAGGCGGCCTTCGGTGAGCTGTGAAAGCCGTGCGAGGACGCGGGTGGAGCGGGCAAAGAGGGGCGCCCCGGAAAGGCCGCCTTGCTGGGCGGCTTGGGGGCTGGTCAGACCCTCGCGCGACAGGGTGGTGTTGGTGGCGATGATGCCGGCGATGCCGCTCTCCATTGCCACGCGGGCGACCTCGGCCAGTTGGGTGTCGTCGAGGTCGGGGGCGATCTTCAGGAATACCGGGATGGGGTGGGAGAGGGCGTTGCGGGCGGCCATGACCCCGGCGAGAAGGGCGGAGAGGGCGGCGGGGCCCTGCAGGTCGCGCAGGCGTTCGGTGTTGGGGGAGGAGACGTTGACGGTGGCGAAGTCGAGATGCGCGCCACAGGCGGCCAGCACCTCAGCGAAATCGGCGGCGCGATCGGGGCTGTCCTTGTTCGCGCCGAGGTTCAGGCCGATGGGGACTGCCCCGAGCGGGTGGGCGGCCAGGCGGGCGGCGATGGCGGCCACCCCTTCGTTGTTGAAGCCGAAGCGGTTGATGACGGCATGGTCCTCGGGCAATCGCCAGAGGCGGGGGCGGGGGTTGCCTTCCTGCGGGCGGGGGGTCGCGGCACCGACCTCGATGAAGCCGAAGCCAGCGCGGGACAGCGGCCCGACCGCTACCGCGTTCTTGTCAAAGCCGGCGGCAAGGCCCACGGGGTTGAGGAGGGGCAGGCCCGCGAGAGTGGTCGCCAAGCGGGGGGAAGTCACGGGGCCGGGCAGGGGAACGAGGCCGGTCCTGAGCGCCGCCAGTGCAAGCCCATGCGCGCGTTCCGGGTCGATCTGCCGGAGGGCGGCCAGCCCCGCCCGTTCCAGAAGGCTCACCCCTGCCTCTCGAAGAGGTGCCCTTCGGGAAAGATGTGGCCAGTGGCGCCAAGGGGGAGCGATTTGTCCCACAGCACATCCGCCGCCCGCAGCGGGCGGTAGAGATGCGGGAAAAGCTGGCCGCCGCGCGACGGCTCCCATTTGAGGTCGGACCCTAGCCGTTCGCCGTCCACGGCGACCAGCACAAGGTCGCTCTCGGTGGCGAAATGGCGCGCGGCCGTCTCGGCGACCTGCGCGGCGGTCGAGAAATGGATGTAGCCGTCGGCCAGATCGACCGGCGCGCCGCGCGTCTCTCCGGCCACGCGGAAGGCGTTCCATTCGGGGCGGCGGAAAATCTTGAAGATCAGCATGGGCTGCGTGATGCACCCGGACCGTCGGCGGGTCAATGCCCATCCCGTGGGCAGGGCGTCATCGCGCGGTCACCCGGGCGGGCTAGCGCTTGTGCGGCATTGACTCGTGGCGCCGGACGCCGAACCCTGCGCGCACAACCCCGGATGGAGAACGCCCATGCTCGCTCGCCTTCTTCTCTCTGCCGCCCTGCTCGTCCCGGCCACGCTGGCGCGGGCGGATTACGCGCTGACGATCCTGCACACAAACGACTTCCATGATCGGTACGAGCCGATCTCGGGGTCGGATTCCACCTGCGCGCCCGACAAGAACGCGGCGGGGGAGTGCTTTGGCGGGGCGGCGCGGCTGGTGACGGCCTTGGCCGAGGCACGGGCGCGCAATCCGAACACGATCCTTGTGGATGGCGGCGACCAGTTCCAGGGGACGCTGTTCTACACCTACTACAAGGGCAAGATGACGGCCGAGTTCATGAACAAGCTGGGCTACGACGCGATGACGGTGGGCAACCACGAGTTCGACGACGGGCCGGAAGTCTTGCGCGGCTTTGTCGAGGCGGTGGAGTTTCCGGTGCTGATGTCGAACGGCGATGTGAGTGCCGAGCCGCTGCTGGCGGGCAAGATCCTGAAATCGACGGTGATCGAGCGGGCAGGGGCAAAGATCGGGCTGATCGGCCTGACGCCCGAGGACACGGACGAACTCGCCAGCCCCGGGCCGAACATCACCTTCAGCGATCCCGCGACCGCCGTGCAGGCCGAGGTCGATGCGCTGACGGCGCAGGGGATCGACAAGATCGTGGTCCTCAGCCACTCGGGCTACAAGGTGGATCTTGCGGTGGCGGCGGCGGTCACGGGGGTCGATGTGATCGTGGGCGGGCATTCGAACACTTACCTGTCGAATGGTGGCGAGGGGGCCGAAGGGCCCTATCCCACCATGGTGGGCAAGACGGCCATCGTCTCGGCCTATGCCTATGGAAAATTCCTCGGCGAGTTGAACGTGGTCTTTGACGACGCGGGCGAGATCGTGACTGCGGCGGGTGAGCCCCTCATCATGGACGCGAAGATAGCCGAGGATGCGCCCACGGTTGCCCGGATCGCCGAGCTTGCGGTGCCGCTGGAGGAGATCCGCTCGAAGGTCGTGGCCGAGACTGCAACCGCCATCGAAGGTGTGCGCGAACTGTGCCGGTCCGCCGAATGCCCGATGGGGAACCTGATTGCCGATGCGATGCTGGCGCGGGTCAGGGATCAGGGCATCCAGATCGCCATCCAGAACGGCGGCGGCATCCGCGCCTCGATCGATGCGGGGCCGGTCACGATGGGAGAGGTGCTGACAGTGCTGCCGTTCCAGAACACGCTTTCCACCTTTCAGGTGACAGGTGCCACGGTGCAGGCCGCGCTGGAGAACGGCCTTTCCCAGATCGAAGAGGGGGCGGGGCGCTTTCCGCAGGTGGCGGGGCTGAAGTACAGCTTTGATGCCAAGTTGCCGGCGGGGTCGCGCGTGGTCGATGTGATGGTGGACGAGGGCGGAACCTGGGCACCGCTCGATCCGGCCAAGGTCTATGGCGTGGTGTCGAACAACTATGTCCGGCGCGGCGGGGACGGCTACAAGATGTTCGTGGATGCCGCCAACGCCTATGACTTCGGCCCGGATCTGGCGGATGTGACATCGGCTTATCTGGCGGAAAATGCGCCCTATACGCCCTACACGGATGGTCGCATCACCGCCAAGTGATCGCTATTCCAGCGAAAAGGGGCGCCTATGCCGGGCGCCCCTTCTTCTTTCCGGCGCGCCCCTGTAACCTTTCGCCCGGGACAGCGGATTGCAATTCACCGGATCGGGGCAGGATGTCACACGACGGTTTCGAAGAACGGCTTCGGCCGCTCTGGTCACGGGCACGGGATGGCGACGACGCGGCCTATCGCGCGGCGCTGGTCCTTATTGCCGCCCGGCTGCGCGCCTACTACCGGACGCGCATGGGGGGCATGCCGGACGATGTGGAGGATATTGTGCAGGAGACGCTTCTGGCGATCCATCTGAAACGCGCGACCCATGATCCGGCCCTGCCGGTGTCGAACTGGCTGCATGCCATCGCGCGCTATCGCCTGACCGACCTGTACCGGCGCCGGGGGCGGCGGGCGGAGGTGTCGATGGACGACGACATGGGCGAGTTCGAGGCGCCCGAGGATTCCGGCGGCGTGGGGGCCGCGACGGCGCGGCGGGACCTGTCAACTCTCCTTGCCACCCTGCCCGAAGGGCAGCGGCAGGCCATCGAACTGGTCAAGGTCGAGGGCTATTCGACTGAAGAGGCTGCGACCCGGATGGGGATCACGGTTACCTCGCTGAAGGTGAGGGTCCACCGGGGATTGCAACGCCTTATGGCGACCGTGGGGGCACAACCATGAAGACCGATGACCTGATCGGAATGCTGGCGCAGCAGGCGGGCCCTGCCGAGGCGGCAGGCGACCGTCGGACGCTCGCGTTCGGGTTGGCCGGGGTTCTGCCACTGATGCTGGTGGCGGCGGCCCTCGGTATCGGCCTTGTCCCGCCCGAGCTTTGGGGCGCAAGCTCTACCGGGCCGAAACTGGTCTATGCGCTGGCGCTGGCCGTGGCCGGGCTGTGGCTGATGCGGCGGATCGGGCATCCGGGCCGTGGGATCACCGGGCCTTCGGTGGCATTGGCGCTGGTGCTGTCGGTGTTCTTCGTGATCGGCGCGATCGACCTGATGCAGGTACCGCCCGAGGGGCGGGCGATGGCGATGATGGGCAAGTCGGCGACGCGCTGCCCGCTGGCCATCCTGATCCTGTCCTTGCCTGCCCTTGCCGTGGCGCTGACCGCCGTGCGTGCCCTGGCGCCGACGGATCTGCGGCGCGCAGGGCTTGGGGCTGGGTTGCTGGCGGGGGGCCTTGGGGCTGCGGCCTATGCGATGGCCTGTGACGAGGGGGCGATGTCGTTCATCGCGATCTGGTACACGCTGGGGATGGTGCTTACGGGGTTCATCGGCGCCTTCCTCGGCCCGCGCGTACTGCGCTGGTAGGGGGCTTGCCTGAGAGTGCGGGCGGCGCCACATCTGGTGTATGTGCGGACGTTTCACCCTGACCCACCCGAACGAGGCGCTGGCCCGGATGTTCGAGGCCGTGCCTGGCAACGACCTGCCCGAACCGCCCCGCTTCAACGTCTGCCCGACGCAACCCATTCCCGTCGTCACTTCGGACGGGGGCAGGCGGTTGCGGGCGATGCGGTGGGGCTTCCTGCCCGCCTGGTACAAGACCCCGACCGACGGCCCCCTCATCATCAACGCCCGTTCGGACACCATCGCAACCAAGCCCGCCTTCCGCGAGGCGGTGCGCTCCCGTCGCTGCCTCATCCCGGCAAGCGGCTTCTACGAATGGTCCGAGGGGCCGGGAGGCAGCCGCCTGCCCTGGTACTTCACCCGCGCGGATGGCCAGCCGATGGTGTTTGCGGGCGTCTGGCAGAGGTGGGAGCGGGAGGGGCAGGCCCATGACACTTGCGCCATCGTCTCGACCGAGGCGGGGCCGGGGATGGCGGGGCTGCATCACCGCGAGCCTGTGCTGCTGGAACCCGCCGACTGGCCACTGTGGCTGGGTGAGGCGGGGCGTGGCGCGGCGGTCCTGATGCGCGCCTCGGCGTCCGGGGTGATGGCTGCACCTTACCGGGTGAACGCCCGCGTCAACTCCAACCGGGCCGAGGGGGCGGAGCTCATCCAGCCCCTTGCCGCCTGACTACCACGAGAGATCGAAGCTCAGGACCGCCGCGTTGGCCAGCACATAAAGCACCGCCATCGACCACATCCAGGTCATGTCGAGCCGCACGGACTCTGCGTCCCGCTCCTGATAGCGCAGGCGGAGGGACCAGATCGAGACGAACACCGCAAGGAAGTTCACCGCCACCGCGATCAGGTTGATCTGCTCGGCCAGCGTGACGACCGTGGTGTCGGGCAGGACGCCCCCGATCACCACCGCGTTGGCACTGGCGGCAAAGATTGCCCCCACCCCCATCCCGAACCGCGCGTCGAGGTCGTCAGCCTTCACCATCAGCGACAGCAGGCTGAGCAGCACCGACAGAATGGTGATCCAGAACAGCTTGAAGAGCGGGCCATAGCTGGTGCGTTCCAGCGCCACCGGGATCACCAGCCGGGAATAAATCGCCTCGGCGTCACCGTTGTCTCGCAAGCCGTAGGTTGTGGGGTAGCGGTGGCTGACGGCTTCGGGCGTGCCAAGGCCGACCTGCCACCCCGCCACCGCCACGTCGGGGTCAAGCGCGGTCCCCGTGTCGGCCACGTACTTCTGCTGCGCCTCGGCAAAGCTCGCGTCCTCGATCTCGATGCGGATCGTGTGGTCGTCGAGGGGGAAGCGGCGGACGTCGAACTCGTGATACAAGGTCGCCTGCACGCGCAGGGTCGCGTAGTTCATCCCCTGATCCTGGAGGATCTGCGCCTCGGTCCGGCCGGTGATGATGCCGCGGGGCAGTTCGAACGTCTCGAAGGGGCGCTTGTCGGCGCCGGTCCAGCGGAACCAGAGCCACATGTCCACATTGAAGGTGCCTGACCGCGGCGAGACGGAGTCGATGCGCAGGATATAGGCGCCTGCCTCCACGGTGGTCTGGGTGTCGGGCAGGGGCTGCGCCTCGGGGAGAAGCGCGCCCTCCTGCGCGGCGGCAAGGCCGGTCCAGAGGATCAGGACGGCCAGCGCCGCCAGCTTCCCGATCCATGCCTGCATCGTTGCCCCCCCCTTGGCCCCCGGTGGCGACTATGCGGGCTTCGGGGCGTTTCGCAAGGGTCGATGGGGGGGCCGGGGTTCTTGACCCCCGCCGGCGCTTGGCATAGTCAGAGCCCTGCGCGGGCGTTGTGTAATGGTAAGACCTTAGCCTTCCAAGCTAAAGACGCGGGTT
>CAZVIS010000020.1:0-20638 GCA_964627355.1 uncultured Rhodobacterales bacterium
TTGCCTCGATGAAACCGGGGCCGGTGCCGCGGAACAGTTCGGACCACAGCCGCGCAGACAGGTCGTCCGCCAGCGGTCGGTGGCCCGCAAGGAAGCGGTGCTCCAGCAGGGCCGTGCGGATCGTGATGTCCTCGCGCCCCAGCCGCAGGCAGTCGCGCACCGTGCGGCTGGCGTGGCCCACCTTCAGCTTCAGGTCCCACAGCATGTAGAGCATGGCCTCGACCACGCTTTCGGCCCAGGGGGTGATCTTCCAGGGCGACAGGAACAGCAGATCCACGTCCGAATGCGGTGCCATCTCGGCCCGGCCATAGCCGCCGACGGCCAGAAGGGCGATGCGCTCGGCCTCGGTCGGGTTCGGGGCCGGGTGGCAATGCGTCATTGACACGGCAAGTGCGGCGCGCACCAGAATGTCCGTCACATCCGCCTGCGCCCGGATCAGCGCGCGCGCGTCATGCGGGCGGGCCGCAAAGGCCGCCTCCAGTCGGGCGTTGGCCTGCACCTTGGCGGCGTTGAGGTGCCGCACGGCGATGGCGCGGCCCCTGGGGCCCGGACCGCGCGCACCTTCGGCCCGGATCTCGGCCGCAATGGCGGCCAAAAGCGCATCCGCGTCGATCAGGTCGGACGCCGGGATCAAGGCGGGGGGGCCCGCGTCGTCCGATGGGGGGGCGGCAGCGCGCGCCGGGTCAGAGCCCGGCACCGCCAAAGCTGCGGGGTGCCGGATCAATGACCACCACCTGGTTGTTGCGGACCTGTGCGATGGCCAGCCCCCGCTCGTTCGTGCCGTCGCCGCGGAAGCGGAACACGCCTCCCACGCCCGCAAACCCTGCCCCTTGCGTCAAGGCCGCGCCCGAGAAGCCGCTGCCGTTGCGCGCCAGCGCGCCGATCGCCGCGATCCCGTCATAGGCCAGTCCCGAAATCGGCATCGGCGCCTCGCCGAAGCTGGCGGTGTAGCGGCTGGTGAACTGCGCATAAAGCCCGGGATCGGGCAGCGCGAACCAGCCGCCCTGCACGCCCGGCAGCGCCAGCGTCGCCGCCGGAATGTCCCACCGTGTCAGGCCGATGAACCGGGTGACGGAGGGGTTGATCCCGTTCTCGGACAGCAGTTGCGTCACCAGCGGCAGCGCGCCCGCGGTGTCTGCGGTCAGAAAGACCGCGTTGGCGCCGTTTGCGCGCGTCGCGGCCACGATCCCGGGCACCGCCGCGACAATCCCGTTCTGCGAAAACTCGTAGCCCGAAACGCCCGCCACCGTGCCGCCGGCCCGCTGGATCCCCGACTGGATCGCAGCGCGGCCCGCCTCGCCTGCGGTGGTGCGCTCATGCACGACCTGGATGCGGCCAAGGCCCTGCCGGACCGCATAGCGGGCCAGCTGCGCCGCCGTGCTGTCAAAGGTCTGTCCCAGGATGAAGACGTTGCCGCCCGCAATCGCACTGTTGTTCGAAAAGGACAGGACGTTGATCCCCTGCCCCGCGACGGCCACGCCGACCGCATTGGCTTCCTGCGCGTAAAGCGGGCCGAGGATGACCTCGGCGCCTTCGCTGACCGCCTGCAGGGCCACGGTCTGCGCCTGCGTCGGGTTGCCTGCGGTGTTGTAGACGCGCAGATCGATCCGCGCCGCCCCGCCCAAGTCGCTGATCGCCAGGCGCGCCGCGTTCTGCAGCGACCGCGCCAGCAATTCGTCCGTCGCCTGCCCCGAACCGCCAGGCACCAGCAGCGCCACCTGCACCGCTTCACCATTGCCGGGCGGGCCGCCGACGGGGCCGCTCGGGACACAGCCCGATACCGCGATCAGCGCAGCCACGGCGCCCAGGCGCACCAACGGAGCGGCGAGCCTGCGCGCTGCGCGGCGAAGGAAGGACAGCATGGACAAACCTCGTCGCAAGACCCAATGGTGAGGGCGAGACTAGGCGGTTCTGCCCGCGAAGTAAACTTGCGCTCACCGCTCTGCCGCGCGGGCGCGGCAAGGCTTCGCCCGCAGGGCAAGGGCGCAGGTCCGCCGCCGCTGCGCCCCGCAGACCGAGGAGACCGCACCATGCCGCCCCGCCCGCCCACCCCACCCCAGCCCACCACCCGAGATGGCGCTGCCCCAGATGCGGCCCCCGCCAATACCCCCGCCAACACTTCAGCTGACAGCCCGGTCGTCATGCCAGCCGCGATCCCGGCTGGATCGCAGGGTGTCGCCCGGCGGGTGGTTCTGCCTGCAGGTCTTTATTTCGTCGCGACCCCGATCGGGGCTGCGCGCGACATCACGCTGCGCGCGCTTGACATCCTGGCTTCGGCAACCGTGCTCGCGGCCGAGGATACGCGGACGCTGCGACACCTGATGGAGTTGCACGGGATCCCCCTCGGCGGGCGACCGCTCATGGCCTATCACGATCACAACGGCGCCGCGATCCGCCCGCGCCTGATGACGGCGCTGGGCGAGGGACGCTCGGTCGCCTATGCATCGGAGGCGGGAACGCCGCTGCTGGCCGATCCGGGGTTCCAGTTGGCCCGCGCGGCCATCGCCGCAGGTCACCCCGTGCTGGCCGCTCCCGGCCCCTCGGCTCTGCTGGCGGCCCTGGGCGTCGCAGGATTGCCGACCGACCGCTTTCTTTTTGCGGGTTTCCCGCCCCCAACGGCAGCCGCCCGGCGGCGCTTCTTCAGCGAGCTTGCGGCGATCCAGGCAACACAAGTGTTCTATGAATCTCCGAAGCGCCTTAACCAAAGCTTAGGGGACATGGTGCAGGTTTTCGGAGAAGAACGGCAAGTCGCAGTGTGCCGGGAGTTGACGAAACGGTTCGAAACCGTGGTGCGCGGGACTCTGGCCAGTGTCACGCAGCAGTTTGCCGGAACGGTGGTTCGGGGCGAGGTCGTCGTCGTTCTGGACCGTGCTGCACCGGCTCCGGTCGCCGAAGACGCGGTCGCCTCGGCACTGACGGCGGCCCTGGCTGGTGCGACCGTCAAGGACGCGGCAACGGCGGTCGCGGCCCGTCTGGGACTGCCCAGGCGTGATGTGTACCAGATGGCCTTGCGGCTGACGGAGGGAGAGGGCGGATGACCGGACTGGTGTCCCATTGTGCGGGCAAGGCGGCTGAGACGTCGGTTGCGCAGCATTACTGCCGGTCGGGCCGTCCGATCGCGGCAACCCGCTGGCGCAGCGCAGGGGGCGAGATCGACTTGATTGCGCGCGACGGCGCTGAAGTGATCTTCATCGAAGTGAAGAAAGCCGCGACACATGCGGCGGCGGCGCATCGCCTGTCGCGGCGTCAGATGGAGCGGTTGTGCCATTCCGCGGCGCTGTTTCTCGAAGGCGAGCCGCGCGGGCAGTTGACACCCATGCGGTTCGACCTTGCTCTGGTGGACGCACAGGGCCGGATCGACATCATCGAGAATGCCTTCGCGGCCTGATGCCGGCGCGGATTGCATCGGCGCGGGGCTTGCGGCAAGTAGGGCCATGACGCCCCGCCGGAGATGCCCATGCCGCTCAAGGTCGCCCTGCAGATGGACCCGATCGCTGCGGTCAACATAGACGCCGACAGCACCTTTCGCATTGCGCTGGAAGCGCAGGCGCGCGGGCATCTGCTGTTTCACTACACCCCGGACCGGCTTGTGTTCCGCGAGGGGCGGGTGCTTGCACGCGGCTGGCCGGTCGAACTGCGGCGCGTGCGGGGCGAGCATGTCACCTTCGGACCCGAAGCCGAAGTGGACCTTGCCGATTTCGACGTGGTCTGGCTGCGCCAGGATCCGCCTTTCGACATGGCCTACATCACCACGACGCACCTTCTCGATTTCGTTCACCCCCGTACGCTTGTGGTCAACGATCCCTTCTGGGTGCGCAATTGCCCCGAGAAGCTCTTGGTCCTGCAGTTCCAGGATCTCACGCCCCCGACGCTCGTCTCGCGCGACCTTGCTGCCATCCGCGCCTTCAAGGCCGCGCATGGCGATGTGATCCTCAAGCCGCTCTACGGCAACGGCGGGGCGGGGGTGTTCCGGCTGGACGCGAACGACCGCAACCTTTCGTCTCTCTACGAACTTTTCACCGGTTTCTCGCGCGAGCCGCTGATCGTGCAGAAGTACCTGCCGGACGTCGCCAAGGGCGACAAGCGGGTGATTCTGGTGGACGGCGAGGTGGTTGGCGCGATCAACCGCGTTCCGCAGCCCGGCGAGACGCGGTCGAACCTGCATGTCGGCGGCCGGGCCGAGCCTGTGGCCCTGACCGACCGCGATCGCGAAATCTGTGCCGTCATCGGGCCGACCCTGCGCGAGAAAGGGCAGGTCTTCGTCGGCATCGACGTGATCGGCGACTGGCTGACCGAGATCAACGTCACCTCGCCCACCGGCATCCAGGAGCTTGAGCGTTTCGACGGCATCAATGCCGCCGCGGCGATCTGGGAAGCGATCGAGGCAAAGCGGGCCTGAGGGGCGGATCATCGGTCCGCTTTTCCGCCCTGTCGGGCGTCATCGCTGGGTCCGGCGCAGCGAGGACGCCCGTCAGGGCGGACGAGCGGCCCCTCACGCCCTCACCCCCACCGCTATCCGGTAGCTCACCGCCTCGGCCACATGCGCCTTGCGCACCCCGTCCGACCGGTCCAGATCGGCGATCGTCCGCGCCACCCGCAGCACCCGGTGATACCCCCGCGCCGTCAGCCCGAACCGGTCTGCCACCCGCGCAAGCAGCGCCTTTCCCTCGGGATCGGGCGTCGCCACCTCTTCCAGGAGCGCCCCCTCCGCCTCGGCATTCACCCGCACCTCGGGGTGCGCCGCAAAGCGCCGCGACTGGACCTCGCGCGCTGAAGCAACCCGCACCGCGACCGTGGCCGAGCTTTCGCCCGTCGCGGGCAGGTCGAGGTCGGACCACGCCACCGGCGGTACTTCCACCCGCAGGTCAAAGCGGTCCATCAGCGGGCCCGAGATGCGGCCGAGATAGTCCTCTCCGCAATGCGGAACCTTGGCGCAGGCGCGGGCCGGTTCTGCGAGGTACCCGCATTTGCAGGGATTTGCCGCCGCCACCAGCAGGAACCGGCAGGGATAGCGGATATGCGCGTTCGCCCGAGCCACCACCACCTCGCCCGTCTCGATGGGCTGGCGCAGCGTCTCGAGCACTTGCCGGGGAAACTCGGGGAACTCGTCCATGAAGAGGACGCCGTTATGCGCCAGGCTGATCTGCCCCGGCTTCGCCCCCTTGCCGCCCCCCACGATCGCGGCCATCGAGGCGGTGTGGTGCGGCTCGCAGAAAGGCCTTGTCCGGCTGATCCCGCCCTCGCTCAACAATCCCGCCAGCGAATGGATCATCGAGGTCTCCAGCGCCTCGACCGCGCTCAGCGGCGGCAGGATCCCCGGCAAGCGCGCCGCCAGCATCGACTTGCCCGACCCCGGGCTGCCCACCATCAGGACATGATGCCGCCCCGCCGCCGCGATCTCGAGCGCGCGCTTGGCCCGCTCCTGTCCCTTGACGTCGCGCAGGTCCCGGCCCCCCGCCTCGACCGTCACCTCGCCGGCCCGCGCGGGCGTGAGCACCGCCTGCCCGGTGTAGTGCCGCACCACCTCGTCCAGAGATCGCGCCGCCAGCACCGGGCAGGCATCGACCCAGGCCGCCTCGGCCCCGCAGGCGGCCGGACACAGCAGCGACCGCCCCTCCGCTGCCGCCGCCATTGCCGCAGGCAGCGCCCCCACCACCGCGACCAGACGCCCGTCCAGCGACAGCTCGCCCAAAGCCACCGTCCCTTCGACCTCGTCCTTCGGCACGATCTCCAGCGCCGCCAGCAGCGCCAGCGCGATCGGCAGGTCGAAGTGGGACCCCTCCTTGGGCAGGTCGGCAGGTGACAGGTTCACGGTGATCCGCTTGGCGGGCAGCGCGATGGACATCGCAGCCAAGGCAGCCTTCACCCGCTCCTTCGCCTCGCTCACCGCCTTGTCGGGCAGGCCAACGACGGTAAAGCCCGGCATGCCCGGGGCAACGGCACATTGCACCTCGACGATGCGCGCCTCGACCCCCTCGAACGCCACCGTGAAGGCCCGCGCCACCATTGCTTGCTCCCGTTCACCTTGGTTAACGGGTAGGGGGCAATGGTTTACGACTGGTAAAGGGCCATGAACTTCGGCCAGGCTTCGGGGTCGGCGACCGTCTTGTCCCTGCAAAACGCGTTGCAGAAGCCGAACCGCCGCCCGCCGAGTTCCAGAACATGCGTCACCGCCTCGCCTGAATAGGGACAGGCGGCGTTCTCGGCCTCGGCCCCCTCCACTGCCCGCGCGGGCAAGGGCACCGGACCGGGCCACGCCCGTTGCGGCCAGTCGCGGCGATAGGCGTCCTGATCCGCCCCGTCGACCAGCCCCATGGCCCGCCAGCGCCGGAACGACGGATGCGAAAGGTGTGCTGCCACATAGGCCTGCGCCTGCGGCCCCACCGGCAGGTTGTGACCCGCGATCCGCCCCGCCACCGGCGCGAAGAAGGCATCTGCCGCCGAATAGGCCCCGCCCAGCCAAGGCCCGCCCGACGCCTCCAGAGCCCAAGCCCAGATCTCCTCCAGACGCGCGAGGTCGGCCAGCACTGCTGCTGTCGGCGCGCAATCGGCATAGCTGACGCGAAGGTTCATCGCGCAATGCTCGCGCAACGCGCGAAACCCCGCATGCATCTCGGCCGCCACCGACCGCGCAACCGATCGCAGGCGCGGATCGGCGGGCCACAGCCCCGCCGCCGGATGCCGCGCCGCCAGTTCCTCGGCAATCGCCAGGCTTTCCATCACGACGCTGCCATCCGCCAGCCGCACTGCAGGGACCGTCCTTGCAGGGGAGAAGTCGCGTAGGACCGCCGCCACCTGATCCGAGTAAAGACGCGCCGTCCGCACCTTCACCGGCAGGCCAAAGGCATCGAACAGCAACCACCCCCGCAAGGACCAGCTTGAATAGGCCCGGTCTCCGATCGCCAACGTATCCATAGCCCCGCCCCTTCTCACGTGTCCAAATTTCCTCGCCGGAGGCTCCGGCGCGCGAACCGGCCTCACCGCTAGCCGAACCGGGCGCGGCCGGCCAACGACTTCGCGTGGGCAAATCCATCACGCGATGTGATTGACCCGCCCCACGGTCCAGCCGCCCGGCCCCACTGCCATCTCTGTGAGGCTCAGGTTTTCGACCCGCTGCGCCAGCACTTCGACCGCCGTGCAGCCTCGCGCACGTTGCAAGGCGGCAAGGATCGCGCCGAAATGCGCCACCACAACCACATCCCCCTTCAGCGCATCCATCGACGCCCAGACCCGGGCGCAGAGGTCATCCCACCCTTCACCCCCCGGCGCCCGAACGGCACCCGGCGCCTCCCAGAAGGCCCGCGCCTCGGGGCCGTCGATCTCGGCCCAGTGTTTGCCTTCCCAGTCGCCGAAATGGATCTCGCGCAGACGCGGGTCATGCGCCAGCCGCGCCCGCGCGCCCTGCACTGCATCCGCTGTTGCCACCGCGCGGATCAGGTCCGACGAGACCACCGCCGCCCCCTCGGGCAAGGCCGCTGCCAGCCGCCCGACCGCCGCGGCATCGCCCAGATCCGCAGGCAGATCCGTCCACCCCACCATTGCCTTGGCATGCGTCGGCCCATGCCGCACCCACCAGAACCGCGTCACCACGCGCCCCCGGGCAGGGCCCCCTTCACCGCCAGCGGTAGTCCCGCCACGGCCAGCACCACCAGCCCCGCCTGCGCCGCCAGCGCCTGGTTCAGCCGCCCCTGCGCATCGCGGAACGCCCGCGCCATCGCATTGTCGGGAACGATCCCCTGCCCGACCTCGTTGGTCACGACAACCACCGGCGACGCACAGGTCCCCAATGCCGAAAGAAGCGCCGCCCCCTCGGCCTCCAGCTCAGCACCCGCCAGCATCCGGTTCGTCAGCCACAGCGTTGCGCAATCGACCAGCACCGCCTGACCCGGCGGCACCGCCGCCAAAGCCCCGGCCACATCCTGGGGCGCCTCGACCGTCACCCACCCGGTCCGCCGGTCCCGATGCTCGGCAATCCGCGCGCGCATCTCGTCATCCCAGGCCTCGGCCGTCGCAACATAGACGCGCGGCCGCCCCGACGCCTCGACCAACCGCTCGGCCAGCCGCGATTTTCCGCTGCGTGCCCCGCCGATCACCAGCGTCAAGGGCGGCAGCGAAAAAAACGTGGCGTCGGCTGATCCGGGCAAGCCTGTCCTCCGTAAACCAAGTGTTGACAGCGCGATCTTCAGACAGGGGATAGTCATGGCACTCGACGGCTATAACGACCAGACCATGTCCCGCCAAGCGATGAAGGCGGAACTTCTCGACGCCGAGACCGAGTTGCGCCTTGCCTATGCCTGGCGCGACCAGCGTGACGAACAGGCGCTGCACCGCCTCATCACCGCCTACATGCGCCTTGCGATTTCCATGGCCGCCAAGTTCCGCCGCTACGGCGCACCGATGAACGACCTCATTCAAGAGGCAAGCCTCGGCCTTATGAAGGCCGCCGACAAGTTCGATCCCGACCGTGGCGTGCGCTTTTCCACCTATGCCGTCTGGTGGATCAAGGCCTCGATTCAGGACTATGTCATGCGCAACTGGTCGATGGTGCGCACCGGCTCCACCTCCTCGCAAAAGGCGCTCTTCTTCAACATGCGCCGCGTGCAAGCGAAGCTTGAGCGTGAGGCGGCACAGGCCGGTGAAACCCTCGACGGCTACCAGCTTCGCCAGCGCATCGCGACCGAGGTGGGCGTGCCCCTCGCCGATGTCGAGATGATGGAGGGGCGGCTCTCCGGGTCCGACTACTCGCTCAACGCCACCCAGTCCTCGGACGAGGATGGTCGCGAATGGATCGACGCGCTGGAAGATGACGGCGTGCAGGCGGCCGAGGTGGTGGAAACCCGCCACGACGCGCTGGCCCTGCGCGGCTGGCTGGCCAAGGCCATGGGCTCGCTCAACGCCCGCGAACGTTTCATCGTGGCCGAGCGCAAGCTTCGCGAGGAACCCCGAACGCTCGAATCCCTCGGCGAAGAGCTTGGCCTGTCCAAGGAACGTGTCCGCCAGCTTGAGGCTGCCGCCTTCACCAAGATGCGCCGCAGCCTGGAAAACCAGTCGCGCGAAGTGCACCACTTCCTCGTCTGACCGGTGAAGCGCCGCATCGCCCCCCTCGTCGCCCTGGCCCTGACGCTCGCCACAGCGGCGGGCGGGGTAGAGATGACGGCGGACATGCTGGACCGCTTGCCCGCCGCGCAGGTTGTCATCCTCGGCGAGATCCACGACAACCCCACCCACCATGCCAATCAGGCCCGCGCGCTGGCTTCGCTGGCGCCGAAGGCGCTGGTATTCGAGATGCTCGACATCGAGCAGTCCCTGCGGATCACCAAGCCGCTGACCCGCGATCCAACCGCTTTGGCCCGCGTCCTCGGTTGGGAACAGTCCGGCTGGCCCGATTTCGCGATGTACGCGCCGCTGTTCCAGACGCAGCCCATGCCCCGATTCTACGGCGGCGCGGTGCGCGAGGTGGACCTTGCCCGCGCCCGCAAGGATGGCCCCGCCGCAGCCTTCGGCCCCGATGCCGCACGCTTCGGCCTCGACCGCCCCCTGCCCGCCGCCGCCCAGGCCGCGCGCGAGGCCGAGATGCAGGCCGCCCATTGCAACATGATCTCGCCCGAGGCGCTGCCCCGCTTCGTCTCGGCCCAACGTCTGCGCGATGCGGCCCTCGCCTTCACCGTGCTCATCGCGCTGGAAGAGACGGGGGGGCCGGTCGCCGTCATCACCGGCAATGGCCACGCCCGCCGCGACAGCGGCATCCCTGCGGTGCTTGCGGTGGCCGATCCTTCCGTCTCGGTCCTGAGCATCGGCCAGATCGAAGCGCCGGAAGAGGCGCCCCCCTTCGACCGCTGGATCGTCACCGGCCCCCATGCGCGCACCGGCCCCGACCCGTGCGAGGCGTTCCGCCAGGGCGGCTAGGCTTTCCCGAACGTCTCCACCAAAGTAAGACGTAAGGAAGACGCAAGGAAGACGTCCCTCCAACGGTTGAGTTTGCCCCCGCCGCCCCCTACACCTGTCCCCGACACCCAGTGGAAGGCCGCGCCTTGCTCGCCGGAAAACGCATCCTCCTGATCGTCGGCGGCGGCATCGCCGCCTACAAGGCGCTGGAACTCGTGCGTCTGCTCAAGGGGCGCGGGGCCGCCGTGACCCCCGTGATGACGGCGGCAGCAGAAGAATTCGTGACGCCCCTCTCGCTGTCCGCACTGGCCGGGGAAAAGGTCTACCGCCACCTCTTCGACCTGACGGACGAGGCCGAGATGGGCCATATCCAGTTGTCCCGCGCCGCCGACCTACTCGTTGTAGTGCCCGCAACCGCGAACCTGATGGCGCGGATGGCGGCGGGGATCGCCGATGACCTGGCCACCACGCTGCTGCTTGCCACCGACAAACGCGTGCTGATCGCCCCCGCGATGAACGTCCGCATGTGGGAGCACCCCGCGACCCAGCGGAACCTTGCAACGCTGCAAGCCGATGGCATCCTGACCGTCGGCCCCGCCGAGGGCGACATGGCCTGCGGCGAGTACGGGCCGGGGCGAATGTCGGAACCCCCTGAAATCGTTGATGCAATCGAGGCTGCTTTGGGCCACGGCCCTCTCACCGGCAAACACATCCTCATCACCTCTGGCCCCACCTTTGAGCCTATCGACCCCGTCCGCTACATCGCCAACCGCTCCTCCGGCGCCCAAGGCGCAGCCCTCGCCGCCGCCGCCCGCGACCTTGGCGCCCGCGTGACCTTCGTCACCGGCCCCGCAACCGTCCCCCCGCCCCCCGGTGTCACCGTACAACGCGTTGAAACCGCTGAAGAAATGTTGAACGCCACCCTCGCCGCCCTGCCCGCCGATGCCGCCATCATGGCCGCCGCCGTGGCCGACTGGCGGGTGGACAACGCGGCGAAGGGCAAGGTCAAGAAAGACGGCTCAGGCCAGCCCCCTGCCCTCCATCTCGTTGAAAACCCTGACATTCTGGCGACCCTCAGCCACGCTCCGAACCGCCCCCGGTTGGTGATCGGCTTCGCCGCCGAAACCGACGACGTCATCGCTCACGCCACCGCCAAGCGCCTGCGCAAGGGCTGCGACTGGATCGTCGCCAACGATGTCTCCCCCGCCACCGGCATCATGGGCGGCTCCGAGAACGCCATCACCCTGATCACCGAAAACGGCCCCGAACCCTGGCCCCGCCTTCCGAAAACCGAGGTTGCACAAAGACTTGCCGCCCGTATCGCCGAGGCCTTGAAGTGACCTGCGGCTTCATCTTGGCCCAAATATCCCCGCCGGAGGCTCCCTCACCCTCCACCCGCCAAGCATCACCATGACGCTCCTCCACCTCCTCTGGGACGACGGCGCCGACCGAGACATCCCCCTGCCCGCCTACGCCACCCCCGGCGCCGCCGGCGCCGACATTCGCGCCAACCTCGCCGAGGCTGACCGCCCCAAGGGCCTGACCCTGCAACCGATGCAGCGCAGCATCGTTCCCACTGGCTTTCGCATCGAGATTCCAAAGGGTTACGAGGCCCAGATCCGCCCCCGCTCGGGCCTCGCCCTCCACCACGGCATCACCCTGCCCAACACCCCCGCCACCATCGACAGCGACTATCGCGGCCCCCTCGGCATCGCGCTCGTCAACCTGTCGGACACACCCTATGTGGTGGAACATGGCGCAAGGATCGCACAGCTTGTGGTCGCCCCGGTCGTACAGGCCCGCTTTCAGGTGGTGGAAGCTCTGACCCCGACCGCCCGGGGCGAGGGCGGCTTCGGCTCGACCGGGATCGGGGCATGATCGGGCTTCTGGGCTTTGCCGCGATCTGGCTGGCGACGCGGCTTCTCACGGTGCCCCGCTGGCTTTTCTGGACGCTGACGGTCCAATGGTGGCTCGTCGTCGTCGTGCTGTCCCTGCCGCGCTGGAGCGACCTGCCGGAAGGCGCGACGACGGCTGACTTTCCGCCCCCCATCGTCGGCGGCGACCTGCGCGGCTGGCTGGCCCTCGGCTTTCTCACGCTCGCCGTGCTGGGCTACCGGGCGGTTCTCCGGCGCGTGCGCTCGCGCGTCGCACCGACCGTCGCGCCCCCACCGCAGGGTGGCCTGACCCCGGTCGAGCTCAACCGCTACGCCCGCCACATCATCCTGCGCGAGATCGGCGGCACCGGACAGAAGCGGCTGAAGGCAGCGCGCGTGCTGGTGGTCGGCGCCGGTGGCCTCGGGTCGCCCGCGCTTCTCTATCTTGCCGCCTCGGGCGTCGGCACAATCGGGGTGATCGACGGCGATGTCGTTGAAAACACGAACCTTCAGCGCCAGATCATCCACACGGATTCCCGCATCGGCATGCCCAAGGTGTTCTCGGCCGAGACGGCGATGCGCGCCCTCAACCCCTTCATCGAGGTCAGGCCCTACAACCGCAGGCTGGACGGCACCATCGCCGCCGACCTGATCGCCGACTACGACCTGATCCTTGACGGCTCGGACAACTTTGACACGCGCTATCTGGTGAACCGGGCGGCGGTCGCGGCGGGCAAGCCCTTGATCGCGGCGGCGATCACCCAGTGGGAGGGGCAGCTGTCGCTCTATCATCCCGCCGCAGGCGGCCCCTGCTACGAATGCCTCTTCCCCACCCGCCCCGCCCCGGGCCTTGTCCCCACCTGCGCCGAGGCGGGCGTCGCGGCCCCGCTTCCCGGCATCCTCGGCGCCATGATGGCCTCCGAGGCCATCAAGCACCTGACCGGCGCGGGCGAGACGCTCAAAGGCCGCCTGATGATCCACGACGCCCTCTTCGCCGAGACCCGCGTAATCGCCACCAAGCGCCGCCCCGATTGCCCCGTCTGCGGGGGCTGAGGGATGGACCCCTTCCTGCACCACCCGGAACTGCGCGACCGCATCGCAGCGCCGGAGACTTCCTTCTTCCGCAGCTTCCTCCCCTCCGACTTCGACGCCCGCATGGCCGCCCTGGGTCGCCCGCCCGACTGGCGCTCTACGGATGCCGAGCGTGAGGCGCGGCGCCGGGCAGCGCTGGCGGGGCGGCTTGGGGCCGATGTCTGGGTCTTTGCCTATGGCTCGCTGATGTGGGACCCGGCCTTCCGCTTTGCCGAGGTGCGCGTGGGGCGGGTCGAGGGCTATGCCAGGCGCTTCTGCCTCAAGGATACCTGGGGCGGGCGCGGCACGGCCGAAGCGCCGGGGCTGATGGCGGCGCTGGATCATGGCCCCGGCTGCATCGGCCTTGCCTTCCGCATCGCCATGGCAGAGGTCGAGGCCGAGACGGAAATCCTGTGGCGGCGCGAGCAGATCTCGGATGCCTACGCGCCGCTGTTCCTGCCCGTTGCCACCACGCAAGGCGAGGTCGAGGCGCTGACCTTCGTGGCCAACCACGCCTCGCCCGTCATCTGCAGCGACCTGTCTTCGGACGAAACGGTGCGCTACCTTGCAACCGGGACCGGCATCCTCGGCACCAGCCGTGCTTACCTTGAGGGGATCGCCGCCCAGTTTGCCGCCCTCGGCATCGACGACCCCGAGGTTTGGGCCCTTGTCGAGGCTGTCCGCCGCTATCCCGCGCCCGGGGACTGGACAGCCGCCGCGCCGCCTCCATAATCCGCTGATCCGGGCGCTTTCCGCCCCAACCAACAGGGAGCCTGACCCATGAAACTCGCCTCTGCCCTCGCGGGCCTTCTGCTGCTGACCGCCCCCGCCATCGCCGAGGTGCCCGACCTTGGTGGCCGCGAGGTGGTGGTGGTGACCGAGAACGCCTATCCGCCCCTGCAGTTCGTGGGCAAGGACGGCACCGCCATCGGCTGGGAATATGACGCGATGGCCGAGATCGCCAAGCGGCTGAACATCACCGTCGCCTACCAGAACACCAGCTGGGACGCGATGATCCCGGCCGTTAGCGAGGGGCAGTTTGACCTTGGCATGACGGGCATCACGATCAAGGAAGACCGCAAGGAAAAGGTTGATTTCTCGGACCCCTACATGCGGTCCGAAATGCTGATGATCGTGCGCGGGGACGAGGCGCGCTTTACCGATGCGGCCTCTTTCGCCGCCAACCCCGAGCTTTTGGTTTCGGCCCAGCCCGGCACCTCGCCCTTCTACGCCGCGATCTACAACATTCTTGACGGCAACGAGGAAAACCCCCGCGTCATCAAGTTCGAGACCTTCGGCGCGGGGCTTGAGGCGCTGCGCGCGGGCGACGTGGACCTGACGCTGTCGGACTCGACCGCCGCGAACGGCTACGTCGCGGCTTCGAACGGCGGGCTGAAGATCATCGGCGCGCCGCTCGCGACCGAGGATTTCGGCTTTATCTTCCCCAAGGGGTCGGACCTTGTGGCGCCGATCAACGCCGCGATTGCCGAGATGCGCGCAGACGGCACGTTGGATGCGCTGAACCAGAAGTGGTTCGTCGAATACAAGCTGGGCGAATGAACGCGGCTTTCCGCGCTTGAGCCCCAAGCAAAAGGGCGAGGACTTCCCCTGGTGGCTGGTGATCGTCGCGATCACCGGCCTATGGCTGTTCTGGGCGGTGCTGTCGGACGCGCTTTATGCCGAGGTGCTGGACAAGCTGTCGGCGGGTATCGTCGTGACCGTCTATGTCACGCTCATAGCCTATGGCGGGGCCTGCGCCCTTGGCCTTGCGCTGGCCCTTGGCGTGCAATCGCGCTGGCTGGTCATCCGGCAACTCGCGCGCCTCTACATCGAGGTGATGCGGGGCGTGCCGATCATCGTCCTTCTGCTCTACGTCGCCTTCGTTTTCGTCCCCTTCCTCGCCTGGGCCTGGACCGAAACGATGGCCCCCCTCGGGCTTGGTACCCTCTCCACCCGCGACATACCCCTTCTCTGGCGGGCGGTCATCGCGCTGATGCTGGCCTACTCCGCCTTCCTCGCCGAAGTCTTCCGGGCCGGATTGCAAGCCGTGGACAAGGGCCAGATCGAGGCCGCCAAGGCCCTCGGCCTTTCTGGCTGGCAACGCTTCCGCCACGTCGTCTTCCCGCAGGCCTTCCGCACCGTGCTGCCCGCGCTCGGCAATGATTTCGTGGCGATGGTGAAGGACAGCTCGCTCGTCTCCGTCCTCGGCGTCACCGACATCACGCAACTGGGCAAGGTGATCGCCGCCGGCAACTTCCGCTATTTCGAGACCTACAACGTCGTGGCCCTCATCTACCTGACGATGACGATCACCCTATCCCTCGCGCTGCGCCGCTTCGAGACACACCTGAGGCGCCGCGAAACCCGCTGACGCGACTGGTCCGGCGCCGCCGGGAAACCCACTGAGCACTTCTTTCCTGCGCAAGTATCCCCGGGGAGTCGCGGCATGCCGCGACGGGGGCAGGGCCCCCAAGGCCACCCGCGTGACGGCCCGAGGTCATGCGACAAGGGGTCCAAGGGGGGCCATGGCCCCCCTTGCCCGGTCACATCCCTGTGCGCCCTCACCGCAAGGCATGAGGGCCGTGCTAGCCTGATCTCCCGCAGCACGAAGGACTCGCCCCATGAAACGCCTCCTCCTCGCAGCCCTCCTCGCCCTTCCCCTGCCCGCCTTCGCGCAGGACACCCCCTCGGCCTCCGGCGCGCGGGTCTATTTCGTCAACCTGACCGACGGCCAGACGGTGAAAAGCCCCGTCACCGTGGTCTTTGGCCTCTCCGGCATGGGCGTCGCGCCGGCCGAGACGATCAAGGACAATACCGGCCACCATCACCTGCTGATCGACCGCCCGCCCTTCGGGGAAGGCGAGTATGGGGCCGAGGAGTTTACCCTCGCCGTACCCAAGGACGCCAACAACGTCCATTTCGGCGGCGGGCAGACGGAGACGACGCTAGACCTGCTTCCCGGCCCGCACACGCTGCAACTGGTGCTTGGCGACCACGGCCACGTCCCGCATGTGCCGCCGGTCCTGTCCGAGGTCATCACGATCAACGTGGAGTAGGATGGACCTTCCCCCCCTGCCGCCCTAGGCTTCGGGCAAAGGAGACCCCCATGACCAACCCGCTGCTCGCCCCCTGGGACACGCCCTTTGCCCTGCCCCCCTTCGCCGCCCTGACCGACGCCGACTTCGCCCCCGCCTTTGACGCGGCCCTAGCCGAAGCACGCGCGAACATCGCGGCGATTGCGGACAGCACAGAGGCGCCGAGTTTTGCCAACACGATCGCCGCGCTGGAACTGGCCGAGGACGCGCTCGACCGGGTGTCGGGGGTTTTCTACAACCTCGCCGGTGCGGATTCGACGCCCGCGCGCGAGGACCTGATGCGCGACCTTGCGCCGAAGATGAGCGCCTTTGCCTCCGAGGTCACCAACAACAAGGCCCTCTTCGCCCGCATCGATGCCCTTTGGGATCAGCGCGAGACACTCGCCCTCGACCCGGAGCAGTTGCGCGTCCTGACACTGTACCGACGCATGTTCGTCCGCGCAGGTGCGGCGCTGGAAGGCGAAGCCTCGGCCCGGCTGACCGACGTGAAGTCGCGCCTTGCGGTCCTTGGCACCGCCTTCGGCCAGAACCTGCTGGCCGAAGAGCGCGACTGGGTGATGCCCCTGACCGAGGCCGATCTGGAGGGGCTGCCAGCCTTCGTCACTGACGCCGCCCGCGCGGCGGGGGTGGAACGGGGGCTTGAGGGGCCGGTCGTGACGCTCAACCGCTCGCTGATCGTCCCCTTCCTCCAGTTCAGCCCCCGTCGCGACCTGCGGCAGCGCGCCTCTGAGGCCTGGGTCGCGCGGGGTGCGAATGGCAACGACCACGACAACCGCGTGATTGCCGCAGAGATCCTGTCGCTGCGGGCGGAACGGGCCGCGTTACTGGGCTATGCCAGCTTCGCCGACTACAAGCTGGAACCCGAGATGGCCAAGACCCCCGGGGCCGTCCGCGACCTTCTGATGCGTGTCTGGAAACCGGCGCGGGCCAAGGCGCTCGCCGATGCGCAGGTGCTGGAAGGGATGATGGCGCAGGACGGCATCAACGGCCCGCTGGAGGCCTGGGACTGGCGCTACTATTCCGAGAAGCGTCGGATGGCCGAGCATGACCTCGATGAGGCTGCGCTGAAACCCTACCTTTCGCTCGACGCGATGCTGGCGGCGCAGTTCGACTGTGCACACCGCCTCTTCGGGCTGAAGTTCCGTCCGCTCGGCGTGCCGCTTTACCACCCCGACGTCCGGGCCTGGGAGGTGACGCGCAAGGGTGCGCATGTGGCGGTGTTCATCGGCGACTACTTCGGGCGGCCGTCCAAGCGGTCGGGAGCCTGGTGTTCGACCTTCCGGGGGCAGAAGCGGCTTGGGGGCGATCAGCGACCCGTGGTTGTCAACGTCTGCAACTTTGCCAAGGGGGACCCCGCGCTTCTGTCCTGGGACGATGCGCGGACGCTGTTCCATGAATTCGGCCACGCGCTGCACTCGATGCTGTCGAACGTCACCTACGGCTTCATCGCGGGGACAAGCGTGGCACGCGACTTCGTGGAACTGCCGAGCCAGCTTTACGAGCACTGGCTTTCGGTCCCCGAGGTCCTCTCCACCCACGCCCGCCACTGGCAGACTGGCGCGCCGATGCCCGAAGCGTTGCGCGATCGCCTCCTTGCCGCCTCGACCTACGATCAGGGCTTTGCCACGGTGGAGTTCGTGGCCTCTGCCCTCGTGGACCTTGCCTTCCACGAAGGCACCCCGCCCGCCGATCCTATGGCGCGGCAGACCGAGGTCCTCGACGCCCTCGGCATGCCCCGCGCGATCCGCATGCGCCACGCGACACCGCACTTTGCGCATGTCTTCTCGGGCGACGGCTATTCCTCGGGCTATTACAGCTACATGTGGTCCGAGGTGATGGACGCCGACGCCTTCGAGGCCTTCGAGGAGACGGGCGATCCCTTCGACCCCGCGACGGCAGAACGTCTGGAAAAGCACATTCTCTCCGCCGGCGGATCGGAAGAGGCCGAGGTTCTCTACACCCGGTTCCGTGGCCGGATGCCGGGGGTCGAGGCGTTGCTGAAGGGGCGCGGGCTGCTCGATGCGGCGTGATCCACTTCGCTGTGGATAACCGAAAGCCTGTCACGGGAACGATTCAGACGACTGGCTAGGCTCGTGACAGGCGGTCCCCTCCGCCCGAATCGGGTCAGTCCTGTCCCATCCCCCAAGCGCGCGCGCCTTCCCCGGCACCGTCGCTCTGGCCCGGTCTTTTGCGCCCCCGGTCCTTCCCCAAGGATACCGGGGGCGTTTTTTCATCAGCACTGCACGATCACTGTGCGCCGATCGGCCTGCCGGGACGCGGGCCCTGCTCCTATGCTTGGGTGAAATCCCCAAGGAGCAAGCCCATGTCCACCCTGCCCCCCACCACCTGCGTCGGCCATGTCCACCTCAAGGTGGCCGACCTCGACCGCGCCATCGCGTTTTATTCGGGCGTCCTGGGGTTCGAGGTGCAGCAGCACTACGGCACGCAGGCGGCATTCCTTTCGGCGGGCGGCTATCACCACCATATCGGGCTGAACACCTGGGAAAGCGCAGGCGGCACGCCGCCCCCCCCGGGGCACACCGGCCTCTACCATACCGCCTTCCTGTTTCCCGACCGGTCGAGCCTTGGCGCCGCGCTTCGCCGCGTGGTCGAGGCAGGCATCCCGATCGACGGCGCGGCGGACCACGGGGTCAGCGAAGCGGTCTATCTGCGCGACCCCGACGGCAACGGCGTCGAACTGTACCGCGACCGGCCCGAGACGGAATGGCCGCGCGACGCCGAAGGGAAACTCGCGATGCACAATGCGCGGCTGGACCTGCGGGCGCTGTTGGCCGAAGCGGCCTGACGGATCAGGCGCGGAACAGCCGGAACACGGCCGAGGCCGCCCATCCGGCAATCAGGGCGATCAGCAGCGACAAGACCCCATAGGTCAGCGGTGCCTCGCGCGAGAGGTTGAAGATCCACCGCTCCAACCCCTGTTTCGCGACGGCGATCTCGCGCTCCTGTGCGTCCACGACCTGTCCATCGCGTGTCAGGAATAGCCGCACGCGATACGTCCCCTCGGTCAGGTTTGACGGCAGGGCCACATCGGCACGGAACAGGGTCTGTTCCGTCAGCGTGACGCCGCCCTCGCTGACGAAATAGCGCCCCTCCTCTTGCCGCAGCCGGATCAGCGCATCGACGAAACCCGGCGCATCCATCGCCTCGGACGCGATGCCGACCGCCCGGATGGCGCGGGGAATGGTGATCTTGTTGCGCAGATCCTCGGTATCGGACAGGACGCGGTCGAGAGAGCCCGTGGCGGCGATGGCATAGAAGCTGGGGGCCTGGTCGATCGACACCGCCTCGGCATTGACCCAGATGCCCCAGACCCGCTCCTTCTTGCGCACGACCAGCGGGGTTTGCGGCCCCTCGACCGTGATGATGACCTCAAGGGGGGCCCCGCCCGGCGGTGGTGCGTCGCGTCGCACGGCGCCATAGACAAGGATCTCCTCGCCCGAGAAATCCGCGGTGATCTGTACCTGCGCCTGGCTCAATCCGGCCACGATCGTCTCGGCGGCGGCGGGCGCGGCCAGCGCCAGCCAGATCAGGCAGGCGCGGATCATGGCGCCTTCCCCGGAGCCAGAGAAAAGACTTCCGACGGGACCAGCAGCAGGTCCAGCGCGATCTTGCCCGCCACCGCCAGCACCAGCAGCGCCAGCAGGATGCGCAACTGCTCGGCCCGCAGCATCACGCCGATCCGCGCGCCGATCTGCGCGCCGATCACCCCGCCCACGATCAGCACGAAGGCCAGCATCAGGTCCACCGTCTGCGAGGTGACGGCATGCATCAGCGTGGAGAAGGCGGTGACGAAGATGATCTGGAAGAGCGAGGTTCCGACGACCACCTTGGTCGGCATGCCCAGAAGGTAGATCATCGCGGGCACCATGATGAACCCGCCGCCCACCCCCATGATCGCCGAGAGAAACCCGACCGCCGCCCCGATCAGCATCGGCGGCACCACCGAGATATACAGGCCCGAGGCGCGGAACTTGACCTTGAAGGGCATCCGGTGGACCCAGGTGTGGGTATGGCTGCGCCGGACGGGCGTGCCAGGCTTGCGGGCCCTGCGCAGGGCTCCGACGCTTTCCTGCAGCATCATCGCGCCCACGGTGCCAAGGAACAGCACGTAGGACAGTTGCACGAAAAGATCGACCTGCCCCAGTCGCGTCAGCAGCGCAAAGACCCAGATCCCCGCGCCCGACCCGATCAGCCCCCCCGCCAGCAGCACGCACCCCATCGGCACATCGACGCCCCGCCGCCGGAACTGCGCCAGCACGCCAGAGATCGACGAGGCCACCACCTGGTTCGCCCCGGTGGCAACGGCCACGGCAGGCGGGATGCCCAGGAAGAACAGCAAGGGCGTGATGAGGAACCCGCCCCCCACCCCGAACATCCCCGACAACAGGCCCACGACTCCGCCCACGCCCAGAAGGACGAAGATGTTGACCGACAGTTCGGCAATGGGAAGGTACAGCTGCATCAGGCGGCTTGGTCAAACAAACGGGAAAAGCCGCGCGAATGGCGCGGGGCGGTGCGGGGGCAGCTAGCGCCTACCCTGCGCCCCGTCCCGGCCGGTTGTCAAATGCTGCACATGCAAGGGCGCCAAAAGCCTGTGGAAAGTCGCAGACCTGCGGCCCTACCGTTCCTTCACATATGGCTCGCCCCCCGCCCGGGGCGGGATCGCCTTGCCGACGAAACCCGCCAGCACCA
>CAZVIS010000021.1:0-19638 GCA_964627355.1 uncultured Rhodobacterales bacterium
ACCGGCCACCGCAGCCGCATCACCATCGTCACGCGCGGCACGCCGCAGGTGATCGACCAGATCGAGGCGCAGCTCAGCCGCATGGTTCCAGTGCATGAGGTGCATGACCTGACGGCCGAAGGGCCGAGCGTTCAGCGGGAACTGGCGCTCCTCAAGGTCGCGGGCAAGGGAGAGCACCGGATCGAGGCCCTGCGGCTGGCCGAGATCTTCCGGGCGAATGTGGTGGATTCCACCCTGGAAAGCTTCGTCTTCGAGATGACCGGCACGCCCGAGAAGATCGACGCTTTTGCCGACCTGATGCGCCCCCTCGGCCTGAAGGAGATCGCGCGGACGGGGGTCGCGGCGCTGCTCAGGGGTGCGTGATCGCGCTGGCCGGGGCGTATTGGTCCCGCTACCTTTGCGCGCATGATCGATCTGCCGCCCCGCCTGCCCCGCATCCGCTTTGGCCTTCTGGCCCGCGTTCTGGCGAGCGCCGAGGACGAGGCACGGATGGTCGCGGCGGATCCGGTCCTGTCGCAGGCGGTCCAGGCCGAGCAGCGGATCGGACGCGCCATCGGCAATGTCGGACGGCAGACGGCGGTCCTGATGATCGCCTGCCTGCTTCCGGCGCTGAACCCAAGCTGGTCGATCCTGTATTATCAGGCGCTTCTGGGCCTGTTCTGGCTGTCGGGACGGCTGCGAACCCGCTTTGCCCGCCCCGGCCGGTCGTTCATCGAACTGGCCTTCATCCTGTCGGATATCCTGCTTCTGACCGTGATCGCCACGGTGCCGAACCCGTTCGAAAGCGTCCTCTCCCCCGCCGCCTTCGGCTTTCGCTTTCAGGTGTTCGACTTCTTCTTCGTCGTGCTGGCGCTGGCCACGCTTGCCCATTCCTGGCGCACGGTCTGGACCATCGGCGCGACGGTCGTGGTGATCTGGCTGGGGGCGGCGCTGGTGGTCGATCTGTTCGGGCGCGAGCTCCCGGTCTATGCCGAGGCCGCAGCGCGTGCCGCTGCGATCACGGGCGACCCCCGGCTGGAAGAGTTCTACGACCTGAACAACGTGCAATGGGGGCTGCGGGTGCAGGAGGCGGTGATCCTCATGATCGTCGCGGCGGCCCTGACGCTCAAGTCCTGGCGTGCGAACCAGCTGTTGTTCCGCGAGGCGCGGATGGCCGAGGAACGGGCGAACCTGTCGCGCTACTTTGCCCCCACGATGGTCGAGCGGCTGGCCCGCCAGCCCGCCACCCTGTCGCAGCCGCAGACGCAGGAGATCGCGGTGATGTTTGCCGATCTCGTGGGCTTCACCGATCTGGCCGAGCGGCTGCCGGACACCGATGTCCTGATCCTTCTGCGCCGATACTATGCCGAGATCGAGCGGGTGGTGTTCGAGAATGGCGGGACGCTGGACAAGTATCTGGGCGACGGGGTGATGGCGACCTTCGGCACGCCTATCCCCGAGCCCGGGAACGCGGCGGGCGCCATCCGTGCGGCGCGTCAGATCGTCGAGGCGGTGGATCGCATCGGCTATGGCCTTGTCGTGTCGGTCGGCGTGCATTTCGGGCGCGCGACCGTGGGCGATGTGGGCCCCGCGCGGCGGCTGGAGTTCGCGGTGATCGGCGATACCGTCAACGTGGCCAGCCGGATCGAGGCCGCAACGCGCGAGGTCGGCGCGCGGATCATCGTGAGCAGCGCGCTGGTCGCTCGGGCCTGGGCCGAGGGGATGGCGGATGACGAGATCGCAGGGTTTCGGGAACTGCCGGGGCTATCCTTGCGCGGCCGTCGCGCGCCGATCGACGTGTGGGTCTGGCAGGGGTGAAGGAGGGCCGCCCTACACGCCGTAGAAACTCGGCGCGCGCTTTTCGAGGAAGGCCGTCACCCCCTCGCGGAAATCGCGGGTGTTGCCGCATTCGCCCTGCAGCCGCGCCTCGAGCGCCAGTTGCGCCGGCAGGTCGTTCGAGAGGCTGGCGCGCATCGCCGTCTTGATGGCGCGGATGGCGACGGTCGGCCCGGTGGCGAGCGCCTCGGCCCGCGCGGCGACGGTGGCGGCAAAATCGGCATCGGGCACCGCCTCCCAGATCAGACCCCAGTCGGCGGCCTGCTTCGCAGGGATCCGGTCGGCGAAAAGGGCCATGCCCATGGCGCGGGCAAGGCCGACATGGCGCGGCAAGGCCCAGGTGCCGCCAGCGTCGGGCATCAGCCCGATGCGCGTAAACACTTGCGCGAAAAAGGCGCTTTCTGCCGCAATCACCACGTCGCAGACCAGCGCGAGGTTCGCCCCCGCCCCCGCCGCCGCCCCGTTCACCGCCGCAATCACCGGCACCGGGCAGTCGGTGATGGCGGCGACCATCGGCTCGTACTCCTCGCGCAGGGTGCGTTCCACCTCGCTGCCCGGCAGGCCGCGCCCGCCCGTCAGATCCTGCCCCGAGCAGAAGGCCCGCCCCTCGCCCGTCAGGACCACCACCCGCGCTTCAGACGCCGCGGCGCGCAGGGCCTGCGTCAGTTCGATGCGCATCGCGGCGTTGAGCGCGTTCATCACCGGCTCGCGTGCCATGGTGATGGTGGTGATGCCCTTGGCCTCGGCCACGCGGATCATCTGGTAGGACATGGGAACCCCTCCTCTTTGGGATCACCCTACCCTGCCGCGCGCGACACGAAAGCGAAACCCGGCGTTACTTGCGCAGGATTTCGGCCACCTGCGCCTCTTCCTCGTCCGTCAGCCCGGCCTCGGGCACCGCCCGGCGCCGCAGCGTGGTCGCCGCAATCCCGGCACCTGCCAGCAGCAACAGCGGCCCCGCCGCCCAGAGCAGCAGGTTCGCCCCCTGCGCGGGCGGCGAAAGCAGGACGTATTCACCATAGCGCGCCACGACGTAATCCAGCACCTCGGCATTGCTGTCGCCCGCCACCAGCCGCTCGCGCACCAAAAGGCGCAGGTCGCGGGCGATGCCAGCGTCCGAATCGTCGATGTTCTCGCTTTGGCAGACGGGGCAGCGCAGGGTGCGGCTGATCTCGCGGGCGCGGGCCTCCATCGCGGGGTCGGGCAGCACCTCGTCGGGCTGCACCGCCAGCGCAGGCGAGGCGGTCAGCAGCAGCAGAACCAGCGCCCTAATCATTCCGCCGCCACCGCCGCCGGTTCCCGCCGCGCGCCCGCCGCCACCCGGTAGCGCCGGTCCGACAGGCTGAGCAGGCCGCCAAAGGCCATCAGCATCGCGCCCCCCCAGATCCAGTTGGCAAAGGGCTTGATATAGCTGCGCACGGCCCAACCCCCGCCCTCCTGCGGGTCGCCGATCACGAGGTAGATGTCCCGGAACGGGCCATAGTCGATCCCGGCCTCGGTCGTGGGCATCTCTGCCACGGGATAGAACCGCTTTTCGGGCAACAGATGCGCGACTGGCGCTCCGTCGCGCGTCACCACCATGTCGGCAGTGGTCGAGACGTAGTTCGGCCCCTGCACCTCGCGCACCGATTGCAAGGTGACGGTATAGGGGCCAAGCGCGAAGCTTTCGCCCTCGCGCATCGTGCGGATGTCCTCGACCACCCAGGCGTTGATCGCGGCGCAGGCAAAGACGGTGACGCCCAGACCTGCGTGGCTGACCGCCTTGCCCCAGTCCGCGCGCGGCAGGCGGGTCAGGCGAGACAGGCGCGCGGCCACCCCCTCGCGCCCCGTCCGCCCCCAAAGGTCGATCACCGCCCCCAGGATCACCCAGGCTCCAAGCGCCGCACCCACCGGGCCAAGCGCCGATCGCCCCGTCTGCAGCGCAAAGGCCAGGGCCCCTATGGCCACCGCCAGGACCGCTGCGGGCAGCAACAGGCGCATCCCCCGCGACAGCGTCCCCCGCTTCCACGCCATCATGGCGCCAACGGGCAGGATCAGCGACAGCACCACGAAGAAGGGCGTGAAGGCCGCGTTGAAGAACGGCTCTCCCACCGACAGCTTCGCGCCCCAGCCCATCTCGGCCACCAGGGGCCAGATCGTGCCGATGAAGACCACGAAACACGATACGGCGAGCAGCAGGTTGTTCGCCACCAGCGCGCCCTCGCGGCTGACCGGGGCGAAGACCCCCTTCGCCTCCATCGCCCCGGCCCGCAGCGCGTAAAGCGTCAGCGCGCCGCCGGTGAAGGCCACAAGGATCAGCAGGATGAACACCCCCCGCTCGGGGTCATTGGCAAAGGCGTGAACGCTGGTGATGACCCCCGACCGCACGATGAACGTCCCGATGAGGGAGAAGCCAAAGGCCATGATCGCCAGCAGGATCGTCCAGGCCTTCAGGCTTTCCCGCTTCTCCACCACGATGGCCGAGTGCAACAAGGCCCCCGCCAGCAGCCACGGCATGAAGCTCGCATTTTCCACCGGATCCCAGAACCAGAACCCGCCCCAGCCCAGCTCGTAATAGGCCCACCAGGACCCCAGCGCGATGCCGATGGTCAGGAACACCCAGGCGGCCAGCGTCCAGGGCCGCACCCAACGCGCCCAGGCGGCATCCACCCGTCCCTCGATCAGCGCGGCGACGGCGAAGGAGAAGGCCATCGAGAGACCTACATAGCCAAGGTAGAGGAACGGCGGATGGAAGGCGAGCCCCGGGTCCTGCAGCAAGGGGTTCAGGTCCTGCCCGTCAAAGGGCGGCACCGCCATGCGCAGGAAGGGGTTGGAGGTGAAGAGCAGGAAGGCGAGGAACGCCACCCCGATCGCCCCCTGCACCGCGATCACCCGCGCCCGCAAAGTCACCGGCAACTGCCCCCCGAACCAGGCCGCACAGGCCCCGAAAAGGGCCAGGATCAGCACCCAAAGAAGCAGCGACCCCTCGTGGTTCCCCCAGACGCCCGAGACCTTGTAGAGCATCGGCTTCAGTGAATGCGAATTCCCCACCACCACCGCCAGACTGAAGTCCGACACGACGAAGGCATGCGTCAGCGCCGCAAAGGAAAACGCCACCAGCAGGAACTGAGTTGTGGCTGCAGGTTCGGCCACCGCCATCCAGGCAGACCACCCCCGCTGCGCGCCGACCAAGGGCATCACGGTCTGCAGGATGGCCACGCAAAAGGCCAGGATCAGCGCGAAATGCCCAAGCTCTGCGATCATCGGGGACCCTCCATCGCCTCAAGCATAAGCGCTGCCACACCCCTCCGCCATGCCCTGCGCCGCTTGGTCGCGCAGATGTTGAGCAGCGCAGTTCAAATGCCCCAACTTCTTTTGTCCACAAATATCCCACGGGGGGTGCGGGGGGTGTGAAACCCCCCGCTCCTGCCCCCTCCGCAGGGCCCACCAATGAAATGGGGCGCGCCACCGCCGGGCGCGCCCCCTTGTTCTCTCGACGCGATCAGTGCGCCGCTTCGACCGCGCGCTTCGTCAGCACCCCGATCAGATGCGCTCGGTAAGCTGCCGTCCCGTGCAGGTCGGTGATGAGGTCGTCGGCCGAGGCCCTCAACCCGGCAACCGCCGACGCGGCAAAGTTCGCCGACAGCGCCGCCTCGGCCGCGCTCCAGCGGAAGACGCCGTTGTTCGAGGCGCCCGTCACCGCCACCCGCACACCTGAGGCATACTTGGCGACGAAGACGGCGGTCAGCGCGAACCGGCTCGCGGGCTGGACGAACTTCACATAGGCGGCCTTCTCGGGGATCGGAAAGACCACCTCGGTGATGATCTCGCCCTCTTCCAGCGCGGTCGTGAACATGCCCTGGAAGAAGTCATCCGCCGCGATGCGCCGCCGGTTCGTGACCACCGTCGCACCCGAGGCGAGCACGGCGGAGGGATAGCATGCCGCCGGATCGTTATTCGCGACCGACCCGCCGATGGTCCCGCGATTGCGCACCGCCGGATCGCCGATCCCGCCCGCCAGCGTGGCGAGCGCGGGATACAGCTTCGCCGCCTCACGCGCCACCGTCACATGCGTCGTGGCGCCGCCGATCGACAGCCCCCCGTCGCCCATGCAGACCCCCTTCATCTCGGAGATCCCCGTCAGGCTGACCAGCGTCGAGGGTGCGGCCAGCCGCTGCTTCATCGTGGGCAGCAGGGTTTGCCCGCCCGACAGCGCCTGCGCGCCCTCGGCCCCAAGCGCCGCCACGGCATCCGCAATCGTCGAAGGCTTCACGAATTCGAAGTTGTGCATCGCATCCTCCTCAGGCGTTCATTGCGGCCCAGACGCGCGCAGGCGTCAGGGGCATGTCGATGTGTTTGACGTGGGAGTGGCCCGCGCGGTGCAGCGCGTCGATCACCGCGTTGACGACCGCCGGGGGCGACCCGATGGCCCCCGCCTCGCCGCAGCCCTTCACCCCCAGGGGGTTATGCGTGCAGGGCGTGATGCAGGAATGGTCCACGTTGTAGAACGGCACGTCATCGGCGCGCGGCATCGCGTAGTCCATGAAGGACCCCGACAGAAGCTGCCCGTTCTCGTCATAGGCGCAGTTCTCCAGCAGCGCCTGCCCGATCCCCTGGGCCAGACCGCCATGCACCTGCCCCGACACGATCATCGGGTTGACGATGTTGCCGAAATCGTCGGCAGCCGAGAAGGCCATGATCTCGACCTTGCCCGTCTCGGGATCGACCTCGACCTCGCAGCCATAGGCGCCTGCGGGATAGGTGAAGTTGCTGGGATCGTAGAACGCCGTCTCCTCCAGCCCCGGCTCCATGTCCGCCAGCGGGTAGTTGTGCGGGACATAGGCCGCCAGCGTCACACCCACCCAGTCCACCGATTTGTCGGTGCCCGCGACGGTGAACTTGCCGTCCTTCAGCTCGATGTCGTCGGCGGAGGCTTCCAGCAGGTGCGCCGCGATCTTCTTGGCCTTGTTGATGATCTTGTTCGTGGCCTTGACGATGGCCGAACCCCCGACCGCCAGAGACCGCGACCCATAGGTCCCCATCCCCATCGGCGTGTTGGACGTATCGCCGTGCACGATCTCGATCTGGCTGGCATCAATCCCGATCATCTCGGACACGACCTGGGCGAAGGACGTCTCATGCCCCTGCCCGTGGCTGTGCGAGCCGGTAAACACCGAAATCGAGCCGGTCGCATTGACCCTCACCGAGGCACTCTCATACAACCCCGCCCGCGCGCCAAGCTGACCCACCAGGTTCGACGGCGCGATGCCGCAGGCCTCGATGTAGTGTGCCACGCCAAAGCCGCGCAGCTTGCCCTTGGCCTTGGACGCTGCCGCCCGCTTCTCGAAACCTGCGTGGTCCGAGATCTCGATCAGCTTGTCCATCGTGGCCGGGTAGTTGCCGGTGTCATAGACCACGGCGACCGGCGTCTGGTAGGGATACTGGTCGGGCTGGATGAAGTTCTTGCGGCGCAGTTCAATCGGATCGACGCCAAGCTCGCGCGCGGCCTTGTCCACCAGACGCTCGATCTGGAAGGTCGCCTCGGGACGGCCCGCGCCGCGATAGGCGTCCACCGGGACGGTGTTGGTGAAGACCGCCTTCACGTTCACATAGATCAGCGGCGTGCGGTAGCAGCCCGCCATCAGCGTGCCGTGCAGCCAGGTCGGGATCGCGGGGGCGAAGGTGGAAAGATAGGCGCCCATGTTCGAGTACGTGTCGGTGCGGATCGCGGCGAAGGTATGGTCCGCGTTCAGCGCCAGTTCGATCTTCGTCACATGATCCCGGCCATGCGCGTCCGACATGAAGGCCTCGGACCGGCTGGAAGTCCACTTCACCGGCCGCTTCAGCACCTTGGCCGCCAGCGTCACCGCCGCCTCTTCGGCATAGTGATAGATCTTCGACCCGAAGCCGCCGCCCACGTCCGGCGCCACGACCCGCAGCTTGGACTCGGAGATGCCGAGGACAAAGGCCCCCATCAGCAGCCGGATCACATGCGGGTTCTGGCTGGTGGTGTAGAGCGTGTGCATCCCCGAGTGATCCTCGAAGTCGCCCACGGCGACGCGCGGCTCCATCGGGTTCGCCACAAGCCGGTTGTTCACCAGTTCCAGGCTGACGACATGCGCGGCACTCGCAAAGGCCGCATCCACCGCCGCCTTGTTGTCCTCGACGAAGCCCCAGTCGTAGCAGAGGTTCGAACCGATCTCGTCATGCACCAGTGTGCCGCCCTTGATCGCCTCTTTCATGTCGAGAACGGCGGGAAGCTCTTCGATGTCGATGTCCAGCGCCTCGCCCGCGTCGCGCGCCTGCTCCAGCGTCTCGGCCACGACCATCGCGATGGGGTCGCCCACATGACGCACCTTGCCGTCGGCGAGCACGGGGTGTTTCGGTTCAAGCATCGGCTTGCCGTGCTTGTCGGTGATCTGCCAGCCGCAGGGCAGCCCGCCCACGCCCGCAAAATCCGCCGCCGTCAGCACCTTGTGCACGCCCGGCATCGCCTCGGCCGCCTTCACGTCGATCCCCTTGATCCGGCCATGCGCCACGTCCGAGCGGACGAAATGCGCGTAAAGCTGGCCGCGGATGTTGATGTCGTCGGTATAGCGGCCCTTGCCTGTCAGGAACCGCACATCCTCGCGCCGCTTGGTGCTGGCGCCAATGCCACCGTCTTTGGGCATGTCTCTCTCCCTGATCGTTGGACCACGCGGGATAGCGCGGCCTCATGTTCTGCGGGTCGGCGGGGTGAACCCCGCCCTACCCCGGACTGCGATGGATCACTCGGCCGCGATGGCCGCCACGTCCTGACCGCTGGCCGCCAGCACCGCCTTGACGATGTTGTGATAGCCCGTGCAGCGGCAGATGTTGCCTTCGAGGTAGTGGCGCACTTCGCTTTCGGTGGGCTTGGGGTTCTCGGCCAGCAACGCTGCCGACGCCATCACCATTCCGGGCGTACAATAGCCGCACTGCAACCCGTGATGGTCCTGGAACGCCTGCTGGATCACGCCGAGGCTGCCGTCAGCATTGGCCATCCCCTCGATCGTCTTGACCTGCGACCCCGCCACATCCATCGCAAAGACCGAGCAGGACTTCACCGCCATGCCGTCCACATGCACGACGCAAGATCCGCATTGCGAGGTGTCGCAACCGATATGCGTGCCGGTCAGGCCCAACCCCTCGCGCAGGAACGACGACAACAGCGTCCTTCCCTCTGCCTCGGCCGAGACCGTCTTGCCGTTCACGGTCATCGTGACCTTTGTCATGGTATCCTCCCTTGGTATCCTTGGGTATCTGTTCTGGCGGTCAGCCGATCAGGCGACGGAACCAGCCCTTCTTCTTTTCCGGCTCGGCGCCATCGGCACCCACCGTTTCCTCTTCGGCCTCGCCCACCGGATGCTCGACGGCCTCCTGAAAGCGGGTAAAGAATTCGTCGGCCATCTTCTTGGCAAAGCCGTCGATGATGCGGCTGCCAAGCTGCGCCAGCTTGCCACCCACATTCGCCTCGACCTCGTAGGAGAGGCGCGTGCCGGTCGCGATCGGCTCAAGCGTGACCTTTGCACCGCCCTTGGCAAACCCGGCCGCCCCGCCCTTCCCCTCGCCCTGAATGCGCAACGAGCGGGGCTCGACCATATCGAGCAGTTGCACGACCCCTGCAAACCGCGCCTTGACCGGGCCGACCTTCTGCACGACCGCCGCCTCGAACCCCGTTTCGGGCGTGCCGGTCATACTTTCGCAACCGGGAACACAGGCCTTCAGCACCTCGGGGTTCAGGATCGCGGCCCAGACAGTGGCGGGATCCGCCGCGATGTCGCGGGTGTCGGTCAGCTGCATTCCGCCCTCCAGATCATTGCGTGAAAACCATAGGGGTGGGCCTGACCCCTTTCCATGCGACCTTGATCGTAGGTCGGACCGGACCGCATCATGACCCCTGCACGCCCCCTAGAAACGCGCCCAGATCGCGTGCGTCAATAGGCTTGTAGATCACATCGACACCCGCGCTGAGGCAGGCCGCCTTGACCTCGGCCGAGCGGTTCGCCGTGACGATCCGCGCCGGCACCGCGCCGTGACGCGCATGCAGCGCCCCGATGAAGTCAAGGCCGGTCATCCCGTCGCCAAGCTGCTGATCGACAAGGAAGAAGTCGGGCAGGATGCCCAGTTCGTCGATCAGATCCAGCGCCTCTTCGCCGCTGGCCGCGTCCAGCACGCTGATCCCCCATTTTTCCAGCAGAAGCGTCATCGCCCGCCGCAGATCCCCGTCATTCTCGACCAGAAAGCCGATGCGGCTGCCGGGCGCGGCGGCGGGTTCAGGCCGGGGCGCCTGCCGCACGGCCTCCGCCACGGGCAGCGCGGCATCCGCCAGAGGCACCTGCACCATGAAGCAGGTGCCCCGCCCCACCTCGGACCGCAGGCCGAGGGGGTGGCCCAGAAGGGCGCAGGCGCGTTCGACGATGGCGAGGCCCAGACCCATTCCCTCGGACGCGCTCGCCCGCGCGTTCAGGCGATGGAATTCCTTGAAGATGTTGTCCTGCTCGGCCTCCGGTATCCCCGGCCCGGTATCCCAGACCTCCAGCCGCACGATCCCCCGGCGGCGGCGGGCGCCAACCACGATCCGCCCCGCCGTGGTATAGCGGATCGCATTCCCGATCAGGTTCTGCAGGATCCGCCTCAGATAGGCGGGATCCGATGTCACCGTCACCGCCGAGGGGCGCACCGACAGGCCCAAGCCCTTGGCCGCCGCCATCGGCCCGAACTCGTCCGCCAGTTGGCGCAGAAGGTCCCCCAACCGCACCGGCACCACCGACACCGCCGCCCGCCCGCTTTCCAGCTTCGAGATGTCCAGCAGCGCCCCCAGGATCCCCTCGACGGAATCCAGTGCGTTCTGCGCCTTCTTCAGAACCTCCTCGGTGCGGCCATCGACCCCATCGACCGAAGAAATGAACAGCTTCGCCGCCGACAGGGGCTGCAGAAGGTCATGGCTCGCCGCCGCCACGAACCGCGTCCGCGCGGTGTTCGCCCGTTCGGCATGGGCCAGCGCATCCTCCAGCTCCAGCGTCCGCTCCATTACCCGCGCTTCCAGCGTCTCGTTCGCACGGGACAGCCCCTCGATGGCCTGCCGCTCGATGGTGGCGTCGGTGAAGCTCATCACGAAACCGCCGTCCGGCATTTCCTGCGCAAAGACGTCAAGGTAGATGCCCGACCGCTGCACCGCAAAGGCCAGGGGCAGCCGCCCCGGCCCCGCCGCGACCCAAGCGGCCAGCGCGTCGGGCGCCACGCCGCCGACGAACTCGCTCTCCTCGGCGAAGCGTTGCAACAACGTCTCGAAGCTCGCCCCAACCCGCAGCCGTGGCAAGGGAATGGCCAGCAGCGCCCCCAGCCGCTGGTTCCACCCCACCAGACGGCGCTTCGCATCAAAGATGCACACGCCCTGGTTGATATGCTCCAGCGTCGCCCGGATCACGCGGGCCTGATCGTCGAGCAGTTTCCCCCGCTCCTGCCGCTCCATCCGGATGATATCGGTGACGTCCGTCTGCAGGATCACGGTGCCGCCATCCGCCGTGCGATGCTCGCTGACCTGCACCCACCGGTCCCAGATCATGCGGACGTTGAAGATCACGTGCCGGTCCTGATGGCGGCGGCGGCGGCGGATCGCCCAGTCCTCGGGCGTCTCGGTCTCGGGCAGGGCGAGGTAGCGCGACCGGCTGACGCGCTCGACGTAGTCGTCGAAGGTCAGGCCGGGCCGCAACACCTCGCGGATATCCAGCATGTGCATGCCAAAGCGCGAATTGCACAGGACCAGCACATCGTCGGCATCGAAGAGGGCAAACCCCTCCTGCACCGTCTCGATGGCGTTCGCGAGGTTCTGCCGCGCGGCCTCGATGGCACGATTGGCGGCGGCGAGTTTCGCGTTGCTGTCGTTCAGAAGGTCCAGCGCATGTTCCAGATCGCGCGTCCGCTCGCGCACCTGATCCTCCAGCATTGCCGCCCGCTGGAACTGGGCATAGGCAAGGCCCCCGTCATCCGTCTCGCGCTCTACCCGCCGCATCAAGGCCTCGGCGATGTGGAGGAGTTTCTCGCGCTGCCGTTCCGGCGGGTCGGCGGGGTTGATGAGGGTGTCGATCATCGCGCGCCGCCTGCGACGTCATCGGGGGCGTAGATCGCGACGCCGGTCATCGTCTGGTTGACGTGCATCGCGTTCATCTGCTCGCCATAGGTGGAAAAGCCCACGACACGGAACCGGCGAAGGATGGCCGAAACAGCACCGGATAACTGTTTTTCCTGCGCTTCCATCCGCCGCAGGATGCAGTCGGCGGCGATGATCGCCTGCGGCACCCCCCCCTCGCACAGCCGCTCCATCTCGCGGGCAAGATGGGCGACCATGTCCTGCCCCTCGGCCAGCGTCAGGACCAGCCCCTCGTCGATGGCCGAGTAGAAGACGAGGTCCCCGTTCGGCGCGACCTGCTGGATGGCGCGGACGTGGTGCCGCCCGCCGATCCGCACGACAACCGGATGCGCGGCAAAGGTAAAGGGGGTCAGCTGCGCCGGGTCCTTGCCCAGAAGCCGGGCATATTCGCGCGCTGCAGGCTCGGCATTGATCTGGCGCACGATGCGGCGGGCAGGATCGGCCTCGGTCACCACCATGCGCCGCTCGGTCGGGACAAGGTGGTCGAGGCTGAACACCCGCACCCGGCAGCGGCTGCGCGCCAGAAGGACGACCGCCGCATTCTGCCGGATCTGCCCGTCATGAAGGACAAACGTCCGCCCGAAGCGGTCCCCGTCCCCCGCCGAGCCGCCAAAAAGCGGCACAGGACCAAGGCCCGAGGCGAGAATGGCGGCCAGTTCATCTTCGCGCGTCGAGAGGCCATCGACCATCAGGAAGGCGAACTCGTGTTCCCAGTCCGGATGCATCCGCGCAAGCCCCGCCCGTGCCCGGATCAGCTGGCCTGCCAGATGCTGCGCGTCGATCTGCGCAAGATCGGGGATCAGCAATGTCTCGGCGGCGAAGAGGTCGGCAGGCAGTCCGATGGCAACCAGTTCCCCTTCGGCATAGCCCTCGGACGAGATCTCGCCTGCCGTGGTGCAGCCGATCACCCGCGTCGGGCCAAAGGCGAGCGGCACTTCTTGCGCCAGGGCATCGAGATCGGCCTCGGGCGAGGCAAAGAGCAGAACAGCGGCGAATGGCCCCGGCCCAAGCGCTGCCGCCAGCCGCACCAGCGCACCCGCCGCCCGTGCAGGGACATGCGCCGAGGCGACGACCGGCAGGTCCGGATGGCTGGCCGGCGGCCCCGCGTGCTGATGCGCCGCAAGGCCCGCCGTGCGGGCTTGGTTCATGGCAGTCCTCCCAGGCCCGACGCTAGGGCAGCAGCGTCCACGGGGCAAGTGGCAGGGGTCCGGAGGGGCCAAGAGCAAATTCCTTAAGTAAGGAATTTGACAATTTTCTTGATTAAGAAAATTGCGGGTCGCGCGGGGGGCCGCGCCTCAGCCGCCTTCGGGCATCAGCGCGGCAAAGCTTGCCCCCTGCGCGATCAGAACCGCCTGCGTGCGGCTTTGCACGCCAAGCTTGCGCATGATCGCGGTGACGTGCGCCTTCACCGTCGTCTCGGCAATCGACAACTCATAGGCGATCTGCTTGTTCAGCATCCCCTCGCAGATCAGTTGCAGGATCTTGGCCTGTTGCCGGGTCAAGAGGCCCAGCCGGTGCAAGGCCGCCTCGGCCTCGGTGGCGGGCGCTGCGGGGTCGGCCTGGGGCAGGAACCCCTCAGGCAGGAAGCTCCGCCCCTCGCGGATCGCGTCGAAGGCCGCGCGGAAGACCTCGCGCCGGGAATGCTTGGGGATGAAGCCTGCGGCCCCGCCCCGCAAGGCCGCCCCGATCACCCGGTTGTCGGCAAGCGACGAGACCACCACCACCGGCACCCCCACCGCGCTTAGTTGCAGCCGCACCAGACCGTCCAGCCCGTTCACATCCGGCAGGTTCAGATCCAGCACGATCACATCCGGCAGGGGTCCGATCTCCAGCCGCCGCAAGGCCGCCGCGAGGCAATCCGCCGTCTCGATCTCGGGGATCCCCGCCACCGCCTTCAGCGTCATCGCAAGGGCATCGCAGAACAGCGGATGGTCATCCACGATCAGGGCGGTGCGAAGCAGCCTTGGGGCGGGATCAGCGAGGGCGGGCATCGGTCGCATAGGGACAGGATAGCAAGCCCCGCCCCCCCGGCCAAGCGCGCCTAAAGTCCAAGGTCAGGTCACCACATCGGGCTTGGTCCGCCCGGTGAACCCCACGATCCCGGCGAAGTGATGCGCAGCCCGGATCACCGGCGCCAGCGCCTCTTGCGGATCGAGGTCAAGGCCCGAAGGCCCCGCTGCATAGCGTTCAAGATAAAGCCGCAGCGTCGCCCCTTCCGTTCCCGTCCCCGACAGGCGCAGCACGATCCGGCTGCCGTCCGCAAAGCCGATCCGCACGCCCTGTTTCTGGCTGACCGAGCCATCCACCGGGTCGGTATAGGCGAAATCGTCGGCAAAGGCGATCTGCAGGTCCTCGACGACCTGCCCCGGCAGGCGCGCCAGACTGCCCCGCAGCGCCGCCATCATGGCATCGGCCTTGTCCGTCGGGATGCCCTCGAAATCGTGGCGGCTATAGTAGTTGCGGCCGAATTTCGCCCAATGCTCGGCCAGGATATCCGCTACCGACTGCTTCCGCACGGCCAGGATGTTGAGCCACAGAAGGATCGCCCAAAGCCCGTCCTTCTCCCTCACATGATCCGACCCCGTGCCAAAGGATTCCTCGCCGCAGATCGTCGCGCGGCCTGCATCGAGCAGATTGCCGAAGAACTTCCACCCCGTCGGCGTCTCGTACTTGCCGATCCCCAAGGCATCCGCCACCCGGTCGGCGGCGGCGCTTGTCGGCATCGACCGCGCCACACCCTTCAGCCCCCCGGCATAGCCCGGCGCCAGATGCGCGTTCGCGGCCAGCACGGCGAGGCTATCGGACGGCGAGACATAGATCCCCCGCCCCACCACCATGTTCCGGTCCCCGTCGCCATCGCTCGCCGCGCCGAAGTCGGGCGCCCCCTCGCCCATCATCTCGTCCATCAGCGCCTTGGCCCAGGTCGGATTCGGGTCGGGGTGCATGCCGCCGAAATCGGGCAGCGGGGTCGCGTTCACGCAGGTCCCCTTCGGCGCCCCCAGACGGTTCTCCAGAATCTCCACCGCATAGGGCCCGGTCACCGCGCACATGGAATCCATCCGCATCCGGAATCCGCCCGCGAACATCGCGCGGATCGCCGCGAAGTCGAACAGCGTCTCCATCAGCGCCGCATAATCCGCCACCGGGTCCACGACATCGACCACCATCCCGGCAAGCGACGTCCGCCCGACCTTGGACAGGTCTACGTCCTGGGCATCGGCAATCCGGTACTCGGTGATGGTGGTGGTGCGCGCATACATCGCCTCGGTCACACCCTCGGGCGCAGGCCCGCCGTTCGGCATATTGAACTTGACGCCGAAATCCTCTTCCGGCCCGCCGGGGTTGTGGCTGGCGGACATGATGATCCCGCCGTCGGTCTTGTTGAGCCTTATCAGGTGGCTGGCCGCAGGCGTGGACAAGATCGCCCCCTGCCCCACGATCACCCGCGCCGCCCCGTTCGCCGCCGCCATCCGCAGGATCACCTGCGCCGCGCGGTCGTTGAAATAGCGCCCGTCGCCGCCGAGGACAAAGGTCTTCCCCTGACAGCCCACCACATCAAAGATCGCCTGCACGAAATTCTCGAGGTAATGCCGCCCCATGAACACGGGCGTCTTCTTGCGCAGGCCGCTCGTCCCGGGCTTCTGGCCTGCAATGGGTGCCGTGGTAACGGTGTGGACGGTCATCTTCTCCCCCTTCTCAGACGCTCTCGAACAGCAGCACGCAATGCGCGGGCAGGTCGAGCGGCGATTTCATCGGTTTCTGCGGGCCAAGCGTGGGCCGCGTGGTGTCGAGGATCAGGCGCCAGCCGGGGGCGGTGTCGGGCAGCGTCAGCACCTGCGCTTCGCCCGCGTTGAACACGGCAAACAACGCCTGCGTGTCCGTACTGGCCGCCTGCGCGTCGGACCGGATTTCGACCCCCAGACAGCGAAAGCGCGCATCATGCCAGTCGCCCGGCTCGGGCTCATGCCCATCCGGCCTGCGCCAGATCACATCGCGCAAGCCGTCTACCTCGCGCCGGTCGGCATGCAGGAAGGTCTTCTGCCGCAGCAGGGGATGATCCCGGCGCAGCGCGATCAGCCTGGCCACGAACTCCGCCAGCAGCCTGTCCGCCCCCGCCCAATCAACCCACCCCGTCGCATTGTCCTGCGCATAAGCGTTGTTGTTGCCGCCCTGGCTGTTGCCGATCTCGTCCCCCGCCAGCATCATCGGCGTCCCCTGGCTCAGGAACAGCGTCGCCAGCAGGTTCCGCTTGCGCAAATTGCGCGCCCCCACGATCCCCGGCAGGTCCGTCTCGCCCTCGACCCCCAGATTGTCGGAGTGGTTGTCGCCGTGCCCGTCCCGGTTCTCCTCACCATTCGCAAGGTTCCGCTTGACCGTGTAGCTGACCGTATCCTGCAGGGTGAACCCGTCATGCGCCGTGACGAAGTTGATCGATGTCGTGGCCGCCCGCCCTCCGTTGTCGAACCGCTCCGCCGATCCTAACAGGCGCTTGGCCAGATCCGGCGCCATCCCCGGATCCCCCCGCCAGAACCGCCGCACCCCGTCGCGGTACTTGTCGTTCCACTCGCGGAAGGGATGAGGGTAGTTGCCAAGCTGATAGCCGCCGGGGCCGATGTCCCAAGGCTCGGCAATCAGCTTGACCCGCGCCAGCGTCGGGTCCTGCCGGATCGCATCAAAAAACCCGCCCCGAGGGTCAAACCCATAGGCCTCGCGCCCCAGAACGGTCCCAAGGTCGAAGCGAAAGCCATCGACATGGCAGACCTCCACCCAATAGCGCAGGGAATCCATCACCATCCGCAGGACCATCGGCTGCGTCAGGTCCAGCGTGTTCCCCGTCCCTGTGTCATTCACATAGTACCGCCCGCCATCCCGCAGGCGATAGTAGCTCCGGTTATCCAATCCCCGGAAGCTGAGGGTCGGCCCCATCTCGTCGCCCTCGCCCGTGTGGTTGTAGACCACGTCGAGCAGCACCTCGATTCCGGCGGCATGGAACTTGCGCACCATCGCCCGGAACTCCCACAGGGCGTCCTTGCCCATATAGCGCGGCTCGGGCGCGAAGAATCCAATCGACTGATAGCCCCAGTAGTTCCGCAGACCCCGGCTCACCAGAAAGCGGTCGTCGAGGAAGGAATGCACCGGCAAAAGCTCGATCGCCGTCACCCCCAGCTTCACCAGATGCTCGATCACCGGGTCGGCGCAGAGGCCAAGATAGGTCCCCCGCAGCCCCGGCTGCACGGCGGTATTGGCTGCCGTCATGCCCTTCACATGCGCCTCGTAGATCACCGTCTCGGTCCAGGCGCGGCGGGGCGGATGGTCCTCGCCCCAGGAAAAGGCCGGGTCCACCACCACCGACTTCGGCACGGCAAAGGCGCTGTCGCGCGTGTCATAGGACAGGTCCGTGCGCGGGGACCCGATCCGATACCCCATCAAGGCATCCGACCACTTCAGCCGCCCATCGAGCCCCCGCGCATAGGGATCAATCAGCAGCTTGTTCGGGTTGAACCGATGCCCCGCCTCGGGCTCATAGGGACCATGCGCGCGAAAGCCATAACGCGCGCCCGGAAGCAGCCCGCCGACATGCACATGCCACACATCCCCGTCGCGGTCCCGCATCGGAATCCGCGCCAGTTCCCGCCGCCCGTCGTCGGAAAACAGGCACAGGTCGATTCCCGTCGCATGGGCCGAGAAGACGGCGAAGTTGACCCCATCCGCCTCGACTGTCGCCCCCATCGGAAAGGCCCGCCCCGGCGTGACCGCATGACCCACCAGCCGCGCGGGAAGCCCGCGTCCCTGCGGGCTCACGACAGGATCCGCGCGTAAAGTGCGGCATAGGCCGCCGCACTCGCCTCCCAGCCGACAGGCTGCGCCATGGCATTGGCCTGCACGCGGGCCCAGTCCTTTGGCCGCGCGTACAATTCGACCAACCGCCGCAGGGCCTGCCCAAAGGCAATCGCATCCGTCGGGTGAAAGCTGATCCCCGTCGCCACCCCGGTCGCCAGGGCCGCAGGCGAGGCATTGATGACCGTATCCGCGAGCCCCCCCGTCTCGGCCACCACCGGCAGCGTCCCGAACCGCAAGCCATACATCTGCGTCAGCCCGCAGGGTTCAAAGCGCGACGGCACCAGCACCGCATCCCCACCCGCGAACATCCGGCGGCTCAGCGCCTCGTCGTACCCGATCCGCAGGCCCACGCGGCCCGGATAGCGCCGCGCCGCCTCGCGCATCGCCCCCTCCAGCGCCGGATCCCCGGAACCCAGCACCACGAGCCCGCCCCCCGCCTCGATGAAGCCGGGCAGCACGGCGGGCAAAAGGTCGATCCCCTTCTGGTCCGTCAACCGGCTGACAAGGATCGCCAAGGGCCCCGGCACATCCAGCCCGAACTCGTCGCACAAGGCCAGCCGCGCGGCGGCCTTGCCCGCCGCATCCGCATAGGGCGGCGACCAGATCGCGGTATCCACCCCGTTCAAAATGCCCGAAACGACCGAGGCCCGCGCCGCGATCACCCCCTGCAGACCCATCCCGAACTCGGGCCGCATCAACTCATCCGCATAGGTGGGCGAGACCGTCGTGATCGCATCCGCCGTCACCAGCCCCGCCTTCAGCGTGGAAATCCCCCCGTAATACTCCAGCGACCCCGAATAGAACTCATGCGCAGGCAAGCGCAGCGGCCCAAGCAGCCCCCCGGGCGCCCACCCCTGAAACGCGATGTTGTGGATGGTCAACACACTCCGCACATCCCGCTCACCCCCGAACGCAAGGTAGGCCGGCGCCAGCCCCGCCTGCCAGTCATGCGCATGCAGGACCTGCGGGCGCCACCCGTCCGACAGCCCCGCGCGCGCAATCCGCGCTGCAGCCCAGGACAGTGCCGCAAAGCGCACCGGATTGTCCGGCCAATCCCCTTGCGGCCCCGCATAAGGCCCGCCCTCCCGGTCAAAGAGATGCGGCGCATCGAGAAGCAGCATCCCCATGCCGTCCACCTCGCCCGCCAGCACCCGCCCCCGCGCGCCGAACAGGTCATCCTCGGCCCAGACCTCCTGCCAGCCCTCGGCCCGCCCGATCAGCGACCGATAGGCAGGCACCAGAACCCGCATCTCCCAGTCACAGGCCGCCAGCGCCCCGGGCAGCGCCCCCACGACATCGGCCAGCCCTCCGGTCTTGACCAGCGGCACACATTCCGACGCGACCGAAAGAACCCGACCGCCCATTCCTACCCCTCACCCTTTCATCTTGGCACATATATCCCACGGGGGGTGCGGGGGGTGTGAAACCCCCCGCTTCTTCCAAAGTCCGAAGCTATCCCAGCCTCGCCGCCCTTGCGTCCAGCATGTCCTGCGTAATCAGCACGATGCCCCCCTCGCTCCGCCGGAACCACTTGGCATCTTCCTCGGGGTCCTGGCCCACGACCAGCCCCTCCGGGATCTCCACCCCCCGGTCGATCACGCAGCGGCTCAGATGCGCCTTGCGGTTCACCACCACCTGCGGCAGCGCCACCACATATTCCAGATGCGAATAACTGTGCGTCCGGCACCCCGTGAACAGCAGCGAATTCGTCACCTCCGACCCCGACACGATGCAGTCCCCGGACACCAGCGACGAAACCGCCATCCCCCGCCGCCCATCCTCGTTATGGATGAACTTCGCGGGCGGCACGATCTCGGCATAGGTCCAGATCG
>CAZVIS010000022.1:0-19196 GCA_964627355.1 uncultured Rhodobacterales bacterium
CGAGAAGGTCGACTTCCTGAGCCGCCCGAAGTCGGCCGAGAACGAAAACCCCGAGTTGGTCGATCGCGACGACGAGATCCCGTTCTGAAAAGAACGGGGTCTCCAACTCGGGCCCGGCGGGGAAACCCGCCGGGTTCTGAGCCTGCCACACAAAGTCAAAGGCATTTGCATTCGAGGACCACTCGAACAATTGAAATGTAACCATCGTTATATTATGGATGTCCGCATGAACGATATCACATGGCTCCTCCTGACCTATAAGGTCCCGGCAGAACCCTCGGCCAAACGCATCGCCATCTGGCGAAAGCTCAAGGGCATGGGAGCTGTCTATTTGCAGAACGGGGTCTGCGTCCTGCCCCGCACGGATGACCACATTCGCCGCCTGAAGATGGTCGAGAACGACATCGACGAGGCCAAGGGTGAGAGCGTGATCCTGCAGACCGTGGCGCTGGACCAGGCACAGGAAGCGAAAGTCGTGGGCCGCTTCAAGGCTGAACGGGACGAGGCCTATGCCGAGTTCATCGACAGATGCGACGATTTCGAGCGCGATGTCGCCAAGGAAATCACCGCCGGCCACTACAGCTATGCCGAACTGGAAGAGAACGACGTCGATCTGAAGAAGTTGCAGGGCTGGCTCGAAAGGATCGGCAAGCTCGATTTCTACGGTGCGGCGCGTGCCGAGGAAGCACGGACGCGGCTGAACGGCTGCGAGGCCGTGCTGGATGACTACGCCAAGCACGTCTTTTATGCGAAGGGCGAGAACGGCTGACCCCGGAGGATGGATATGAACCAGACCAGATCTCTGAAAGCTTTCTTTCCGCATTTCCCGCCGTTGGCGCAAAGCTCGGCGCCTTCGCTCCGCTTGGCCTGGGCAGACCTGCGGCGACAGCGCGCGGCGTTAGCGCGGCTCGAGGACCGGATGTTTGACGATATCGGTGTGACGCGGGCCGAAGCTTTGGCCGAGTGCGAGCGCCACGACTGACCGACCGGAACACCACGCCAGGGGGAGGCCGCCATGGCAGAAACGACGGTCGACAAGGCTGCCTCCCCCTGGCGGGGATTGCCCGCGGGCATCTGGGCGCTCGGTTTCGTGTCGATGTTGATGGATGTCTCGTCCGAGTTGATCCACGCACTGCTGCCGGTCTATCTGACCGTGGGGCTTGGGGCGACGGCGCTGACGGTGGGGGTGATTGAGGGCATCGCAGAAGCAACAGCCGCGATCACCAAGGTGTTTTCCGGGGCGCTGTCCGACCGGATCGGACGGCGCAAGGAACTGGCGGCGATCGGCTATGGCCTCGCGGCGCTGACGAAGCCCGTGTTTCCGCTCGCGCCGTCGATCGGCTGGGTGGTCACGGCCCGTTTCATCGACCGGGTCGGCAAGGGCATCCGCGGCGCGCCGCGCGATGCGCTGGTTGCCGACCTTGCCCCGGAAGGACGGCGCGGCGCGGCTTTCGGCCTGCGCCAGTCCCTGGATACGGTCGGTGCCTTCCTCGGGCCGCTTCTGGCCATCGTGCTGATGTGGGCTTTTGCCAATGACTTCCAGTCCGTCTTCTGGGTCGCCGTCATCCCTGCCTTCATGGCGCTTGGGCTGATCCTTTTTGCCGTGAAGGAACCCGCCCGCCCGGCAGGGCTGCGCAAGGTCCGCAACCCGCTGTCGCGGGCCGAGTTGCGGCTGCTGGGCGGCATGTACTGGGCCGTGGTGGCGGTGGCCACGGTGTTCACGCTCGCGCGGTTCTCCGAGGCTTTCTTGATCCTGCGGGCACAGGAGGTGGGTCTGCCCCTTATGCTGGTGCCGCTGGTTCTGGTGGGGATGAACGCGGTCTACGCACTGTCGGCCTGGCCTGCGGGCGTCTTGTCGGACCGGATGAGCCGTCCGACGATGCTGATGGCCGGGCTCGGCCTGCTGATCGCTGCGGATCTGGTGCTGGCGCTGGCGCCCGGGTTTGTCGGCCTCGGTCTGGGCATCGCGCTTTGGGGGCTGCACATGGGCGTCACGCAGGGCCTTCTCTCCGCGCTGGTTGCCGAGGCGGTCCCGGCCGAGTTGCGCGGGACGGCCTATGGCATGTTCAACCTGATCACCGGCGGCGCGCTGCTTCTGGCCAGCGTGATCGCGGGCGGGCTTTGGCAGGGCATGGGATCAGAGGCCACGTTCCTTGCCGGAGCGGCTTTTGCAGTCATCGCAGCCCTTGGCTTGATCCCCCTCCGGAACAAGCTGGCGTGATCTTTCTGCCTCACTTGTGACGCCAAACCTTCACGGCCGAGACCAGCAGGATCGCCGCCAGAGCGGGCAGCAGGATTGCACTTGGGACGATGCCTAGAAGCTGGCCGCCGATGAAGGCGCCAAGGATCGAGCCAGCCGCCATCACCAGAACGAACCGGCCATTTCGCGCGAGAACCGTGAAGCTCTGGTCTCGGCTGTAGCGAGCGAATCCTACCAGCATCGTGGGCAGGCTGACCGCCAATGACAGCGACCCGGCCAGCTTGATGTCGGCGCCAAACAGAAGGACCAGCGTCGGGATCAGCAATTCGCCGCCTGCGACGCCCATCAGCGAAGCGATAACACCGATCCCGAATCCTGCCAGAACGCCTGCCCCCAATTGCGCCGGGCCGGTCAGCACTGCGCCCGAGGCCGCAACGTCATGCCCCACCAGCAGCACCCCGGCGATGCCGACAAGAAGCGCCGCCAGCACCTTGTAAAGCATGGCCGAGGACAGGCGCGTGGCCCAGCCTGCACCGAACCACGCTCCTGCGAGGCTGCCCGCGAGAAGATTGAGGATCACCGGCCAGTGGGCCGCGATGTCTGCGAACGGCACGGTGCCCGCCCGAAAGGGCAGCGCAGAGGCGACCACGACAAGGCTGGTCGCCTTGTTCAGGATCACCGCCTCCAGCGCGGCAAAACGGAACACCCCGATCAGCAGCGGCAGGCGAAACTCGGCCCCGCCAAGGCCGATCAGCCCGCCTAGCGTGCCGACGATCGCACCGACACCGAAAGCTGCCGACCGTTTCTTTCTCTGAACTTGATCCTCCATTCCGCTCCTGACGTGTCCATCGTTTCTCTTGATTGTCCCGGTTAGCCGTCCGGTTGCGATATCGCAACTCCCGCGGAGTTCACAGTGACAGGGCAGGGGATGAGGTTGGTTCGGGCTGCAGGGTTGGCTCTTTCGTAAAGGCTTCAACCCTGTTGCCTTGGCGAGGAAGGCCGAGCTCTGCGAGAGCCCCCGGTCGCTCCCATCCCCGGCGCCATCCCTTCGACTGACAATCCCCTAAGCCTGTTCGGCCTCTGGCGCGCAACTTCGGGTCAGTCCGGGCCGTGTTGCCCTTCCAAGTCGGACCTTCGTCGAGCTTCGGCTTATAGCTCAGTCGATTAGTGAGCAGCCTGTCAGCATAGTGGCGGCTTAGTCCGGTAATGCTTCCAGGCCGCTACCGGCTGCCGCTTCCAGAACGGTGCACAATCGTCGTACCCGTATCGTACTCATGGGCTGTGAAGCGTACGGATACAGTTGTGTCCACCATCACCGCATCAACCACACTAATTTCGCTGTCGGTAAAGAGACCTGCCAATCCTGCGTGCATGGAACAAGGCGTCTCATGAGGTGGGTGGTCATCCGGATTTGATCTGGTTGTGACGTGCACAAAGGAGGGCAAGATGCGGGCTCAGTTTTGCCGCAGCCGTGCCGCTGCCCACCAGCTGAGCGACGCCATGACACCTGCCGTAGCGAGGCACAATGGCAGGCCGCCCGCCTGATAGCTGAGGCCAGACAGCAGCGTGCCGATCAGCCGCCCGGCCGCGTTGGCCATGTAATAGAAGCCCACATCACGGGTGATGCGGTCGGCCGATCCGAAGGCGAGGATCAGATAGGAATGCACCGACGAGTTGACCGCAAAGACGAAGCCGAACAGCAGCAGCCCGATCACCAGCGTTGCCGTCAGCCAGGGTGCGGGCCCGCCTGCCACCAGCGCCGCCGCCGCCAGAGCGAACGGGATCGGCACCAGCAGACCCGCCCAGAGAATCGCCTGGCGCGTGGTCTCGGCCTCGGGCTGGTTTTTTCCCCCCAAGAGGCGAGGAGCCAGCGCCTGGACTGCGCCATAGGCGATGATCCACAGCGCCATGAAGCCGCCCACCAGAAAGAATGCCTCGCGCCGCCCCTCGGCCGTGCCGTCCGACAGCACCGACTGGAAATAGACCGGGATGCCCACAACGAACCACACGTCACGTGCGCCGAACAGGAACATCCGCGCCAGCGACAGCCGATTCACGCGCACGTCCTTCGACCGCCAGCCGCCCCAGCTTTCCTCGGACTTCATTCGCCCCGGCAGACCCGGCGGCAGGAACAGCGCTACCGCCACAAGGATGACGGTCAGAACTGCCGCCATGCCCCACACCGCAGCCTGAAACCCTGCCAGTCCCAAGAGCGCCGCCCCCAGAAAGAACCCGAGCCCCTTCACCGCGTTCTTGGACCCCGTCAGGTAGGCCACCCACCGGAACAGCCCGCCATCCTCCTTGGGGGCAAGAAGCTTGACCGCCGATTTCGAGGACATCTTTGCCAGGTCCTTGGCGACCCCCGACACCCCCTGCACCGCCATCACGAAGGCGACTGAGGCTGCGATACCCCAGCTCGGGTCCAGTTGCGCGAGTGCCACCAGGGCGGCCACCTGCAAGCCAAGCCCGGCATAAAGCGTCGCCGCCAGCCCGAACCGCGCGGCCAGCCAGCCCGCAGCAAGGTTTGTCACGATGCCGGCAACTTCATACAGCAGGAACAGCCAGGCCAGTTGCACCGGCGTGAAGCCGAGCGCATTGAAGTGGAGCAGCACCAGCATCCGCAATGCGCCGTCCGACAGCATGAAGGCCCAGTATGCCGCCGTCACGGCAGCGTAGGCGCGCAGCGGGTTCGGCGGCGGGATCGCCGGGGTGGCGGCGTCGGTCACATCGACCCCGCCACCAGGCGCGCAATGTCCGCCAGACGGCAGGCATAGCCCCATTCGTTGTCATACCAGGCGTAGACTTTCACCTGCGTGCCGTTGATCACCATCGTCGATTGCGCATCGATGATCGAGGAACGCGGATCGTTGGTGTAGTCGGACGACACCAACGCCCGGGTCTCGTAGCCGAGGATCCCTTGCAGCGGGCCGTCAGCAGCAGCCTTGAACAGCGCGTTGACCTCTTCGACCGTCGTCTCCCGCTCCACCTCGAACACGCAATCAGTGATCGAGGCGTTCAAGAGCGGCACCCGCACTGCATGGCCGTTCAGGCGGCCCTTGAGTTCTGGGTAAATGAGCGTGATCGCCGTGGCTGAGCCGGTGGTCGTCGGGATCAGGTTCAGCAGAGCCGACCGGGCACGGCGCATGTCCTTGGCCGGGCGGTCCACGATGGTTTGCGTGTTGGTGACATCATGGATCGTGGTGATCGACCCGTGCCGGATACCGATGCCTTCGTGGATCACCTTCACCACTGGGGCGAGGCAGTTCGTGGTGCAGGACGCCGCCGTGATCAGCGTCTGGCTGCCATCGTACAAGTGATGGTTGACCCCGTAGACAAGATTCAGCGCGCCACCGTCCTTGACCGGGGCGCTGACAACCACCTTCTTCGCTCCCGCCGAGAAATAAGGTGCCACCTTGGCCGCCGTCTTGAACACCCCCGTGCAGTCGATCACCAGATCGACGCCCAGTTCCGCCAGCGGCAGCGCCTCGATGGTCTTATCGTGCGTCAGACGGATCGGTGCGCCGTTCAGGATCAGCGCACCATCGTCGTGCGAAACTGGCGTTCTCCAGCGGCCATGGACAGAATCGAACTCCATCAGCAGCGCGTGCTGTTCGGCATCACCGACGGGATCGTTCAGAAGGACGATCTCACCGACCGCGCCCGAGTCGATCAGGTCACGCAGCACGAGCTTGCCGATCCGGCCAAGGCCGTTGAGGGCGATGCGGGCCATATGCTTCAGCCTTTCGTCGTGGTGTCGGCGCTGGTGCCAATGCGGTCAACCTGGGTCTGCAGCGCCAGACGGGTCAGCGACTCGAACGGCAACTCTACAAAGGCCGCAATCCGGCGGCGCAGTGCCGCGTAGGTCTGCGCGAACACCAGCGCCCTCTCGGCATCCGCCCCCTCGGCCTTGACCGGATCGGGCAGGCCCCAATGGCCGGTGATCGGCTGGCCGGGCCAGGGAGGACATTCTTCGGCGGCGGCCGTGTCGCAGACGGTGAACACGAAATCCATCGCGATGGCACCTGGCTGCTGGTATTCGGAAATGTGCTTGGACCGAAGGCCCGCCACATCATGCCCGTTGCGCCGCAGAACGTCGAGCGCGAAGGGGTTCAGCTCGGTGTTCGGCCGCGTTCCGGCAGAGAAGGCCTGAAACTTGCCGCGGCCCAGATCGCGCAGCAGCGCCTCGGCAAAGATCGAGCGGGCCGAGTTGCCCGAACAGATGAAGAGAACATCGAAATCGGTATCTTGCATGGGATTGGCATCCTTGTGGGCTGCGAGCAGGGGAGAGAGGAGATCGGGCCGCGCGCGGCCAACGTCGAGCGCGAGATAGCCGATCAGGTCTTCGGTCACGTCCAGATCGACCGAATAGAGCAGTGAACGCCCGCGCCGTTCGACCTGAACCAGGCCCGAGGCCGTCAGATCGGCCAGGTGATGTGAAAGGGTGTTCTGCTTCAACCCGAGCGCCGCCGCGATCTCGGTCGGTCGCACACCCTGGGGTGCGAACCGCATCAGCAGGCGAAAGACCGCGAGGCGGCCGGGGTGGCCGAGGGTGGCAAAGCCATGTGAAGCGCAATTCCGTTCCATATTTCCCGAATATCGGAATCAAAAATGATCGTCGAGTGAACTTTTGATGACAGACGGCCCCTTTGCCGAAACAGTCGAACGCTGATTTGCGGGGTTGTGCATCGCGTCCGGGATCATTATTCAACATCTCAATACCAATGGAGATGTTGAGGCGATGCGTGAGGATCAGGCTCTGTCGGCTTTCGCCGCCTTGTCACAGGAACACAGGCTGCGGATTGTGCGGCTGCTCGTGGAGGCTGGGCCGGAAGGCATGCCTGCAGGGGTCTTGGGCGAGACGCTTGGTGCCGGATCATCCAAGATGTCGTTCCATCTCTCCCATCTTGAACAGGCCGGTCTGGTGCGGTCGCACCGTGATGGCCGACTGATCATCTACTCGGTCGAGGTTGCTACGCTTTCAGGTCTGATTGCCTTTCTCTTGAAGGATTGCTGCAGAGGTCGCCCCGAAATCTGCGCCCCTGCCTTTGCGGAAGCCGGGGACGGAGGCCCGATCACGTGCACTGGCCCGCAAGCCCCCGAAGCTTCGCGTCCTGTTGCTGTTGACCAGTTTGCCGGGCAATCCGTGGCCGAGGAGACCTGACATGCGGCGCCTTTCGTTCCTCGACCGCTGGCTGACGCTCTGGATTTTTGCGGCGATGGCTCTTGGCATATTGCTGGGAACCGTGTTCCCCGCGCTTCCCGGTTCGCTCGATGCGCTGTCGATCGGATCGACCAACCTGCCCATCGCAATCGGCCTCATCCTGATGATGTATCCGCCACTGGCGAAGGTGCGGTACGAGGATCTGCCGAAGGTGTTCGAGGACCGCCGCATTCTGGCGCTGTCTTTGGTGCAGAACTGGATCATCGGGCCGGTACTGATGTTCGCGCTGGCTGTCCTGTTCCTGTCGGACAGCCCCGAATACATGACCGGCCTGATCCTGATCGGCCTTGCCCGTTGCATTGCCATGGTTCTGGTCTGGAACGGCCTCGCCTGTGGCGACCAGCAGTATGGCGCGGCGCTGGTCGCGTTCAACTCGGTGTTTCAGATCCTCTTCTTCTCGACCTACGCCTGGGTGTTCCTGACCGTTCTGCCGCCGTTGTTCGGCCTTGACGGCCAAGTGATCGATGTGGGCTTCTGGACCATCACGCAAGCGGTGCTGACCTACCTCGGCATACCCTTCGCCGCCGGATACCTGAGCCGCCGCATTCTGGTCGCCCGGAATGGGGAAGACTGGTACCAGACACGGTTCTTGCCGCGCATCGCCCCGATCACACTGGTGGCGCTGTTGTTCACCATCACGGCGATGTTCGTGATGAAGGGGGGCGAGGTCCTGCGACTTCCCGCTGATGCGCTGAGAATCGCGGTGCCGCTGGCGCTGTACTTCGTCATCCAGTTCGGGATCGGGTTTGTGATGGGCCGCCTCATCGGGGCCGATTATCCCCGAACCACCGCCGTGGCCTTCACCGCGTCGGGTAACAACTTCGAGCTGGCAATTGCGGTTGCCATCGCCACGTTCGGCCTGGCATCGCCCGTCGCCTTTGCAACGGTCATCGGCCCGCTGGTCGAGGTGCCGGTGCTTATCGGGCTGGTTTCGGTCGCACTCTGGCTCGGTCGCCGCTGGTTCGCCGCAACCGCACCAACAGGATTTGACCGATGAACGACGTGACCTCATTTCCCGCCCTCGACGAGGACAGCTTTGCAGCAATCGACCGCGACCGCCTGCTGTCCCCGACGCTCGCTGCACACCCACCGCGCATCCTGATGCTTTACGGCTCGCTCCGGCCCCGCAGTTTCAGCCGCCTTGCGGCAGAAGAGGCCGGCCGCATCCTAACCCGTCTCGGGGCCGAGGTCCGGTTCTTCAACCCTGCGGGTCTGCCGCTGCCGGATCAGCCGGGGGCCGACCTGGAAAAGGTCGAGGAGTTGCGGTCGCTGGTGATCTGGTCCGAAGGCATGGTCTGGTCTTCGCCCGAACGTCACGGCGCGATGACCGGCATCATGAAGGCGCAGATCGACTGGATTCCGCTGTCGATGGGCGCGGTGCGGCCGACGCAGGGCAAGACGCTTGCGGTCATGCAGGTGTCGGGCGGATCGCAAAGCTTTAACGCCGTGAACCAGATGCGGATACTGGGTCGCTGGATGCGGTTGATCACCATCCCCAACCAGTCATCGGTTCCCAAGGCCTATCAGGAATTCGACGAGGCGGGCCGGATGCGCCCATCGCCGCTTTATGACCGGATCGTCGATGTCATGGAGGAACTGATGAAGTTCACCCTGCTGACGCGCGACCGTTCAGACTATCTGGTTGACCGCTATTCCGAGCGCAAGGAATCCGCCGAGGCGCTGATGAAGCGAGTCAACCTGTCCGCCGCGACCTGACGCTGCCACCTTCTGGCCATGCGACGGGGCCATGGGACACAGACAAGCTTTCGGAACACACCTGATGCAAGTCAAGGCGTTCGACACTGCATTGGAGGAAAGTCCCGCCAAATCCTGAAGGAATTTCGATGAGTACCCTGTCCCTGCTGAAAGACCCAAAGCGCTACCTGTTCTTCACCGGGAAAGGCGGGGTCGGAAAGACTTCGCTCAGTTGTGCAGCGGCCCTTTCCCTTGCCGACCAGGGGAAACGCATCCTTCTGGTCAGTACGGATCCCGCCTCCAACCTTGACGAGATGTTGGGCGTGACGCTGAGCGACCACGCAACCGCCATTCCCGGTGCCGCCAATCTTTTTGCGCTGAACATCGACCCGGACAAGGCCGCCGAAGACTACCGAGGCCGGGTACTGGATCAACTCGGGACCGATGCGACTGAGAAGGAGAGATCCACCGTTGTCGAACAGCTTTCCGGGGCCTGCACCACCGAGATTGCAGCCTTTGACGAGTTCGTGGGCCTCCTGGTTCAGGATGCCGCAGGCTTTGACCACATCATCTTCGATACAGCCCCTACGGGCCATACCTTGCGCCTGCTCAGCTTGCCCCGCGCATGGAGCGGGTTCCTGCAGGGAAATGACCGTGGGGCCTCCTGCCTTGGTCCGCATTCGGGACTGAAAATGCAGGAAGACAGGTTCCGAACCGCTCTGCAAACGCTGGCCGATCCGGCCCGCACAGCGATCGTTCTGGTGACCCGGGCAGATTGGGGAGCCGTGCGCGAGGCGGCCCGGACGTCCGAAGAGTTGAAAAATCTGGGTCTTGGCAATCAGCTTCTGGTCGTGAACGGTGTGTTTCACGCCAGCGTAGCGGGGGATGCGGTCGCCGACGGACTGGAACGCGACCATGCGAATGTAATCGCAAACCTGCCTGCAAACCTGTCGGCGCTGCCAAGGGCAGAGGTCCCGTTGCGGTCTTTCGACATGGTTGGGTTACTCGCCCTGCGCGCCTTGCTTGAGCCGGAACCCGCCTCGACCCCTGCTGTCGCAATCTCTTCGGACGCGGACGAGATGGGGCTTGCGGCCATGGTGGACGACCTAGCCCGCGCCGGACGCGGGCTGATCATGGTCATGGGCAAGGGTGGTGTCGGTAAGACCACTGTCGCCGCTGCCATTGCCATAGGTCTGGTCAAGCGCGGCCATGCGGTTCACCTCACGACCACTGATCCTGCAGCGCATGTGTCCATGGTGGTTGACGGAACCTTGCAGCGTCTGACCGTTGACCGGATCGACCCCGTGACCGAAACTGCCCGATATGTGGAAAAGATCATGGCCACCAAGGGCCGCGATCTGGATGACGCAGACCGCGATCTCATGCGCGAGGATCTTGCATCGCCCTGTACCGAAGAGGTGGCCGTGTTTCATGCCTTTTCCCGGACCGTCGCAGAAGCGCGCAGCACCTTTGTGGTCATGGACACCGCGCCGACTGGTCACACACTGCTGCTGCTGGATGCGACCGGGGCCTATCATCGGCAGATGATGCACGACATGGGAGAAACGACGCAGGGCCGTCTCGTTACCCCGCTGATGCGTCTGCAAGACGCAGACTTCACACGCGTCATTCTGGTCGCGCTGCCGGAAACCACGCCGGTATCCGAGGCTGCAAGCCTGCAAGACGACTTGCGCCGCGCAAAGATCGAGCCTTGGGCTTGGGTGGTTAACCGCGCGATGGCGCAGTCAGGCACAACCGATCCATTGCTACAAAGGCGGATCGTTTCGGAGGCTCGGCAACTTGCGCGTCTGCACAACGGGCTGGCCACAAGACTTTATCTCTTGCCGTTCTCTCCAGTTCCGCCGGTCGGGGTTTCGTTGCTCTCCGCCCTGACGTGAGGGCGAACTTGCCGACCCCAAGGCCCAATGAGCCGTTGCCGGATCTGCGAGCAAAGGATTAGCCTTTCGGTGTCGATGAGGGGAAAGCGAAATGACCTGCACTCGCCGGATGTTTCTGGCTGGGGTGGCGGCTCTGGCTGCTCCAGCGCTGCATGCGCAGTCTTCGGCCGCAATCAGGTTTGCCCTCACGCCGGTGTTTTTGGACAACGACGCAGCGGTTATCTCCAGCCTTCAGGCCGCGCTGGCCGAAGGCATGGGCCGCGGCGTCGAACTTGTGCAGCGCCGGACCTATCAGGAGATCACCGGGGCGCTGCTGGACGGATCGGTTGATGCGGCCTGGACCTGCGGCTATCCCTTCCTGCAGCACCGGTCGGGCCTCTCCCTGCTTGGCGTGCCGGTCTGGAACGGGCAGCCGCTGTACCAGTCCTATCTGATCGCAGCGGCAGACGACCCTGCGCGTGACCTCGGTGACCTGAGGGGCGGAACTCATGCGTTTTCCGATCCTGACAGCAACTCCGGTTTTCTGGTCACCGCCTCTGACCTCGCACGCCTCGGCGAGACCCCGGAGGCGTTCTTTTCCCGAACAATCTTTACCTTCGGGCACCGCAATGTTGTCCGTGCCGTGGCGGGCGGACTGACACGATCCGGCAGCGTGGATGGCTATGTCTGGGAGGTGTTGCGTGCGGTCGAGCCGGACCTGACCGCACGCACCCGGGTCGTCGCCCGGTCCGAATGGCTGGGATTTCCACCCTTCGTTGCGCGCGCCGACCGAAAGGATGACCCGGTCGTGGCAGCCTGCAGGTCTGCGCTTCTTGGCCTGGCCGACACGGTGTCGGGTCGGTCGGCGCTTGACCTGTTGTTCCTCGACGGGGTGACACCGGCGGACCCGCAATTGTTCGACGGGATCGCCGCGCGCATGGCCCTTCTCGGGACGCGACCATGATCGCAAGCTGGTTCCGCAAGCTGCCGGTCACGCTTCGGGTGCCGCTTGTCACGGCCACCTTGATGATCGTGCTGGGTCTCGTGGCAAGTCAGGGGGTGCTTACGGCACTGCGCCACGCTCAGGACGCGCGTCTGGTTGAAACCGCGCGCCTGCATCTCGACGGCCTTTCGGTGGCCCTGGGGCCGTTCGTGCTGCGGCAGGATGTGTGGGAGGTCTATGACATTCTGGAACGGGCGCAAACCGCATCTGACGGTCAGCGGTTGCTGCAGACAGTTGTCGCGGACGAACGCGGAGTGGTTCTGGCAGCAAGTGACCCGAAGCGCGCGCCCGTTGGCAGCAATGTAACCACATATGAGGCGGGCGCGGTTGCGCCGAAAGACGTCACGATGACGGGCGACCCGACCCTCAGGGTGATGGCCCCGCTGCGCTATCAGGGCCGTGAGGTCGGCCGTATCGTGACTGAACTGGATGTGACCGACCTGCTGGCGGAACGGCGCAGGGTCTCGCTCTGGCTCTTGTTCGGCAATGCTGTCGCGACGGCAGTGCTGACGTTCGCGGGCTGGCTGGCCGTGGCACGCATCCTGCGCCCGGTCGCCACTTTGGTGCGCGCCATGGATGCGACCGAGGGCGTTCCCCGCCCGATCGCCGAGGCCGACATCCCGCGCGGCGATCCCGGCTTCGCCCGGCTGATCGCCACCTACAACCGCATGACGACGGCCGTCGAGGCGCGCGCCGAGGCCGAGCGGCGGCTGGCCGAGCGGGAGCGGTTCGTCAGTCTCGGGCGCCTGTCATCGTCTCTGGCACATGAAATCAACAATCCTCTCGGCGGATTGCTGAATGCCGCCGACACGATAGTGGCCTACGCCGACCGCCCTGAGGTCGTGCGCGAGTCTGGCAGCCTGATGCTGCGCGGGCTGACCCACATGCGCGACGTGGCGCGCGCGATTCTTGACCAGAACCGGCTTGACCGGTCGGCCCAGCACCTGCGCTCGGTCGATTTCGAGGACTTGCGCCTGCTGTTCGAACCGGAGGTCGCCAGCCGGCAGCAACACCTGAGTTGGAAGGTTGACGCAGGGGATGCGACGCTGGCCACATTACCCTCGGCGCAGGTGCGGCAGGTCACGCTGAACCTTCTCCTGAACGCAAGCGAGGCGGCGGGGATCGGGGGGCAGGTAGGACTGTCCGTCCGCAATGGCGCGGATGTGCTGTCGATCATCGTTGAGGATTCGGGGCCGGGCCTCGGGCCGGACCACCTTGCGCGGCTCTTGTCGTCCGGTCCGCTTCCGCCGGGTGGCGGCGTCGGTCTGCGGTTGGCGCATGACATCGTCGTCGGACTGGACGGCCAGATAAGCCACAGCCGGATCGCGTCGGCCACAGTGATCCGCGTGGACTTGCCGCTATCAGGCCATGGCCATGATTGAGGGTCGCCGCATCATCTTGGTCGAGGATGACGAGATTATGGGCGCGTCGCTGGTGCAGCGATTGACGCTCGAAGGGGCCGAGGTGCAGTGGCATCGTCACATCGCCCGAGCCTTGCCCGCGATCCGCACACCGCGAAAGGCTGTCGACGCCGTCATCTGTGACATCCGGCTGCCCGATGGCACAGGCGAAGACCTCTATGACACGCTGACCCGATTTGGAACGCCGCCGCCCTTCCTGTTCATCACCGGTCAGGGCGGCATCGACCAGGCCGTGCGCCTGATCCGCTCGGGGGCTGCAGACTACATCACCAAACCGTTTGACATGGGGCGATTTCTGGAGCGGCTGAGCATCGTCATGCGGCCGAGGGGTGACCCGGAAATGCCGTCTGAAACCGGGATATCTGCCGCAGCGCGCGCGGTGGATCGTCAGGTCCAGGAGGCGGCGGGTCGTGACACCCATCTGTTGATCCGTGGGGGGCACGGGCTGGGCAAGGCACGTCTGGCACGTAGAGTTCACGACCAGTCGGACCGGCGTGCCGCCCCTTTCGTCAGATGTGACGCATTGCTTGAACCCGTGGACGACGCGGCAGTCCTGAAGGCTATCGCGGAGACCGGCGAAGGCACGTTGCTGGTCGTCGGCGTTGGGCGGCTGACACCCGGGGCGCAGGACCTGTTGTTGCAGACACTGCGCGCATCTTCGCTGAGGCTGATTGCGACGGCCGGTCTGCGGCTGGAGGAAAAGATCGTTGCAGGCGGGTTTCGGGGTGATCTCTTTCACCTGCTTCAATCCCACGAAATCATCGTCCCGCCGCTGGCCGACCGGCCCGAGGATGGCGTCTGGCTCGCGACCCGGCTGTTCCCGGCCTTCAACGCGCGTCGAACCGCTCCGCTCTTGGGCTTGGCCGCCTCGACGGAGGACGCCATCCGCTCGCATGGCTGGCCTGGCAATGGCCGGGAACTGCGGGCGCGCCTGATGCGGGCAGTGGAGCAGGCCGAAGGGCCGAAGGTTCTGCCGTCTGATCTGTTCCCGGAACAGTCCGGGATGGACGTGCTTCGCCCCTTGGCCGTCGTCCGCGATGCCGCCGAACGGGCGCAGATCATCGCGGCGCTGGAGCGAACGCAAGGGCAGGTCAGTGAAGCCGCACGTCTGTTGCAGGTGTCGCGCACGACCCTATGGGAAAAGATGCAGAAGCTGGGTCTTTAGGCACGCTTGCCTGTTCGGAAATCCGAACGCCGAAAAATCAGGCATGGAATGAACAGCTTGCCGCAGCGCGGCAGGGCAATGCGGGCCGTATCCCTCCCCCGGTCCGCGTCATTAAACTGACGCAAATCGACAAGCCAGGGAGGATTCTCGCCATGAAGTGCAACAAGCTGGTTGACGTCGGCAGGCGTCAATTCCTGCGGGGCGGTGCGATCAGCGCCGTCGGTGCAGCTGCCGCCGCGACCTTTGCAGCGCCTGGCCAAGCCAACGCGCAGGCGCTTGCCAGGGTCGAATACCCGGCCAACCGCCTGGCCAATGTGGCAGACCTCAAGCCTAACGAACCGCTCGACATCGCCTATCCCGATGCCGACAGCCCCGGCGTGCTGATCAAGCTCGGAACGGCAGTGCCCGGCGGGGTTGGCCCCGATGGCGATATCGTCGCCTACTCGGTCCTCTGCCCGCACAAGGGCTGGCTGCTGTCCTACAATGCCGGGGACAAGACGCTGAACTGCCCGGGGCACTTCAGCCGGTTCGATTGCGAGGCGGGCGGCCAGCAGACCTGGGGTCACGCGACGCAGAACCTGCCGCAGTTCAAGCTTCAGGTCACGGATGCGGGAGACATCATCGCTGATGGCGTGGACGAGCTGATCTACGGTCGGCTGTCGAACGTCCTGACGGCATAAGGGAGAAAAGAGATGGCTTTCAAGCGTCAGACCGACCGGCTGCCGATCATCCCGGCGAGTGCCAAGGTCCACAACGTCACCTGCCACTACTGCATCGTCGGCTGCGGCTACAAGGCCTACACGTGGCCGATCAATCAGCAGGGCAGCTTCACCGACAACTGGTCAGGTGCCGACCTGTCGAAGCAGCAGGACCTCGAGACCGACAACTGGTATGCCCCCTCGATGTACAACGTGGTGCAGCAGGATGGCCGCCCGGTGCACCTGGTCATCAAGCCAGATGTCGATTGCGTGGTGAACTCGGGCCTCGGGTCTGTGCGCGGGGCGCGCATGGCCGAGAACCGCCGCAGCGATGTGACCGGGTCGCAGGCGCAGCGGCTGACCGACCCCCTGGTGTGGCGATACGGCACCTGGCAGCCGACGACCTGGGACGATGCGCTTGACCTGGTGGCGCGCGTCACCGCCCGCGTCATCGACAAGGACAACGAGGACGACCTGTTCGTCTCGATGTTCGACCACGGCGGCAGCGCGGGCGGATACGAGAACACCTGGGGGACGGGCAAGCTCTACTTCGAGTCGATGAAGGTCAAGCATTGCCGTATCCACAACCGCCCGGCCTACAACTCGGAGGTTCATTCCACCCGCGACATGGGCGTGGACGAGTTGAACTACCAGTATGCCGACTACGAGGTGACGGACACTATCTTCCTGATCGGGGCCAACCCGCTGGAAACACAGACCAACCTGTTCCTGAACCACATGGTTCCGGGAATGCGGAACGGGGCCCGCGTGCTGGTGGTCGATCCGCGCCGCACCGTGACGGTCAATGCCTGCGAAGAGGTCGCAGGGGCTGACAACGTCATGCACCTGCAGATCAACTCCGGCACCGACCTTGCGCTGTTCAACGCGCTCTTCACCCATATCGCCGATCAAGGCTGGGTGGACGCCGACTTCATCGCCGCCTCGACCTTCCAGGGCGACGTGGCGGTGGCCGAAGATGAACAGCATCCGTCGGCATTGGGCTCATTCGAGGCGGCGCGTGCGGCTTGCAAGTTGTCAGCCGCCGAAGCCGCCGAGATCTGCGGCGTTTCTGAGGCCGATATCGTCAAGGCGGCGGAATGGATCGCCAAGCCCAAGGACGACGGCAGCCGCCGCAAGACGGTGACGGCCTATGAAAAGGGCATCATCTGGGGCAACGACAACTACCGCACCATCGGCGCCCTGGTGAACATCGCGCTCGCCACCGGCAACATCGGGCGCGAGGGCGGCGGCTGCTGCCGTCTGGGCGGGCACCAGGAAGGCTACTACCGCCCCTCCGACGCGCATGTCGGCCGGCCTGCACCCTACATCGACCAGCTTCTGATCGCTGGCCGCGGCAAAGTGCACCACATCTGGGCCAACGACCACTACAAGACCACGCTCAACGCCAGTGCTTTCAAACGGGAATACAACCGCCGCACCAACATGGTGAAAGAGGCGATGGATGCCCGCGCCGGTGCGACGCGCGAGGAACTTGTGGATGCCATCGTGGCTGCACTCAACGCGGGTGGGCTGTTCAGCGTCAACGTCGACATCATCCACAGCCAGATCGGCCAACAGGCCCACGTCATCCTCCCTGCCGTGGAATCTGGCGAAATGAACCTGACCTCGATGAACGGCGAGCGGCGGATGCGTCTGGTCGAGAAGTACATGGACGGTCCCGGCCAGTCGATGCCCGACTGCCTGATCGCCGCGCGCCTGGCCAATCATCTCGAACGTGTGCTGACCGAGGAAGGTCGCACGGAGTATGCCGGCCAGTTCAAGGGCTATGACTGGCAGACCGAAGAAGACGCCTTCATGGATGGCTACAACAAGGGCAATCCCGAGGTCACCTATGATCGCCTGCGTGCCATGGGTAACAACGGGGTGCAGGAGCCCGTCACCGGCTTTGCCGACGGCAAACTGATCGGCACGCCTCGGCTGTACGAGGACGGCGCCTTCACGCGGCACGGACGCGAGGACAAGAAGGCGCTGTTCTGCATGGGCGCATGGCGCGGGCTTCAGGCCCCGGGCAAGGCACAGCAGAAGGCGAACTACCGGTTCCTGATCAACAACGGCCGGTCCAACATCAACTGGCAGAACTGGTTCCTTGACCAGAAGAACGACTTCGTCGCCGACCGCTTCCCGCTGCCCTACCTTCAGATCAACCCGGCCGATGCGGCAGAGTTGGGCCTGAAGAACGGTGACATGGCCGAGGTCTGGAACGACGTCGGTGCCACGCAGGCGATGGTCTATATCGAGCCGACGGCAAAGCCGAACGAAACCTTCATGCTGTTCGGTGCCCCTTCGGGGACGCAGGGCAACGTGATCAACGCCGGCACCAACGAGCTGATCCTGCCGAACTACAAGCAGACCTGGGGCAACATTCGCAAGATCGCGGAAGCCGGGCCCGCCACGGCCGGGCTCAGTTTCAAGTCCTGGGAAGTCGCTCTCTGACGCCTTCCCCGCCGCGCCCGTGACCTGCGGGCGCGGCAGGGGCCATCAATTCAACAAGGATTGGCACATGAAACTGGCCTGCATCATGTCACCCTCGCGGGGCGGGACTGACCCACTGCTTGCAGAGGTGGCAACACACCTTGGGCAACTCGGCCTGCGTCTGTGCGGAACCGTGCAGGTCAACACCGAGCGGGCCGGCAGCCTGCATTGCGACATGGATCTGATGGTCCTGCCCGAGGGCCCGTCGTTCCGCATTTCCCAGAACCGCGGAAACTGGGCGCGGGGGTGCCGTCTGGACGCGGGTTCCCTGGAAATTGCGGTCGAACATGTCGCACGCTCCGTGGACCGCGGCGCCGACCTGATGATCATCAACAAGTTCGGCAAGCACGAGGCGGAGGGGCGAGGGTTTCGCTCGGTGATCGCATCGGCGCTGGAGCATGACATGCCGGTTCTGGTCGGGCTGAACGCCCTGAACCGGGAGGCCTTCGACAGGTTCTCAGGGGGTCTGGCGTCTGAATTGGCCCCGGAAGTGGGCGCGGTCCTGGATTGGGTTGGCCGTCATACCGTCAGTGAAAGGCTGAAACCTGCAAAGGCCGTTTTGATATCTGCTGCAAGGCCACTTTGATTTTCTTTCTTCGACCCAAACGATCGTTCAGAAAGACTAGGAGACGGTGTCTGCAGTTCCACCTAACCACTATCTTTGCCATATATTTTCAGCCAATCTATGTTCCACGTTCCATCCAACGATCACGTCCCTCGGAGTGAGAGGAGTGCCGGTTTCCCGGTGACGGGTTGAGGCTCGGGAGAGTGGCTCCCGGCGCCCGTCGCGGGAGATAGCCGATGGGCGTTGTGGAAGTTCTGGATCCGGTCGCACCGACGCGGGCTGGCGGCTGGAAGGTGGATGTGAGCCGGGGTGAGCGGAACGGGCGAGTGTCGTCCGAATGGTTCAACCGGCCAGATGATGAGCGGTATCTGTCGCTCGACGATCTCTGGGCCAACGTGAAAGGTCGGTCCGAGCGCAGCCGCAGCCGTGTGGTGCAGACGGCGGACATCCGCGTCGAGGCCGCACGCGACAACCCCGAGCGGCTGAATCTCATGCTGCCGAAGGCACATGAGCCTGTTGCTCCCACGCACTGGGCCTTCGGCCAGCTGGCGAGCATCGTTGGCGCTCCGGCCTCCTACCTACGGCAGCTGCCCGCGCCGCTGGCGGGGATCAACCTGCAATACGGCCTGACCAACCACCGCGCCGAGCAGGTGAAGACCTTCGAAACCGAAGATGGCCGCACCGAACTGCGTGCCGTGACCGGCCCCGACTATGGCCGCATTCATGACCATGAACTGGTCGAGGCGGTGCAGCGTATCGCTGGCAATGGCACGGGCGATACGCGCTGGAAGGTGCCGGGCGTCCTCGACTGGTCGACCGGGGTCTACAACCCCGATGTCGAGATCAGCCGCGACACGA
>CAZVIS010000023.1:0-19185 GCA_964627355.1 uncultured Rhodobacterales bacterium
CCAAGCCGAACATGCCCAGCTATCCGGGGATGGAGCGGTTCAAGGGCGACCAGCACCATTCGTCGAAACACCCCGGCCCGGACGCCTACAAGGGCCAGAAGGCGGTGGTCATCGGATCGAACAACTCGGCCCACGATATCTGCGCGGCGCTGTGGGAGAACGATGTCGATGTGACGATGGTGCAGCGGTCATCGACCCATATCGTTCGGTCGGACACGCTGATGGATGTGGGGCTGGGCAGCCTTTACTCCGAACAGGCGGTGGCCTCGGGCATCACCCACCACAAGGCGGACCTGATCTTCGCCAGCGTGCCCTACGCTATCCTGCATGCCTTCCAGATCCCCCTCTATGAGAAGATGAAGGAGATCGACGCCGACTTCTATGCGGGGCTGGAGAAGGCGGGGTTCTGGCTGGACTGGGGCGACGACGGGTCGGGGCTGTTCATGAAATACCTGCGGCGCGGGTCGGGGTACTATATCGACGTGGGGGCAAGCCAGCTCATCATCGACGGGAAGATCAAGTTGGCGCATGGGCAGGTGCAGGAGATCACCGAGGATGCGGTGGTGCTGGCGGATGGCACGCGGTTGCCGGCGGATGTGATCGTCTATGCGACCGGCTATGGCTCGATGAACGGCTGGGCGGCGGACCTGATCGGGCAGGACGTGGCGGACAAGGTGGGCAAGGTCTGGGGTCTGGGGTCCGACACGACCAAGGACCCGGGGCCCTGGGTCGGAGAGCAGCGGAACATGTGGAAACCGACGAGGCAGGAGGGCCTGTGGTTCCACGGGGGCAACCTGCACCAGTCGCGCCACTACTCGCAGTTCCTGTCCCTGCAACTCAAGGCGCGGATGGAGGGGATCGCGACCCCGGTCTATGCGATCCCCGAGACCTATCATCTGAAGTGACGCGGGGGGCCGGGGGGAGTTCCCCCCGGCCCGCCCTCAGGCGAACTCGGCCAGAAGCGCGTCGATCCCCTTTTCCAGCGAGGCAAGGCTTGCCCGCCGCGCGTCCGACGCGGGGTCGGGGGCGCCGTCGCCTTGCGGCGCGTCGCCCGCCATTTTCTTCAGCAGCGACAGGACCGCGCCCGCCTTCTTGGGGTCGCGCTCGACCTCGGTCTGGAACATCGCCTCCAGCCCCTCGATCTTCTTCACGGCGGGCAGGGGACTGGCACCCTTGGCGCCTGCCAGCGCATCGGCCAGCCCCTCGAACTCGGCCAGCAGGACCTTGCGCAGATCTTCGGCTGGGTCGCCGCCGCCTTCGGGCGCGCTGTCCTCTCCCTCTCCCTCGTCATCCGCGTCATCGCCGGAACCGTCCACGGTGCCGTCGGGCAGGATGAAGACCGGCTTGAATTTCAGACCGGCGTCGCGCAGGCGTTCCTTGAAGGCCTTCTTCAGCGAGGCGGGATAGTCCTCGGCCACGAACTGGATCTGCAGTTCCTTGCCGACGACGTTGAGGACGCCCATCCCGCCCTTGGACCCGCCGCCCATGGCCTTGGCGTCGCGCCACATCGCCTCGACACCCTTCCTCGCGTCCCCCGCGATGTCGAGACCCTCTTTCCCCAGCACCAGCGCCACGTTCATCGGGCGGTTGCGCGCCTGCTTGATGATTTCGCCTAGGTCGTCGCCTGCGCCCTTGCCCTTGTCGGCCATCACCGTCTCCTCAATCCCTCATTCTGAAATCGCGCGCGCCGGTCATTCGTCCCCAGCCGCCTTGATGACATCGACCGCCTTTTCGACGAAATCGACGCCCTCCTCGACAAATTCGATGCCCTTACGAACGGCAGTGATCCGACTGGGACCGGGGACGAAATCGTCCACGCCCTGGATGATCTTCTTGCCGCCTTCGTAAAGCTCGCCGTCCATCACGGCGTCCTTCACCCCATCCACAACGTTATAGACCGCCTTGGCCTTCTCGCCGACGTAATCCAGCGCCTTCTCCTTGGCATAGTCGATGGCGCCGTCCTTCAGCTTGTCGACCTCGTCGCCGATCTTATCGAGGACGCCCTTCTCCTTCTCGACCTTGATCTGTTCGTCCTTGAGCTTGGCCTGCTCGTCCTCGATCCGTTCGAGTTCTTCCAGCGCGGCGCGCAGGCCGTCGCGGACGGTCTTGGACACCGGCTCTGCCTCGGCCAGCTTCTGCTTGCCGTACAGGTCCTTCATCGTGGCGTAGTTCTTGTGAACCTCGGCCACCATCGGCAACAGCTTGAGGAACGGGTTGTCGAGCTTCGGCATGTCCTTGTCGATCTCGCCGATCCGTTCGGTCAGCGTGGCGTCGAGGATTTCCAGCTTGTCCTCGGCGGCATCGAAGGTGGTCAGTGCCGCCTCGACCATTGCGGCCTTGGCCACGCCGCCCTCGTAATCCTCGGCCTCGGCACGGTCGGTCATCTCCTCCAGCGCGTCGGTGACGGTCTTGAGGTCGCCCGACAAGGCCTCGGGGAATTTGGTCTTTCTCGCCTTGTCGACCCGAGGCACCAGCAAGGCCAGACGGCCCTCGTAATCGGCCTTGTGCTCGTCCTTGGTCTTGAGCTTGCCCTCGATCTTGTCGAGTTTCTCGTTCAACTCTCCCAAGAGTTCCGCAGCCCGATCGAGCTTGCGCTCTTTCGGGTCCAGAGCCTTGCCGATCTTGGCGATGAGACCCTCGGCATCGCCGTACTCGTCCTCGGCCTTATCCTCGGCATCCTTCGGCAACCTGCCGAAGCGTTCCTTGGCGGCCACGAACAGGCCGTTGAGGTGGGCTTCGCGGTCCTTCAGCTTGGCCACTTCGCCGGCAAAGGTCTTGCAGGCGTCGATCAGGGCCTGCGCCTTGTCCTTGCCCGCCTCGTAGTCCGGGCTGTCGCCCTTGCCCGCCTCGGTCATCTCGGTCCGAAGATCGGTCAGCTTCTCGAACGCGGTCTGAAGGTCCTCGACGTCCTTCCAGCCTTCGGCCTCGGACTTGGCCTCGGCATAGGCGGCCTCGGCCAGTTTCGAGAGCATCTCGTAGGCTTCCTTGGCGTCGCCGAACTTGTCCACGGCTTCCTCGTAGGCCTTGATCGCCGCCTTGACAGCCTCGACCTTGTCCACGGCCTTGATGAACTCATCCTCCTTGCCGAGGTCCTCGAAGTCTTCCCAGGCGTCGCCCACCTCCTCGGCGGCCTTTTCGACCTCCTTCTTCTTGATCGTGTTCTTCTTGATCGCCTCGACCGGGCCCTTGAGTTCTTCGTGGCGGTTCTTGTAGACCGCCTCCTGCAGCCTGAGTTTCTCGAACAGCTCGATGGTTTCGGTCACCAAGGTTTCAAGCTTCTTCATCTTGTCGATGGCGGCCTGCAATTCGGCCTTGGCGGCGTCGGCGGTCATCTCGCCGTACAGCTTGGCAATCTCTTCCTGCTTTTTCTTCAGGGACTTGTAGGTATAGGCCTTGACCGTGGCGATACGCTCGTCGATCACCTTCAGGCGGCGGGCATAGTCCTCGACCAGGATCTCCAGCTTGGCGAATTCGGTCAGCAGCGGCACCAGCGCATTGGCCTTGGCCATCGCCACCACATAATCCGTCTCGTCTGCCGCGGCGAACATCGCGGATTTCAACTCCATGATCGGGGTCTTCTTCGGCAAAAGCTCCTTGTGCTCGCAGGCCTCGACTGCTGCGATCTGGTCCTTGATCTTGGCCAGAAGGGCTTCGTACTGCTTGCGCAGGCCGTCGAGTTTCTCGGCCTCGGCGTCGAGGTCGTTGAGCATGATCTCGATCGCGTTCATGAGGTCGATCGCCAGCGGATAGTCGCGCGCCTTGGCGGCGGCTTCCATCTCGGCGCGCTTGGCCTGCAGCGCCTGTCGGTCGTCCACCAGCTGCGTGAAGTCGCTGACCATCTGGCTGTCGAAGCGTTCGATCAGGGCGGGCAGGCGCAGCTCGTACTCGGCGCGGCGGGCGTCAAGCTCGGCCAAGGTCGTCTCGATGATGCCGATTTCCTTGTCGAGTTCCTTCATCGCTGCCAGCGCGGTGACGAAATCCCGCGTACCGGCAGCAGCCTCCATCCGGGTGCGGAGGGCAATTGCCGCCTCGGCCTGTGCGGACAGTTGGGGGTATTCGCAGCTTGCCACCGCGTCGCAGCGTTTCAGCAGGGCCACGATGCCCGCCTGATACTCGGCCTGCGCCTTCATCTGCGCGGCAAGCTGCGTCTCGTAGTCGTCGAGCCGCGCCTCGATCGCGTCCAGCAGGGTCAGCGCATCGACGTAGTTCCCGGCGGCGGCGCTGCCTTGCGCCCTCTCATGGTCGCGGGCGATGCTGGCGGACAGCGTGTCGAGCGGGCCAAAGTTGCAGACGGCGGTCTTTGTGATGCGGGGCTCAAGCTCGGCCATCCGCTTCTCGAACTCCTGCCCGAGGCGGGCGTTTTCGAGATCGGCCTTGAACTTCTCCAGCAAGGGGTCCAGCGCGTCCATCTCGCGCAAGGCTGCATCGAAGTCACCGGCTGCGGCCGCGGCCTTCATGCGGTCAGCCGTGTCCAGAAGCGTCGTCTGCTGGGGGGTCAGGGCGGGGAACTCGCACTGGCTGACCGCGCCAAGCTCGGCCTCGATCCGGGGCAGGCGCTTGCCATAAAGGGTGCTTGCGTCCACCAGCTTGGCGTATTCGGCCATATAGTCATCGATCCGCTTGGACAGGTCGGCGACCTTGGGCAGTGCAGCGGCATAGTCGTGCTTTGCCGCCAGCCCCTCGACCTCGGTCTGCTGCGCCGCCATGTCGTTCTGCAGGTCGGCAAGGGCGGCGAATTCGCATGTCGAGGCCTCTTGCAGGCGGGGGGCAAGGGCGGCCCAGGCCTTGTCGAATTCGTCCTTCTTGGCGCCGGTATCGGCGATGACCGCGCCCAATGTCTCGATATCGGCATCCAGGGCCTTTAGCGCGGCCAGCGCCTTGACGAAGTCCTTGGCGCCCGCATCCTTGGTCACCGCGTCCAGCTTGCCCTGCAGCGCGGTCACCAGCGCCTCGATGTCGGCGGTCTGGGGGCTGGTCGCGGCGGCCTTGGCCAGGCGGGTATCAAAGTCCTTGCGCAGTGGGTCGTAGACGGCCTTGGCCGCGATCTGCGCCTTGGTGTCCTTGATCACCGGCGCCATCGCCTTGACCGCCTTGTCAAGCTGCGCGGTCGCGTCGCCCCACTGCTGCTCGGCTGTCATCGGCGCGATGGCATCGACCTCGGTCTTGACCTTGGTGGCGTCGGCGTGGCCCCAGTCGGTCACCTCGACCAGTTCGGACTTCAGGCGGGCCAGGTCACCGCTGCGCCCCTCGAAGGCGCGGCGGGCGGCCTCGATCTCGGCCCGGACCTTGGCGACGGCGGCCTTCAGCTTGGCGATCTTGTCGGTGATCGCGTCAAGCTGCTTTTTCTCCTTGGGGTCGATCTTGCCGTCGGCCATGAACTCCCGGCGCATCGCCTTTTCCTGGCGCACGGCCTTCACGATCTGGGTTTCGGTTTCCTCGATCTTCTCGATCTTGAAGGGCATTCGCTTTCCTTCCCCGACTGGCTGCCCGAAGACGCCGAAGCCGCTGCAAAATATTGTGGCCAACCAGTCGCTGCGACGCTGAAAAAGGATCGGTACGCGGAAACCGCGCGGTCGGCTGGTCTATTCAAACTGTGGGATGGTGTACACGTTTGTCGCCGACGTGACAATCGGTCGCGGCCCTAAAGGTCGATCACCTGATCGTCGCGAGCCACAAAGGCATTGGCGCCAGTGTCTGCAAGCACCTGCTCGATCCGGGCGAGGCCCGCGTCGGTGCGCCATTCCGCGTGGTGGATCAGTCCGACACGATGCGCCCCCGCTGCGCCTGCCAGCCGCAGGGCCTGTTGCCAGGTCGAATGGCCAAACCCCCGGTAAGCCTCGAATTCTTCGTCCCGATAGGTGGCATCGTAAAGCACAAGATCAGCCCCCGCGATGAGGTCGAGCACGCGGGGGTCTAGCGTTCCGGGCACATGTTCGGTGTCCGTGACCACGGCCGCGGCCCGCCCCCCCCACTCGACACGGTATCCGACGGCGTTGCCGGGATGGTTCAGCATGGCGGTTCGGATGGTCAGGCCGGGGTAAGGGGTCAGGACATCGCCGGGGGTGAACTCGCGCGGGGTCAGGCAGGCGGTGCAGATGTCGGGCCCGATGGGAAAGAACGGGGTCCGCATGAAGTTGGCCATCATCTCGGCCGTCGTCATCGCGCCGGTCATGTGCCCCGACCAAACGGTCATCGTGCAGCTGCGGTCGTAAAGGGGGGCGAAGAACGGCATCCCGATGACGTGGTCATAGTGGAAGTGGCTGAAGAACAGGTCGATCCTGTCATGCGCCTCGGCCCGCAGCGCCACGCCCGCCTGCGCCATTCCGGACCCGGCATCGAACAGCAGCACATGGTCGCCGCAGCGCATCTCAATGCAGATCGTGCGCCCGCCATAGGCCCGAAACTGATCGCCCGACACAGGAAGGCTGCCCCGGACTCCCCACAGCCGGACGCGAAATGGCGGCGGATCGGTGCTGTCCGTGTCCGCGCGTGATTTGGGCGCGGTGACAGGTCGCCCCGATGTCAATGCGTGCTCTGCGCGATGCGGGTCCGGGCCTGTGCGAGTTCCAGCGTCGTCTGGGAAAGGCGGTCTGCCAGCACCCGGACAACCTGGATCGTCATCTCCGGGAAATCCATCAACAGCTTGAGGAAATTCTCCTTGTCGATGCGCAGCGCCTCGACCCGGGTCAGCGCCTTGACGGTCGCCGTCCGCGCCACGTCGCACAGGATGGCGATTTCGCCGACAATGGAGTTCTCCGAGATCTCGGCCACCTTGTTAGACCCTTTCGGACCGTCCACGATCACGTCCGCCCGCCCCGACAGGATGACAAAGGCAGCATCCCCGGGATCACCCTGCAGGAAAAGCACTTCGCCAGGCCGGAACTCGACCCGTTCCGACGTAAAGGCCAACAGCTTTAGCCGCGGCGGCGACACCCCTGCAAACAAGGGGACCTGCCGGAGCATCTGTACTTCTTCGTTCAGCGCCACAATCGTCCTGCCTTCTTCCGTGGCCCCATACGTCCCATAGGAACGCCCCCAGGGTTAATTATGCCGCTATCAGTTCGGCGAAGATACCGTTCTTTTTGCGCAAGTCGTCATAGGTTCCCTCTTCGACGAGACTGCCGCGGTCAAAAACCGCGATACGGTCAAAAAGCGGCGTCACCTGCACGGACGAGACGACCCAGGCGATGCCCGGCTGCCGCCCGTCCGCGCGCAGATGCGCCAGCACATTGCGGATCATTGCCTCTTGCGCGCGGGCGTCCAGCGCCGAAAGCGGGCGATTCATCACATAGTAGTCCGACCGCCGGACCAGCGCCCGCGCCAGCCCTAGTTTCTGGCGCTGCGCCGATGTCAGCCGCTTGCCGCCCGCGCCGACGTGGAAGTCCAGACCGATGGACAGGATCTGCTCGTAAAGCCCGAGCGGCGCCAAAAGCGTCGCTACCGCTGCGTAGATGCGGTCCGATCCGTCGCGGTACTTCTGGCTGACCCGCCCGAACAGCATATTGTCCAGAAGTCCCGCCGATGTGATGAACGTCTGCGGATCATAGGGTTCGATCCCTGCCTTGAGGTCGGCCGGCATGCGCTCGCGGAAGGCCTGCCGGAAGGCCACGATCTCGGCCATCAGGTCGGCGGGCATCAGGCCAAAGCGGAAGCGCGGCTCGACATAGTCGAAACTCAGCCGGATCATCCTGGCACGGTCAGCCTCGGTCAGCGCGCCGCCCGCGCTGTCCAGCTTTTTCAGCAGGCCCTGGAACACCGGAATGTCGTCCGCCGTCATCAGGTTCTGACTTTGGAACAGCGGATGGTCCGCCGGCAGGTCACCCAACAGGTCAACCGCGTTTCGTGCAATCTCTACGCCCATCGTGCTCAGCCGTTCGACCAGACCATGTTCGGTCAGCATCGCGCGGAAGTAGGCGTTCTTGCCGATCTCGGCCGCCGACAGCGCGGGCAGAAGGGCATGGCCGAACAGGATGTTCTCCAGCACCGTCGCCTCGCTGTTGTAGGCCCCCGGCTCGAACGGCACGATCAGGTCGTTGAGGTCTTGCCGTGTGAGCTCTTCGCGCAAAAGCTGGCGCATGGCGACGATGCGGTCGGCAAGGTCGCCATGGTCCGCCGGGTTGATCGACGAGCGCAGCGCAAGGTCAAGGATGTCGCGCGTCAGCGATACCGTATCCAGCACCGCAAAGACCCGTGCCATAAGATCGTCCGGCCCTGCTGCCCCCGTACTTGGATAGTCGATCCAGTCGCTGGCGAGGTCGATGTCCGGATTGCCGGACAAGCGCGCCTCGTTCCGCTCCCATTGCCGCCGCGAGCGTGCCGCCCCGTCGTAGGCAGGCTCGCCCACAGGGGCGTGCTTCAGCCCGTACAGCAAATTGTCCCGCACCGTGCCGAAGAAGAAAAAGGTATCCGGCCCCGCATAGGTGATCGAGCGTCCGGTGACTGCCTCGGGTACCGTCTGCAGGTCGGTGTCGCCTGCGACCACCTTGCCCGAGGTCGGCCAGACGAGACGCGCCAGCGCCTCGGCCAGCGTGTCGCTCCCCGATCCCGACTGGCCGACGATGGCCAACGCATCGCCTTTCGACAGGCTGATCGAAACACGGTTCAGACTGATCGCGCCGCTGTCGTCCACCACACCCAGGTTCACCGTGCCAAGCGGCTGATCCAGCCGGGCCGCATCGGCAGCGGGCGTCAGTTCTTGCAGGCGCGGCTCGATCAGCCCGTCGATGGCGAATTGCGACACGACGGTCTGGTACTTGACCTGCACGTCCTGCCGGTTCTGGTCCCAGTCGATCAGCTCTTTCAGCGGCCCGGGCAGATCCTTGTAGGCGCCGATCACCGCGACCAGCTGCCCAATGTCCAGCTGCCCGTTCAGCGCCAGATAGCCGCCGATGGTGTAGAACAGGAAGGGCGTGACCGAGGCGAGGAAGTTGTTTATGAATTTCACCAGTAACTTACACTGGTAGATGTCTATTCGGATCTTGAAGATCCGTCCCAGGCGTGCGGCGATGTCGGCGCGTTCGTAATTCGTGGTGTCGTAGGTGCGGATCGTGTTGATCCCTTCGACGATCTCGCTGACCCGTCCGGCAAGCTCTCTCGCGGTCAGTTGGCGCTGGCGGCCAAGGACCAGAAGGCGGCGGCGCATCCGGGGGATGATGAAGGCCTGCACGGACACCAGCGCCGCTGTCACCAGACCAAGCGGCACGCTTTGCAGGAAGATGAACAGAAGGGCGGTCAGCGCCTGCCCGCCCAGCAGGAAAGGCGCCACGAAGGCGTCGCCGGTGAACCCGCCCAGCGGTTCCACCTCGTCCTTCACCATGCTGGCGACTTCGGCCGGTTTCAGGCGCTTGAAGGCCGCAGGCGGGAAACGCAGGATATGGTCCACCAGCGTGAATCGCATCCGGCGCAGCAGGCGTTCGCCAAGGCGGCCTTTGTAGGTGTTGATGTAATACTTGAAGAGCCCGTTCACGATCACCAGCGACAGGAACACGCCGCTCAGCGCGAACAGCATCCCCATCCGCTCCATCTCGATGCCCGGCAAAAGGACAACGTTGCCGACAAAGGGCAGGTCAAGCGCGATCCGCATGAAGATTTGCGTGGCCCCGGGTTGCTCGAACCCGCCACCCTGGATCGGGCCGTTCACGATCTGCTTGGGCAGGTTGAACGACAGGAAATAGGGGACCATCGACACCGCAACGACACCGAGGATCCAAAGCTGCTGAACCCGGGTGTGCTTCCAGATGTAACGCGAGATGTTGGGGTCGATCATCGGGTCAGGCGGCCTTTGCCCAAGGTGGGGCGTTCATGGAACGGCATGCTTTCGGCGTCCCCGCGCAGTCAAGCCCACATCCGGGGGCCGGATCAAGGTGAATGTCTTGCGATACGCGCCGGGCGTCAGGCCATCTGCTTGAGTTGCAGGGCAGCGCGCGCATAGCCGCCTTCGGCCCCGTCCACGAAATGGACATGGTCGCGCGTGGTGATTGACGGCACGATGCAGGTCACCAGCGCCGAGGACTGGGCGTGGATGCCATAGCGGCAGATGCCTGCCGCTGCCGCTTCCTTCAGCCGTGCCTCGATCCGTGCAAGCTGTTGGGCATCGATGTCGAGGGTCATCTTCAGCCCGTCGTCGAACTTGCGGAAGTCGCTGTTGGCTGCGACGTCGCGCGAATAGGCCCGCGCGCTGAAGCCGCAGATCACCAGGTTCGTGCGGTAAAGAAGGATCGTCAGCAGCACGGCGACGATCACCCCCAGCCTGGCCATCAGCCGCTTGCCCACCGGCGCCTGCGCGCGCGCCTCGGCCTCCATCCCGCCGAGGTAGAGCACCGGAACGGGGCCTTCGGCAGGCAGGGGGCTTGCGCCCTCAGCCGCATTGGCCAGCGCCACCACATCCGCCACCAGCGCGCGGAACGTCTCTGGCGTGGCATTTCGGCCTGGCGTGGCGAGCAGCGAAACGATCTGCCCCTTGCGCGCCGCAACCGGGTTCCAGCGGCACGAGAGGCCGGTCAGGTCCGCCCGACTGCCTGGCGGGGCAGGGGCGACGGCAAAGCGGCCCGCCTTCATCTCGGCCTCGGCCCAGGCCGACCCGCCGCCCGCGAACATGGCGAAGGCGGTGTCCGGGCTGGCCTGCAGGCGCGAGACGCGCACGTCCAGCCCCGCCGCCCGGATCTCTGCCAGCGGCACCAGCGCCACCCGCATCTGCAACCCCAGATCCTCGTCGATCCAGCACGCGACAGCCGCCAGCGCACCCCTCGCGGCCTCGATCCCCTCCGGCGGCACTGCAATCGCGGCCCCATCGCCGCCAAAGCTGAATGGCACGCTGCGCTGGCCCAGGGCGTTGGTCACCGCGGTAATCAGGGCTGCCGCCGCCATGTTCACCATCTTGTACTGGCCCGACGCAATCGCTTGACCCGAGGCGACCACATCGCCAAGCGCGAGGGCCCACCCGTCGGGAAGCGGGCGATAGCGCGCGACATCGGCCACATCCTCGAATGCGGCAAAGACCGGCAGGTCGTCGAGGAAGGCGCGGGCATCGGACGTCGTCATGGTGGCAGTCCTAGCATGGTGCTGCGCCTCTGTCGCCTCACGCCTCTGCGCGCAGGGCGGCGCGGGCGGGCGCCGGATCAGGAAGATCATTCGTGCTTTCGGCGGCAAAGACCTCGACGGGCCGGGCAATGCCCCGCACCGTCACGGCCTGCTGCCGCAGCGCCGCAGTGGGGACGAGCCCCGACGCGGCCATGCAATCGGCCGACACGATGACCTGCACCACAAGATCTTTCGTCATCGATTCCAGACGGCTGGCAAGGTTCACCGTCTCTCCCAACGCGGTCAGCGCGGCAGCCTCGGTCCGTTGCGCGGCGCCGATCCTGCCAAGGATTGCAGGGCCGGTGTGCATTCCGATCCCCATCGACAGGGGGGCGGGCAACTCCTCGCGCATCGACTGGTTCAGACCTGTCAGCACCCCCCCCATGGCGCGCGCCGCCGCCATGGCCGCCCGCGCACCCTCGTCCACCGGCGCACCCATGCCGAAGATTGCCATGATGCCATCGCCCATGAACTTGTCCACATGGCCGCCGCTGTCCTCGATCACCTCGGCCATCCGGCCCAGGAACTGGTTCAGCAGGAACACCACGTCGAAGGGCAGCTTGCCCTCGCTGATCTTGGTAAAGCCGCGCAGGTCGCAGAAGAGGATCGTCACATCCTGCTCGACCCCCCAGTGATAGCGGTCGGACACGCCGCCCGGCACCGCCTTTATATGGGCAGGCAGAAGGGTCGAGATCTCGATATCCGCCATCGGGCGCAGCTGGCACGCCAGCCGCACATTCGCGGGCGCCCCCACGCGCCGCAGAACCGCCGCCTCGACCTCGGAGGGCGGGGGCAGATCGGCCAGCCCCTCGATCACGCGGACGCGGCAGGTCGAACAGCGTGCCCGCCCCCCGCAGACCGAGGCGTGGGGAATGCGGTTGATGCGGCTGACATCCAGCACCGACATGCCGCGCGGAGCCAGAACGCGCGGCCCCCCCGCATAGCGCAGTACCACGCGCGGCCTCAGCCGGTCGCCCAGGATCAGCGCGAGCCACACCAGCACGGCCGCCCCAAGGATCAGCGAGTAGAGGTTCTGCGACTGCTCGATCGCGTTGCCGATCGGCGCATAGAGATCGCCGCCATAGCCGTCACCCTTGAACGGGTTGGCAAAGCCTCCCTTCAGCCGCGCCGCCCGCGCCGCCGTGACGAAACCGGCAAGCGACAGCGCCGGGATCAGCACCGCACCCGCATACCAGACCGGCAGAAGCCGCCGGTAGGTCGCGTTCGTGCCCAGCCAGTGGTGCAGCCCGATACAGGCATGTACCCAGACAAGCCCCAGCAGGATGGACTGGTTGAGTGCCTCGCCCGGCCACATCGCCCAGAGGGCGTAGGAATAGGAGGTGTCGATCGACAGCAGCTCACGCGCGCCGCGCATGTCCCAGACATGGCGGATCAGGAAAACCGGAATAAGCAGCCCGAACAGAAGCTGCACGATGCTGCGAAAGCCCATCCGCCAAGTCCGCGCCCGCAGGAACCGCGCGATTCCCAGCGTGAAATGCACCAATGCCGCCGTCACGAGGACAGCCGTCCCGGGCAGGCTGCGCGTCACCGCCATCCGCAGGTCCTGCGCGGCCTCCATCACCTCAAGCGAGATCAGGCCGAGTGCGTGGTTGATGAAGTGCAAGATGGCAAAAGTGAAGAGCACCAGCCCCGAGGCAAGCCGCAGCCGCGGTACGGTCACCGCCCGCGCCCAGCCCTGGCGTTCGGTTTCGCGGTCCGCCTCGATCATCCGGTGGGTCCCCTGCCGATCGGTCCTGCGCGCGCACCCTGACCGGGGGGCAAGGTTCCTGTCAACTCAGGCCAGCACGACAACCTCGACGGCGGCGGAAAGCCCCTCGATCTTGCGGCGTCGCGTGGCGCGGACGTCAGGCTCATAGCCCTGCATTCCGGCCCGCCGCAACGTCTCGCGGTCCGTCAGGGCGCGCGTGCCCAACAGCTTGTTTGCGCCTTCGAGTTTCGAGGCGCGGTTGACCGGGTTGCCGATCACCGTGAACTCCAGCCGCCCCTGCGCGCCCACCACGCCCACTGTCACCGTCCCGCAAGCCACGCCCGCCCCGGTGCGCAGCGTGCCAGGCCAGCCTGCGGCGGCAAATCCCTCGGCCTGGGCATCCAGCGCCGCGATCACCTCGACCGCCGCGCGCAGGGCATCGGCGGCATAGGTCGCACAGTCCTGCACCGCCCCGAAGGTGGCAAGGATCCCGTCCCCCATGAACTTGTCGATCTGCCCGCCGTGCCGCTCGATCACCGGCAGCGCGGTCTCCTGATAGCGGGCAAGGACGGCCATCACCGCCTCGGGCGGCATCCGGTCGGCAGTGGTGGTAAAGCCGCGTACATCGACGAACAGGATCGCGGCCTCTCGCGTGACCGAGGTTCCGGACCCCGGCAGGTCCGCCGACTGGGTGATCGTCGTCGCCACCTCGGGCGCGAAGAACTGCTTGAGGTCATTTGCCGCCGCCCGGCTCTCGATGGCGTCAAACAGCACGTCCCGCCCCCGGTACAGCGCAAAGGACAGGATGAAGGTCACGCCCAGAAGGGTCATCACCTTGTCGATCTCGGCCCCGATCAGGATGGTGTTCGAGGTCAGGTATTCGACATAGTTCTTGGTGACATGCATGTCGCCCATGTCGGTCAGAAGGGCATAGGCCACCATCCCCAGCCACCCCGCCGTCGCTACCAGGCCCGCGATCAGGACAAAGCGCGGGTCAAAGCGCAGGGCGCGCAGGGCGATGAAGATGAACAGGTAGATCATCGTCGGCGCCTTGAGGTAGAACGCCGCCGGCTGCTGGTACTGGATGTGGAACGAGAAGATCAGCCCGCAGAGCAGCGCCACGTCGATCACGATCGAGACGACAAGGAACCAGCCCGGCAGCGTCACCCGGTAGGACAGCGCCACGCGGAACAGGGTAAAGGCGAAATAGGCGGCCAGCGTCATCGGGACGAAGTTCTCGCCGAATCCCCCTTCTGCCCGCGGGGCCACGAAATAAAGAGAGGCAAAGGCCACCACGATGGTCAGCTGCACCCAGCTGATCAGCCGTTCCGCCGCAGCCTCGCGCCGGTCGATCTCGTCCAGGACACGGCCGGGAATGATCTTGCCGCCGTGGCCGGTGCCCAGAATATAGTTCACCAGACCGCCCGCGCGTCTCGACACGCTTTGCGTCATGATCCCGTCCCCTGCTTCCAACCCTGGCCGGTACCAGCCTGACCGGTTCGGCGAATTTGCACGGCCCGGCAAAGCCCGCAAAGTGTTTCGCATATTCACACGGTGACGTGTGAGGGCGGCTGTCCGCCCGTGATGCAGCACCGCTGGGTTTGGTAGGCCCGGAGGGATTCGAACCCCCAACCAAGGCGTTATGAGCGCCCTGCTCTGAACCGTTGAGCTACAGGCCCGTAGCCCGAATGCCCCTAGCCCGAGGGTGCCCACAGGTCAAGCGAGGCGCACCGAATCGATTTGCCGACAAGGGCATCTCGCGCAGTGTGAAACGGGCCAATGTGAACGGGAGCGCTGGCATGGCATCGGACGAGGCGCCGGATGTTGGTGAGATCATAAAGGCTGCACGGCGTCGCCCGCACGCCTGCGCGATCGTCATCGGCCCCGACGGACCGATCATCGAGGCGCACCCCAAGAAGCCGACCGAAATGATGCGCCGCGCCGCCAAGGCGCGAGGCGGCGGGCCCAAGGGCGCGCAGGGGGTGCTGACGGTCGAAGGCAAGACCTTCATGCTGGCTTGCGAAGCCGATGACGTACCCGCTGCGCTGCCGCGTATGGTGCGGCGCTATCTGGCGGATCTCGGTCATCCCCTGAAGGTGATCTTTACCCTGCCGTCCGGCGCGAACCTCGATGATGCAGAAGACGGGCCTCCCGTCCCCGGTGCATCCGGCCTGCAGGTGGGTTCCGACGCGGTACCCGCGCCGCCTTTGCGGAACGATCCGCGGGCAGCCGTTGCGCAAGGCCCGGTTCCGCCACCGCCGCCGCCGCCTGCCGATCCCAAGCTCGCGGCGTCGGTGTCCGACCGACTGAAGCGCGCAATCCTACAGGCGCGCGGGATGCCGCCCGACCGCTCCGACAGGTTGATGCGGGCGCTTGCCCTCGTCCGGCAGCGGATGGGTCTGGGTGACCTGGCCGGAGCCGATGCCGCGCTGGCCCAGATCGAGGCGGCGTTGGCAAAAGGATCACAAACGCCGCCGTCAACTTCAAAGACAAAGCCGCCGACCGCGCGGCCACCCTCTGACACCATGCAAGACGTGCCGCCGGGCCACCGGGACCGCGTTCTGGCACTGGCGCGGCAGGCAAAGGCGCTCGCTCCCGCCGATCCGAGCCTGGCCCGCAAAGTGGCAAGCGCCGTGCTCCAGATCGTTCTTGCGTTCCAGTTGGGCAACCCGCAGCGGGCGGAAAAGCTGATCGCGGCGACGGATCGCGCGGTGCCGAAACCTTCGGCGACGGCACCGATGACCCCCCTCAGCCTCGAGACCCAGAAGGCGACGCGGAAGGCGGCGAACCTCAAGCAGGTGTTTTCCAAGCTGCCCGATGCGATGCTGATGGAGATTGCCGCCGAACTCGGCACCCCGGCTGCCGAGGCGCTGCTGTCGAACCCCAAACGCCGTGCGCACTTCTTCGGGCAGGCCTTGCAAGAGGTCGGCCAAGGCGGCGCGATGTCAGAGGACCTGCACTACCGCGTCGAGAACCTGACCGAGTTCCAGTATTTCAAGGATCACCCCGAGGAGGCGCAGCTTTACGGCAAGACCGCGTCGAAGAAGGCCGATCCCGAAGCAATTGCCAATCGCGCCTATGGCGGCCGGGCTGACCTTGACAACGGCGATATCGCCAGCGGTGACGGCTGGCGCTTCCGCGGGCGGGGACTGATCCAGCTTACGGGGCGGGCCAACTACACGGCGTTCGAGAAATGGCACAACGCGACCTATGAAGAGAAAATCGATCTCGTCTCGAAGACGGGCAACCCTGACCTCTTAGTGCAGCCGAAGTATGCGGTGCGCTCTGCCCTGTGGTTCTTCATGAAGAACAAGCTTTTCGAGATCGCCGACGAGGGTGTGACCGAGGACACCAGCAACAGGATCACCAAAAGAGTGAACAAGCACACGGATTCCTACCAAAACCGCTGGAAGAACACGCAGGACCTCAACGCGAAGGGCGCGCTAGAAGACGAACCTGCGGATTTGCTGAAGGTCCCCGGCTTGCCGTAGCCGATTGCGCGACCTGCGCGCTCGTCGTAGAGGCGCAGACGACAAGGGGCAGGCAGGCAGGCGATCATGACCAACGGCAAAAACGGACTGACCTACGCGCAGGCGGGTGTGGACATCGACGCAGGCAACGCCTTTGTCGAGGCGATCAAGCCCGCCGCCGCCGCAACGGCACGGCCCGGTACGATGGCGGGCCTTGGCGGGTTCGGGGCACTGTTTGATCTGAAGGCGGCGGGATATCGCGACCCCATTCTGGTGGCCGCCACGGATGGTGTGGGCACCAAGCTGCGCATCGCCATCGACACCGGGCATCTGGACACGATTGGGCAGGATCTTGTCGCGATGTGCGTCAACGATCTGGTGTGTCAGGGGGCAGAGCCTCTGTTCTTCCTCGACTATTTCGCGACCGGCAAGCTCGACGTCGCGCAGGCCGCCCGCGTGGTGAACGGCATCGCTGCCGCTTGCGCGGCGACCGGCTGCGCGCTGGTGGGCGGTGAGACGGCCGAGATGCCGGGGATGTACCACGGCGGCGACTTCGATCTGGCCGGTTTCGCCGTTGGCGCGATGGAGCGGGGGGGAGACCTGCCTGCGGGGGTTGCCGAAGGCGACGTGCTCCTGGGCCTCGCCTCGGACGGGGTGCATTCCAACGGCTACAGCTTTGTCCGCAAGGTGGTGGAACTGGCGGGGCTGTCCTGGTCCGACGCCTGCCCGTTTGGCCCTGGCACGCTGGGTCAGGCGCTGTTGGCCCCCACGCGCCTTTACGTGAAACCGGCGCTCGCGGCGGTGCGCGCGGGTGGGGTGCATGGCTTTGCCCACATCACCGGCGGTGGCCTGACCGAGAACCCGCCGCGCGTGCTGCCCGCGGGCCTCGCCTGCGCCATCGACCTCACCGCCTGGACCCTGCCGCCTGTCTTCCGCTGGCTGCGCGACACGGCGGGGATGACGCAGGCGGAACTCCTCAAGACCTTCAACTGCGGGATCGGGATGATCCTTGTCGTGGCCCCCGATCGGGCGCCTGCGCTGGCCGACCTGCTGGCGGGCATGGGCGAGACGGTGGTGGCCCTGGGCGAGGTCATGTCGGGCGAGAGGGTCGTCTACCGGGGCACCCTGGGGTGATCCGCGTCGCCATCCTGATCTCGGGCGGCGGGTCGAACATGCTCAAGCTGGTCGAGAGCATGACCGGCGACCACCCCGCGCGGCCTGTGCTGGTGGCCTCGAACGACCCCGCCGCCCCCGGACTGACGAAGGCCGCCGCGCTCGGCATCCGCACCGCCGCCGTGGACCACCGCCCCTTCGGCCGCGACCGCGCGGGGTTCGAGGCGGCGCTGATGCGCGTGGTTCAGAGCGAGCGTCCGGACATCCTCTGCCTGGCCGGCTTCATGCGCATCCTGACCCCTGCCTTCGTGCAGCCCTTCGCGGGCCGGATGCTCAACATCCACCCCTCGCTTCTGCCCAAGTACCCCGGCCTCCACACCCATGCCCGCGCGCTGGCCGCAGGCGACAGCGAGGCTGGCTGCACTGTCCACGAGGTGACCTCAGCCCTCGACGCAGGTCCCATCCTCGGCCAGGCACGCGTGCCAGTGCTTCCCGACGACACCGAGACGACCCTCGCCGCCCGCGTCCTTCGGGCCGAGCATCACCTCTACCCTGCCGTCCTCGGGCGCTTTGCGACGGGCGACCGGACGCCGCTCCACCTCGACTGAGGCTCGGGGGCCGTCTGCCCCCCCTCGGCCCGCTCCGGGCCTTCACCCCACGAGGATGTTTGGACAAGCGAGAAGGGTAGGTTGAAACCTCTTCTTGCCCCTTTCACGTTGGTCCAAATATCCTCCGGGGGTCCGGGGGTGGAAAACCCCCGGCTCTGTGGCCGGAGCAGCGCGCAATGATCGACAAGCTGGACGTCTTCATCGCGCTCGCCAAGGAACGCCACTTCGGCCGCGCCGCCGAGGCCCTTGGGATCACGCAACCCTCCGTCTCCTCTGCCATCCGCCAGCTGGAGGACCAACTGGGCGTCCAGCTCGTCTTCCGTGGCTCGCGCTTCATGGGCCTGACGCCCGAGGGGCAGCGGGTGCTGGACCACGCCAAGCGGATCGCAGGCGACATGCGCCTTCTGCGCGAAGAGATGCGGGCGGTGCGCACGGGGCTGTCGGGCAACCTTCGGCTGGGGGTGATCCCGACCGCGCTGCCGATGGTGGCCGACCTGACGGGGCTGTTCCTGCAAGCCCATCCGAATGTGCGCCTGTCGATCCTGTCCCGCACCTCGACCGAGATCCTCGCGGGGCTCGAGGCGATGGATCTGGATGCCGGCATCACCTATCTCGACAACGAACCCTTGGGCCGGGTGACCACCGTGCCGCTCTACACAGAGTTTTACCGCCTGATCTGCGCCCCGGGCTCTCCCCTCGCCGACCGGCGCGAGGTGACCTGGGGAGAGGTCGCGGGCCAGCCCCTGTGCCTCTTGACCGCAGACATGCAGAACCGACGGATCGTGAACCAGCATCTGGCCGAGGCGGGCGTGGCGGCGGCGCCGACGGTCGAATCGAACTCCACCGTCGCGCTGATCGCGCATGTGATGACGGGGCACTGGGCCTCGGTCGTGCCGATGCGGCTGGCGGCGATGTTCGCGGGCGACCGGCGGGTGGTGTCGATTCCCATTGTGGCGCCCGAGGTCGAGCACTCTGTGGGTCTGATCGCGCCGCGGCGGGACCTTCAGACGCCGGTTCTGGCTGCGCTGATCGCGGCGGCGGGGCGCGTTTGATAGGTTTAGCCTATCGGATGACGGAAATCCGATATTGCTTTGACTATGGCTTTGCATACCATCGCGCACACGCAAAGCGAGGACGCCATGCCCAAGGACCAAGCCGCCGGGATCGACGATCTGATCGCCGAACATGCGGGGCTTGAGGGGCCGCT
>CAZVIS010000024.1:0-19167 GCA_964627355.1 uncultured Rhodobacterales bacterium
AGTTGCCGTACATCGCCGGGATCCGGGTGAAGGCGTCGAGATCGTCGTTGATCAGCGTCTGGCGGGTGATCGCGACCACCCGGCCATAGGTCTTGACCTTGTAGCTCTCCTTGCTCTCGCCGAGCGTCCCGCGCTTGAACTCGCCGCTCTCGCCGACCTCGAGCAGCTGCGGCGCTTCGCCGAGCTGCACCCGGTGCATCGCCTTGAAGTCGGTGGCCAGCACCTGGCGGCAGAACAGCATGAAGGTGCGGGGATAGGCCTCGTAGGCCTGCCGCAGGGTCTTGTTGGTGACGGCCGACAGGATCTCGGGAAAGTCCGAGGTCGAGTGCAGGGCCCGCGTCGCCACCTCGTCACGCGACAGGCCGCGCGTGTTGACGCCCGCATTGCCGAGGCTTTCGCGGGCGAGCTCCAGCAGGGTCATGCCGCGGTACTGGCGGGCGGCGTCCTCCAGCTGGAACAGCGTCGGGCTGTAGCGGTGCAACAGCGCATTGGCCACCGCATCGCGGCGGGTGATGCGCTCGTCCCGGCCGCCGAGCGGGACGGAAATATGCGGGAAGGTCCGGGTCTCGTCGGATTTCGCGGCGACCTGGTCGAGGATCAGGCGGCGGGACTCGTCCACGCTGACGCCGCGCTTGACCAGCTCCTCGGCGAAGCCGCGCGCGAGGTTCAGCCGTCCGGCCAGATCGTAGATGGTGGAGACGCGGTCGCGCTCGGCCTCGCGGGCGCGCGTCGCGACGGCTTCCGTGTCGGGTGCTGGCGTTGCCTGCGTCATCGGCTGGCTGCGCGTCTCGCTGGCCGCGACCTTCGGGTCGGGCGCAGCCACTTTCGGCTCGGTCATGGGAGTGTCCTCGGTTTCGACCGGCACGGTCGGCTGGGTGGTGGCGGGGGTTGCGGCGTCGCTCGCCGGGGTCTGGGTCTTGTCCATCATCGGGATCGGTCCTTTCGTGGTGGAAGGGGCGTCCCGGCGGTGGAGGACGCAGTCGTGAAGGGGTTGCTGGGCGCGGAAGCCCGCTGCCGGGTCGGCTCCGACCGCGACGGCGGAGACCTCGAAGGGCGTCCAGTCCACCGCGCGCCAAAGCTCGCGCGCGGCCTCGGGTTTCGAGACCTCGAAGCGGTGGACCTGGTAGCCGATGGAGACCGCGCGGATGTGCCCGGCCTGGATGTCGCGCCAGATCGGCTCGACGTCCGCGCGCTCGCTGATCCGCACCAGCGCGATGCCGCGGCCGTTCTCGATCCGCGCCGAGCCCGGCACGACCGAGCCGATCACCGCGTCGAGCGTGTCGAGCTCGTGCACCTTCAGGAACGGCGCGCCCGCGTTCAGCCGGTCGAGCCGGACATGGGCCGGGTCGAGGCTCAGCTCCTCGTCGTATGGCTCGCCGAAGAAGGTGACTCGGCGGACGCGGGCCCCGGCCGACCAGACCACCTCGACGGTGCGGGTGTCGGCATCGGCGGTGTTCGGCGCAAGCTCCGCCGACCGGCGCATGGCCGGCAGTTCGATCATCGTGTCCATGGGGTCAGTCCTGTTGGTCGGCCTGCGCCGGGTCGGTTTCTGCGGCGTCGGTCTCGTCGTCGTCGGCCGGATCGTTGGTCTGAGCGCTGCCGGTCTTGGTGACGCGGCGCGGGTCGCTGTCGAGCACCAGCCCCAGCGCGTCGAGCTTGGCGTTGGTCGCGGCGATCTCGGCCAGCACCGCGTCCGGGTTGCGGCCCTGCCGGGCGATCACCTCGGCCAGCGTCATGGTGCCGGAGCGGATCGACAGCAGGTTCGCCATCGCGTCCTTCTGCGGATCGACCGCCTCGAACTTCGGCGGCGACCATTCGACCGGCACGCTCGGCGACGGGATCTGCCCCGCCGCCCATGCCGCTTCCGTGAACCAGCGCCACACCGGCGCGCAGAACATCGGGATGAACAGCTGCCATTGGACGGCGTCGATCTGGCGGCGGAACTCGACGAGCCCCGCGCGGATCGAGGAATAGTTGACCTGGGAGAGGTCCCCGGTCAGCAATTCATACGGCACGCGGAACCCGGCCGAGATGGTGTGCAGGCTCGCCCGCTTGTATTCGCCGTAGCCGCCGGTGGCCGACGGCTGGTTGAACCGGATGTCCTTGCCGCCGCGGGCATAGGCGATCAGCCCCGGTTCGAACTGTTCGACCCGGTTGCCGTCTGCATCGACCACCGAGGGCGCAATGCCCTGCTGCGCTTCGTCGTCGCCGAAGACGATGGCGGTGACGCAGGCCTCGGTCTTCTTGCGGACCAGTTCGGCCACTTCATAGTCGTCGAGATCGCGCAAGCTACGGATCACCGGCGCGCCCCAGGGAACGCCGCGCGCCTGCGTGCGCTGCTTCTCGTAGACGTGGGCGATCTCGCTCGCCGGGACCGGGCGACTCTGCAGACCGTTCTGCAAGGCCCCGTAAGCGTCGCCCGGATGCTCGGCATGCAGCCAGTAGGCCCGGCGCTTGCCGAGCGGGTCGAACTCGATCCCCTGCACCAGCCGCCCCGCGCCGAAGGCGCCGGACTTGGTGGCATCGAGAAAATCGGCCTCCAGCACCTGCAGTTGCAGCGGCACCGGCAGGCCATCTGATGCCCGCCGCAGACGGCGGCGCGCCAGAACCTCGCCCGCCTCGACCATCTCGCGGCAGATCAGCGTCTGCAGCCCGTAGAAGTCGAGCTGGCCGTCGGCGTCGCACTCCGCCGTCCAGCGCTCGAACAGCGCGTCGACCTTGCGGTCGAGCGTGTCGTCTCCGCTGGCGGCGCGGGGCATGATGCCTGCGCCGATGATGTTGTTGACCAGCACCGCCACGGCCTTCGCCGCATGCGGGTTGTTGCGCACCAGATCGCGCATCCGGTCGCGCAAGAGCGCTCCGGCCACGCCGATCTCGGTGTCGGCAGAGGATCCCGGCACGCGCCAGCCCTCTGTGCGCCGTCCGCGCGCAGCCCCGTCGTAGCCCCGCGTCAGCGTCTCGAAGGCTTGTCGCGCCATCACGCGGCGGGCGGCCATGCGGGGCGCCACCGTGGCGACGGCGTGATCAAACCAGTTGGCCGACATCAGCGATCCCCGCGCGAGAAGCCAGCGAGCCCGGCTACCGGCAACGGCCGTGTGGTGCCCGCGATGGCACGCTCGATGGTCCGGATCCGGGCGAGCAGATCCTCGGCCGAGCCGTAATCCACCGACTTGCCGTCATAGCTGACCCGGGTCGTGCCGCTGGCATAGGCCCGGCGCAAAGCCGAGAGCTCGGTTTCCGTCCATTCGGTCATGTTCAAAACCATCCTCCGCGCCGCCCGAGCCAGTCGGAGCGGCGCTTGCCCTGCGGGGCCTGTCCCGGCCGGTTGATCTGCCCGGCGGGATCGCTGTCGGCGGGGGCTGCCCCGAGCTGATCCTCGAGGTCGCGCCATTTCTCGTCCGGCCAGCGGTCCGCGCCCGCGATCCACGCGGCGGCGCGGGCGTAGACCCGGCAGTCCAGCGCCTCGTTGCGTTCGCGCAGCTTCTGCCATTCCAGCCGGGCGAAGCCGCGCTTCGTGCGCACCGTCACCAGCTGTTCGGCGACGAACTGCTTCAGCCATTCGTTCTCGACCCAATGCGGCAGATGCACCGAGCCGGGCGGGAACGCAGCCCCGTCGGCCATCTCCTCTTCGGTGGGCCGCGCCAGCCGCAGGAAGCGATAGGTCTCGGCCTTGAAGGTCGACACCGCCACGGTCCACAGCCGCGCGCCGCGCCGCAAGCGCTTGCCGCCCTCGGTCGCGTCGACGAACGTCGGCCCCGACACCGGGCTCGAGCGGTTGAACCCCTCGACGCCCTTCACCGGCGACACCTGCCCAAACCCCTGCGCCCGCGACCAGGAATAGACCGCCGGAGCCTCGTACCCGGTGTCGATGGCAAGTCGCGCAATGCGCAGATGCGCGCCGCGTTCATGCGGCCAGCTTTTGTCCAGCAGCCCGGTCAGCTCCGACCAGGCGTCGTGCCGGTCGGGCCCGCCCTCGATCACGACGTGATCGACGAGCCAGCTTTCCAACCCGCGACCCCAGGCCCAGACATCGACCTCGATCCGGTCCTTCTGCACGTCGGCCCCGGCGGTCAGGAACAGCCCGCCCGCGGGCACCGTGCCGGATGTCCAGCGCTCGCGCCGGTCGTAGAGCCGTTGCCAGTCGGGGGCTTCTCCGGTCTCGACCCATGTCTCGCCGAGGATCGTGTTGCGGAACGCCTTGATCGCTTCATCCGAACCTTGCGCCGCGTCCCAAGCCCGCACGATCCGCTCCCAGCTCAGCCAGCCGATCGGCGAATAGAGTGCGGAGAGGTGATACCCGACCGTGGTCGGATCGGCGGCCGTGGCGGTCGGCCGCCATTCGCCACGCTCCAGCATCGCCGTCTTGTGATGCTCCGCGATTGCCGCGTCGCAGCCCTCGCAGTGATATTCCGCAGTCTCCGGGCGGCCCTTCTGCCAGCGCAGCCGGTCGAACTTCAGCCATTGTGCGTGGCCGCAATGCGGGCACGGCACGAAGAACCGGCGCTGGTCCGATGCCTCGTATTCGCGCTCGATCCGGCTCAGCCCCCGGATGGTGGGCGTCGAGACCAGGAAGACCTTGCGCCGGTGGGCGAAGGTCAGCGAGCGCGCCTCGGCCAGCGTGACCGGGTCGCCTTCCTCGTCGGCCGAGGCCGGATAGGCGTCGACCTCGTCGAGGAAGATGTAGCGCGCCGGGGTCGAGCGCAGCCCGACCGCCGAGTTCGCGCCCGTCATGATCAGGATGCCGCCCGCGAATTCCTTGGACAGCATGGTGTTCCCCGCGTCGCGGGATCGCGCGGGCTTCACCCGCTCCCGCAGCTCGGGGCTCTCGTCGATCAGCGGGTCGATCCGCTGGCGCGAGTTGCGCTTGGCCAGTTCCACGGTGGGCTGGACCGCCAGCATCGGGCCGGGCGCCTGGTGGATGGCGAACCCGATCCAGTTGTTGCCCGCCTCGGTCGCGCCGACCTGAGCAGCCTTCATGAACACGATCCGCTGTGTGGGATCGCCGGGCGACAGCCGGTCCATGATCTCGCGCATGTAAGGCGTGCGCACCGTGCGGTATCGCCCGGGTTCGGCCGAGGCGCGGCCCGAAAGCATCCGGTGCCGATCCGCCCATTCCGAGACAGTCAGGTCGGGGTCTGGCCGCAGCCCGTTGCCCCAGGCGCGCAGGATCTCGCCGGCGCCGTCGAAGTCCGTCAGGCCATCGCCGCTCTCACCGGAAGTCGGGCCGGACCTCGGCGAGTTCGTCGAGGTGGGCGCGTACATGTTTCTCCAGGACCTTCTGCATCGCGGCTGGCTCCACGGTGATCTGCTGGCCGGTCACGTCGGCGCACGAGGCTGACAGTTCGGCCGCCATCAGCGCCGCCGCGCGTGCAGGCCAGTTCACCCACGCGTCCCGTTCCTCCCGCGCCAGCCGGAACACCAGCGCCAGCGCGCGGGCCCGCTCGATCAACTCCCCCTTCAGCTTCTGGAGCCGGATGCGCCGCTCCTGCGCTTTCAGCACCTCGTTCGCGGTCTTCGCCTGCAGGAAGGTCGTGCCGCCGCCGACGGCCGGGACTGCCAGCCCCTGTTCACGCAGCGTGTCGCCAACAGCGGCCACGGCCGCCTCGGGGACGGGCTTCAGCTTCGGCGTGGGCGGCTTGCGGGTCTTGGACGGGTCGGTCGTCTCGGCACGTCTGGCGTCGCTGGCGGTCGCGTTGATGCTGCCGTCGGGATAGAGGACCAGCCGCTCGGCGGCCTTGGCCTTCTGGATCGCGCCCCGCGACAGCCCGACATGCGCGGCGTACTGGCGCTCGCTCATGCCCTGCATCGACGGCTCCGATTATCTATCGAAATCATGTTCTTATCGAGTTGATAAGCAGCGCGACCGGAGCGAACGTCCGTTCAGAAGGACGATGCAACTCACCAAGGAGCCATCACGATGACCACGCGCCTGAACCCGATCACCACCCCGCGCCACGAACTCCGCGCCGAGAAGGCGCGCCGGAATAAGGAAGCCGCGCTCGCGGCCTTCATCGGCAAGAAGGCCGAGATCGACGAGATGCTCGCCCGGCTGCAGACGCTGAGCGACGACCACTTCAACGCCCACCCCGACGAGATCAACTGGGGCCATGTCGGCACCCTCGAACACTACGCCAGCCTCCTGAAGCGCATCACCGACAGCGCCTTCGGCGAGGGCGAGCACGCCCGCTGATCTCCGGCACTGCCGGAACTCCCGCCGCGCGCCCTGCGCGGCTCGGGGTCGTAGGAGGCGCCGCATGACGCGGGCCCGAATACGGAGACGATCCCATGACCAAGCTTTCTGACACCCAAGCCATCATCCTCAGCGCCGCCGCACAGCGCGAGGACCGCATCGCACTGCCGCTGCCCGAGAGCCTGCGCGGCGGCGCCGCTGCCAAGGTGGTCGGCGCGATGCTCGCGAAGAACTTCCTGCAGGAGGTCGACGCCGACACGCGCAAGGGCGAGCTTATGTGGCGCGAGACCGGAGACGGCCACGGCGTCACGCTGGTTGCCACCGACGCGGGCCTTGCCGCCATCGGGATCGAGACCGAGGACGCGAACCCCGCGCCTGCGGGCGCGACGGACGCGCCTACCGAGGAGGCCGCGCCGGACACCCCCACCGTAGCCGAAACCGCGCCCAAGACGCGCACACCGCGCGAGGGCACCAAGCAGGCCACGCTGATCGCCATGCTGCGCGCACCGGACGGCGCGACCATCGAGGAGATCATGGCCGCGACGGGCTGGCAGTCGCACACGGTGCGCGGCGCGATGGCCGGGGCGCTGAAGAAGAAGCTCGGGCTCGAGGTGACCTCGGAGAAGGTCGAGGATCGGGGGCGCGTGTACAAACTCCCCGCCGCCTGAGGCACCGGACCCCGAGAAGTTGATGGCCGCCGTCCCACAGGGGCGGCGGTCGATCATTTTGCGCTCCGCATCCGGATGGCCTCGAACACCCGACGCAAGGCGAAGGAACGGGCGATCGACAGGACAGTGAAGATGGCGCCCATCTTCAGGTTCTGCGCCAGCGTCGTGTGCAGCCCGAAGACCGGGAAGATCAGGATCTGCGTCACGACCGCGACTCCGTAGCCGACGATCACGTTGGCAACGGACTCGACCAGCGACATGAGGCGGGACTGTTTCATGCTGCGGTCTTGCGCTTTCGCGCGGGTTCGGGCGGGGCGTCCGTGTTCGGCGCATCTGCCGTGGGGGCGGCATCGTCGCCCAGCCGCTCGGCCCTCAACTGCGCGAAAGTCCGGCCGTCGCTGTCGAGGATCGCGTCTCGGCCGGTCTCGGCCTGCCAACGCTCCACGGCGACATCGACATAGGCCGGGCTGATCTCCATCGCGAAGACGCGGCGACCGTTGGCTTCGCCCGCCATGATCTGCGAACCCGAGCCCGAGAAGGGCTCGTAGCAGAGGCCGCCGCGGGCGACGTGCTGGCGCATCGGGATCCCGAAGGCGTCGAGCGGCTTCGGCGTGGGGTGGTCGGGCCGGTCGTCCTTGGCGAAGCTGGGCAGCGCCCATGTCGACGGCAGTGTTTCCTCGGCGACCTTGGGCGGGCGGTTCGGACGCCGCCAGCCCATGAAACAGGGCTCGTGTTTCCACAGGTAGTGCGAACGGGTCAGAACCCCGCGGTCCTTCACCCAGATGATCTGCTGGTGCACGAAGGCGCCCGCCTTTTCCCAGCTGGCCTCCAGCATCGCCTGGCGGCGCGAGGCGTGCCAGCAGTACCAGGCGGCGTCCTCGGCGATGGCCTCGGCCACGGCCGCCGCGATGAAGCCGTCGTAGAGTTCAGCCCCCTGCGAACTGTCGTCCCAGGTCGTGCCGTAGGACGCGGACCAATCCTTGTTTCGGGTCGGGTGGTTGGAGCCGTCATAGTCCACCAGATACGGCGGGTCGGTCGCGAACAGGATCGCACGCTCGCCATTCATCAGGCGGCGCACGTCGGCCGCGCTGGTGCTGTCACCGCAGAGCAGACGGTGGTCGCCGAGGATCCAAAGATCTCCGGTGCGCGACGCCGGATTGCGCGGCGGTTCGGGGATGGTCACCGGCGGCACGGAGCCCCCGGCGCCACCTTCTTCACCGTCCCCATCCGGCACGAAGGCCAGCAGCTTGTCCAACTCGCCATCGGAGAACCCGACCAGCGACAGGTCGAAATCCTCGGCCAGCAGGTCGTTCAGTTCCGCCGACAGCAGCGCCTCGTCCCAGGTGCCGAGTTCCGTCAGCTTGTTGTCCGCGATCCGGTAGGCCCGGCGCTGCGCTTCGGTCAGGTGCCCGAGCACGATCACCGGCGCCTCGGTGAGCCCCAGCTGGGTGGCCGCCAGCACGCGGCCGTGCCCCGCGATCAGCTCTCCGTCTTCGGCCACGAGGCAGGGCACGGTCCAACCGAACTCGGCCATGCTGGCGGCGATCTTCGCGACCTGGTCGGCCCCGTGCGCCTTCGCGTTCTTCGCGTAGGGCTGGAGCTTGGCCAGCGGCCACGTCTCGATCGCGTCCGGGGCGAAGCTCAGCGTCATGGCGGGCAAGGTTCCTCGGTCGGGTGGATGCCGGTGGCTTCCGGACTCCGGATGCCGCGCTGGACTCCAAGCGGGGTCCAGCGGCTACCAGCGGTGTCCGGTCGGAAGGCCAGCGTTCATTGGTGTTTGCGCGGCGCGCGCGTGGCTCCGGCTTCCGGGTGGCTTCCCAAAAATCCGGCCCTGACGCTGGCGATGTCCCGCGCTTCGCCCGCCAGCATACGAATGTCGCCAGGAAGGAACCGGAAACTGCCTCGGGCTGGACCCCGGCCGGACCCTCGCTGGATACCGGGGTCCAGTGGGGCCGGCCTCAACGCAAAGGGGAGAGCGAGCTTTCCAGCGCACTCTCCCCATCTTGCCTTCGGAATAGCACGATCATGTTGCAGATGTCGAAAGAAAAAGTGTTGCAACACATTGGAGTCACTGCGCATTCAGGCGCGCAGCAATCTTGGTCAGCGCCAGCTGCCAACGCCGCCAGGCGGTCGTGCGGTCGCACCCCAGCTCGCCGCTGATCTCCTTCCACGGCACGCGGGCGGCACGAGACCAGACCAGCTTGCGCTCCGCTTCCTCGATCCAGAGCACCCAGTCGAAAGTCTGCTCGAGCCGGGTGATCGCGGCGGCCGAGGGCCAGACCCGCATCGGCTGCGGCTCCATCGCCGCGATCTCGCGGCTGGTGCGCACGATGTCGGGCCAAGTGTTGAAGTAGCCCTGCGCCTTCACCGGCGGCAGCTTGCGCAGGGTACGGAACGCCTCCTCGAAATGGTCAGCGACGTCGTCGGCGGTCCATTCGCGATCAGCCATGGCGCGCCTCCCTGTCGGACGGGCGCGGGCCGTAGAGCTTCTCGCCCAGCTGGCGGACCAGTTCACGCTCGGGCCAGGTGAGGCGGTCGTCATCCGCGGAGACCGCGAGGACGCCCTGGTCCTGCCAGCCCTCGCGTTTGACCTGCTCGGGATCCCGGCGTCGGCCGCCGTAGCCGTGGGGATGCCATCTCATGCGACATCTCCCTTCGTCTCGATCGCCCAGAGCAGGATGGCGATGGCGTCCGCCTCGTTGTCGTCAGCCGGGCTGAAGCCGCGGGCGCGGACGGCGGCGACCATGGCGGCCTTGTCGGCGTTGCCCTTGCCGGTGGCGAAGCGCTTGATCGTGCCCACCGGGACGCCCTCGTAAGGCACGCCGCGCAGTTCGGCCCATGCGGTCAGCGTCGCCATGAGCCCGCCGTAGATGTGGCTCGCGTCGGTGCCCGCGTGGCGACGGACCTCCTCGAACCAGATCGCGGCGACGGGACCGGACAGCCGGTCGATCTCGGTCAGCCAGTTGGTGAAGCGCAGGTAGCGCATGCCGCCGCCGTCGAAACGGCCGGGGCGCAGCGAGACGGTGCCGCTGGTGATCAGACCGTCATGGCCACGGATCGCCCAGCCGGTCGAGGTGCCGAGGTCGAGCGCAAGGATGCAGGGGCGCAGTTCGCCACCCTCCTGCATCGGAATCGGGGGGGTGGTGACGGGTGTGACGGATGTGACGGATGGTTCCCTATCCGCTCCACAGGCGCGCACATGCGCGCGCGTAACGGTCTTATAGGTATGATCCGTCACATCCGTCACACACTCTGAATTCATTCGCATTTTCCTATTCTCCCGAGAAAAGGTCAGAGTTGCTGTCGTCGAGGGCGATACCCCGGAATCCCTTGGCCGCGCGGGTGTTGTGACGCTCGAAGCCCCGGACGATCAGAGCTTCTGAGAAGCGCTTGACCGAGCCCGCGAACTCGCCGTTCGCATCGGCCCATGCCTTCCAGTCGGTGAACATCGCGGAGGTGCTGGCGCTGAGGTGCAACCCGACGGAGCAGCGCTCGTCGATCCAGCGACCGATGGCGTCCTCGGCCTCGAAGTAGTCCTCGGTGGCGGCCATCACTGCGGGCGGTGGGCGCAACCCTGTCCGCTGCCATTCGATGCAGCCCTCGAGCGCCCACGCGAGGATACCGTCGCGTTCGGCCAGCAGCCTGTCCGCCAGGTGCTTATCGCGCCGCGCGGGAGGGATGGTGACCGTGAACGGCACCATGTGCAGGCGCCGCTTCATCGCCTCGTCGACGTTGCGGATGGAGGGCTTGTGGTTGCCGACGATCAGCAGCTTGAACTGCGGTATGAACTCGAAGAAATCCTGCCGCATGAAGCGGGCCGTGATCTTGTCGCCTCCTGTCAGCGCCTTCAGCTTGCTCTCGGCCCAGCGGCTGCCCTGTTCGGTCTCGATGGACGTCACGATGCGCGCCCCGCGCAGTCCGGCCATGTCGGTCGGGTGGCGATCACCCTGCGTGGCCATGAACATGTCCATCGGCGCGACGGTGGCGTAGTCACCCAGGATAGCGGTCAGGGTGTTGGCAAAGACCGATTTCCCGTTGGCGCCGGTACCGTAGAGAAAGAAGAGCGCATGCTCGGTGGTCACGCCCGTCAGGCAGTAGCCCGCCATGCGCTGCAGGTAGGATTGCAGTTCGCCGTCCCCTCCCGTGACGGTTTCGAGAAACCCGAGCCAGACTGGGCATGCGTCGGCGACCGATGCCCCGGCGATGCGAGTCATGAAGAGGCCGGGGTCGTGCAGCAGCGACGCGCCACTACGCAGGTCGACCACGCCGCCGGGCGTGTTCAATAGCCAGGGATCGCGATCCCACGGCTCGGTCGTGGTTGCGTGGCGACGGTCGGAACGGGCAAGCCGCTCCACGGCGGACACGGTCGCGGCGCTGGAAAGCTTCGCCTTGAGTCGTGCAGACCCGGCGCGCGCCGCCGCCTCGCGGCAGATCATCCGGGCCAGATCGAAGGCCTGCAGCGTCTCCTCGCGCCGCCAAAGCTTGCCCGACCAGGTTAGCCATTGCCCCCAGCCGGCGACGTAGCGCCATGTCTCGGCATGTCGGGCGGCGAAGGTTGCGGCGAGCGCATCCTCGGTGAAGCGCACCGGCACCGGCCCATCATGCCCCCCGCCAGCAGGGCCGCCGCCATCGGGACCGTCATCCTCGTCATCGATCTCGCCGTTTCGGGCGGCGTCGCGTTTCCAGAGGCGTTCGGCTTCCTCGCGCAGCCGGTCCTCCGGCCAGGGAGGGGCAACGCGGGCCGTGTTGTAGGAGACGATTTCCTCCCACGCTTGTTCGCGCGGCACATGGCCTTCGCGGGCGCGGCGGATCCAGTATCCGATCACGCGCGACAGCGCGTCGAACCGGGTGGTGCCATCCACGCCGCCTTCACGGACCTGGCGGCCGAACAGTTCGGTCACGCTGCCGCGCTCGCTGGCGGCCATGTTGAAATCGAGCCCGTTCTCGCCTTCGAGCGGCGGCATCGCGATGATCGCCTCGAGCAGCTCGCCAAGGTCGTGATCGCGGGGATCGTGGTTCAGGATCCGCACCAGCCGCCGAAGACCCTGTTTGGCGTGGATCGATCCCGCCACGCGGATCGGCTGGTGCGCGGACCGGAACGAAGGGTCGCCACCAACCTTCGCGGCGATCATGTGCCGGGCGCGGCAGACGGTGGCGATGTCGTCGCCTTCGGCGGGTTCGGTCAGACGCCAGTAGAGGTGCAGCTTGCGCTGTCCCTCGGTGGTGACGCCACCGGACCCGACCTCAAGTGTCGGTCTTCCGAGATGCTGCACGAGATGGTCACGCTTCGAACAGATGTCGCCATGGTCGAGATCGACGAGCACCACTTGCGTCTGCACGATGCTCTCGGCCCGTGCGTCGCCTGGGGCCGCGACTGTGCCGGGCGCAACGAACAGGGCCATGCCAGCGTCGCTCGCCCATGTCGCCTGAAGCGCGAGTTTCGCGGGTAGCGTGGCGTCCGCTTCGATGAAGGGCACATGCGGCGGGCCATCGCCCGCGCCCTTCTCTGCGAGCGCACGGACCGGCACCCAGCCGTCGCAGTAGCCGAACACCACGTCGGCATAGATCGCGATCATTTCCGCGTCGGGCGCGACGTCGTCGGGCAAGCTGGTATCGGATGGGACCGTCATGCCCAGCACCGTTCCCGCCACGCACAGAAGCGGCATTCGAAGTGATCGGGGTCGGCCGTGTGGCGGGGAAGAAGTTCACCGGCATCACAGGCGCGCAGGATCGTCACCGCCTTGTCGCTGGCGGACTGGGCCAGTGCGGCATCGAACGGAACGAGTTCGTGCCAAATCTCGCACGTGTCCTTGTTGATCGCCGTGAAGAGTGCGGGCGCCTCGGTCAGGCCGAGATAGGCCTGGTAGAGCGCGATCTGCGCGGCATAGACCGGCTTGGCCTTTCCGACGCCGTGCTTCGCGATTTCCCGCCAGTTCTTCGCATTGGCCGACTTGCACTCCCAGAGCGCGGGAACAGCTATGCCGTTCGGCGCGACGACCACCACGCCGTCGGCGTGCCCCTGGACCCGCCCGCCGACGACCGAGAAGCCGAACTGATCGCCATGGCGATCGCGCGTGCGCAAGTCGAAGCCCGCCTTGCGCAGCCAGGCGATGGCCAGATCCTCAAGCACATGCCCGAGCGCGAAGATGCGCAGGGACTGGCCCGAGAACCCGGCGCTCGGATCCTTCGGCGTCTTCAGGTATTCGTACTGCAGCCTGCGTTGGCAGATATCGCCCAGCCGGCTGCCGCCGAGGTAGTCGCGTTGGGGGCGTTCAGCCTGTTCCGCGACAAGGGCGGTGTCGATGCAGGTGTTGACGGTATCCGCGAAACTCGGCGGCTTCTCCCGATGGTTGAAGTCGAAACCGGCGTCCATCAGAACGGCACCTCCGGATCGGGCCGGGGTGCGCTGGCCATCATCGCTTCCTGGAAGCCGTCGACGGCGGCGGTGGCGAGGGCGAGCGCCTGCGCCTCGCTGAGATCGGCGAACCGCGTGGTCCAGCCGATCTCGGCCATCAGTTCGGCCATGTTCTTCAAGGCGGCGCGGAGCGCGGCCTGTTCACGTTCATCGGGATCGATCATGCGCCAGCCCCGATGGTGGGTGACGCTGGCGTGCGGGAATGCAGGATGGCGCGGAGCGCCGGATTGATGCTGTTCATGGGAGAGCTCCAGATGCTCTCCTCACCTACCGGCGCGCTGTCCTGACTGTCGGATGCGTGGATCAGAACACTTCGGGAACATGCACTTGTGCGATCACTGTTCCGCCGATAGCCTGAACTTCACCCCCGATTCATCCTGGAGCCGAATCGCGCATGGCGTCATTCAACCCGAGAAGTTTCACCAACCCTGACCGTCTCAAGAGCATTTCGCCGAAGCATCTTTTGAAGTTCTTCGCGACGTGGGCCGGTTATTTTTCTGAGCGGGGGTTTGAACTTCCGGCCGAAGCGGGTGAGGATTTTCCCTACGACGATCTCGCGGCTGTGCTGATGAAGCCCGACGAAAAGGTGCCGCCCGAAATGGTCGACGCGCTTTTCTACGTACACGAGACCGCGACCAAGGAAACCGCCGAGGAACTGATCGAGGCGGCAGGACGGGCTGGCCTCACGATCGAGGCCGGTGAGGAACCCTCCGATGCGGACATCGCCCTGCAGATCTGGCTCCAGAAACCTGATCTGCTACGACGTCAGCATGCCGAGACCGTGGCGTTCACACGTTCGCGTTTCATCTATTTTGCGGGCCGCAGCGGCAAGCCGCGGCCGGCTCCGGACCCGACCGACGAACAGACAGCCACCATGCAGGAGCGGATGGACGAGTGGTTCGACCGCAAACGCCGCGGCAAGGGTTCACGGGTCTTTGCTTTTCCGCGCGGGACGAAGACGTGGTTTATGGTCCGACACGGCGAACCGATGCGGCGCGAGGGGCGACATCAGGATGATGGGGGATCGGGGATCGCCTACTACCGACCGCAGAAGCACGACGTCGTCATCTATGACGGCGAATCCGATGAACTGGCTGTCAACGCAGGGACGAAAGGCGAGACCGCACTCTACCTGAGAACGTTCGGCGAGGTCATCTTCGGTGACGAAGAGTATTTCGATCGCTCGAACCGCTTCACCCTCGATCCGCTGCTGGAGAAGGGCGAGACATCGCTCGACAACGACACGGTCTCCGAGATCGTAAAGGTGCGCCTGATCGAAATCGAACGCTTCTGGGGCGGAAAGGCCAAGGAGAAGGAGGTGCGCAAGGCGAACGACCTCTTCGTGGCCTGGGAAAACGAGTGGGCGAGGCGCCTTGCCGGCGGATCCATCGACCGGGCCGTTTTCAAGGTCAAGTTCGATGGAGACGGCAAGGAGCGGACGGTTGCCATTCTCCCGCCGAGCCTCGCACGCTACGACCGTGATGCCGACAGCGATCTGATCGACCGCTGGCTCAAGGATCAGGGCTTCTGCCGCCCCAACGTCGGAGATGAGGACGATGACGTCGGCGTTCTGGAGGACGATTGAGCGCGTCCCCGGTCATGCGACCGACACGCTCGACTGGAAGGTCGACCTGATCGATTGCTGGACCCAGGTCGAACGCTACCTTCCGGAAACCTCCAAGTACGCAGAACGTATCGACTGTCCCTGGCCCGGCGGGGAGCATTGCCCGCGCCACGTCGTGCGGCATGCCGGCGGCTTGGTCCGTGCCGTCTGCAGCGATCCGGGGCGACTCTGCGAAACCCTCGACATCAATCCCGACGATATCCGCATCCGTGAACTCGACCGCCGCAGGCTGTTCGCCGACATTGCCACGGCGCTTGGCCTTGTCGTTCCCACCGCGCCTTCGCGCGGGGCGGTCCTTCTGCACATCGGCGATCATGCCATTGCCGCCGGCCGGAGTTTTCCGGTGTTCGCTGCGCTCACAAGCCCGCGCGCGCCGCTCAGCCGGGCAGACGTCCTCGACATCGATCGCCGCAATCTACCATTCGTCCTGCTGGTGACATCGCTCGGCGCGACCGACCCGGACGTTTCGGCCTTTCTTGCGGCACGGCAAGGGCGTGTTCTGACGTGGGCCGAATGCCTCCACTTCGCCCTCGCACCGCGCAAGGGATTCGTCGCTGCCATGCCACTTGTCGATCTCTTCGCGCCCGAGATCGCGGCACTGGCGAACGCAGGTGACGTTGCCCAGCGTCCGGTGATGACTCTGCCTGCGAATGCACGGTGGTCCGATCTGCGCTTCGCGTTTCGCGAGGAGGCCGTGCTCAACGTCAGCTATCTTGGGCAGGCTCCGGCGCGCCTTGAACCGGACCAGATCGGCATGCGCGATGAGCGGAACGGCAAGCCGAACCGCCAGTGGCGGCTACTCCTTGTTTGCGCCGCACTTGGCGGGGCATTGCCTCGGTCCTTTCCGATTTCCACCATCAAGGGGCGCCGCCCGGCGAGCGATATCGTTCGCATTCTCGGGCAGTTCCAGCGTGGTTACGAAAAGCAGCGCCAACTTCTCGCCGCAGCACTGCGTGAGCGGTTCGGGATCGACGAGGACCCGTTCTCAGGCGCTGACGATTGTTACGAGGCACGGTTCCTGGTCGATGCAAGCAGTCTGAAGCAGGGCCGATCCGACCAGCGCGACCGAAATTTCGCCGAAGACGACTGAACCTGTTCGAACTTTTTTCATCACACCCAACCCCATGAAACCGCAAGGTTTCATGGGGTTTTTCGTTTTCCGATCACCCTGATTTCGAGGCCCTCCAACGAATTTTCGCCGGTGCCAGGCACTCGGGCCGCGTGCCCGTCCACCTGGACGAAGGCGAAACTTCATGGAGCGTTTCCACCCCATTTGCGACGCGCGCTCGCGCGTCTCCCGCAACATCACCATTCGCGCCGAACGGCTGGCCCGCTCCGGCTCGGTCCCCGGCATGGACGCCGAGGACATCAAGCAGGATCTGCGGCTGCATCTCTATCGCCGGGACGAGAAGTTCGACCCGGCTCGCGGTCAGTATGACACCTTCGCCGACCGCGTGCTGGCGAACCGCATCGCCACGCTGGCCGCGCCGACCGAACGGCTGCGGGCCGAGCGGGCTTGGATCGACTTCGACAGTCCCGCCGAGGGGCGCGGTGATGACGAGATGCTGCCGCTCGCGGAAACGCTGCCCGACAGCGCGATGCCGCATGCCGCCGTCACACGCGCAACGGACGAGGCGTTCGGGCTGGTCCGGGACATCCAGCGGCTCCTTGCTGGCCTGACCCCGACCTGCCGCGCCCTCGCGCTGGCCCTGATCGACATGTCGCCGACGGAAGCGGCCGAAGCCCTCGGGATCCATAGGAGCACCGTCTACGCCCGGCTTGCCACCATCCGGAAGGCCGCCGAGGCGCTTGATCTCGCGGCATATCTCGGCGCCGCCCCGACAGTCTCGGAGGCTCGCCGGTAGGTGACAGCAGGACCGGCGATGACCCGGTCCGCCAGTTTCATGCCGGGCCCTCGGAGGAATGCAACACCCCCACGCGGGGAAACACTCCGACCGCAAGCTCCAGGGCGGCGTCAGGCCCGGCAGCAGTCTTCCCGACGACCCCTGGACAGCAACCGACGACAACACGGAGCATCACCATGTTCACGACTTCCCCCCTGAAACGCCTGCGCCAGTCGAGCTGGATGGAGGCGATCCCCGACACGATCAACGTTCCGGCCCTGTCTGACAGTCCGAACCGCGCGGTGCCGATCGAGCGCGCCACCGTGGACGACATCGAGTTCGCCCTTGTCGCCCTGGCGCGGCAGCAATCCGATCTCTACCGCCTGACCGGCGCGCTTGGCGACGTGCTGAAGATGGCGCGCCGTCAGGGCGCCTGTGGCGCGGACATCGCCATCTCGGCCGCAGCGCGCGATCTGGAGGGCGGCAAGTGAGCGCCCCCTTCGGCGCCGGGCCGCTCCGGATCATCACCGCCGACGAACGCCTGCGCGAAGCGCGCGGCATCAAGGGGGTGCTCACGGGCACCTCCGGCATCGGCAAGACCACGCAACTGCTGACCCTCGATCCGCAGCGCACGCTGTTTCTGAACCTCGAGGCGGGCGAACTGGCCGTGCAGGGCTGGCCCGGCGACGAAATCCGCATCCGCGATTGGGAGGTCGCCCGCGATCTCGCCGCCTGGATCGGCGGCGCCAACCCGGCGATGCGGGACGACCAGTCCTATGGGCCGGCGCATTTCGCGCGGGTCTGCGCGGCCTTCGGCCCCGCCTCCCAGCTCGACAAATACGACACCGTCTTCGTCGACAGCATCTCGGTCGGCTCGCGCATCTGCCTGCAGTGGTGCAAGGGCCAGTCCCAGGCGCAGTCGGATCGAACCGGCAAGCCCGATCTTCGCGCCACCTACGGGTTGCTCGGCCAGGAGATGATCGGCTGGTTGACGCATCTGCAGCACACGCCCGCCAAGAACATCTGGCTGGTCGGGCTGCTGGACCGCAAGCTCGACGATTTCGGCAAGCCCTTCTTCTCGATGCAGATCGAGGGCTCGAAGACCGGGCTCGAACTGCCCGGCATCGTCGACGAGGTCGTCACCCTGACCGAGTTGCGCCCCGAGAAGGGCGCGGCGTTCCGCGCCTTCATCTGCACCACCATCAACGATTTCGGCCTGCCGGCGAAGGATCGCAGCGGGCGGCTGTCGATGATCGAGCCCGCCCATCTCGGGCGGCTCATGGCGAAGATCCGCGGTCCGCGCCCCGAGGGCGCTGCCCGCCTGAACTTCGATCTGCCCGCGGCCGCCGCCGCGCCCAATCCCCCGACGACGCAAGGAGCATGACCATGGCGAGCGACATGGATTTCAACGGCGCGGACACGCAGGACGCCGCCTTCGACCTCATCCCGGCCAACACGCTGGCCAAGGTCTGCCTGACCATCCGCCCCGGTGGCGCGGGGCCCGAGGGCTGGCTCACCCAGAGCAAGACCAGCCCGGCGCTCTACCTCAACACCGAGGCGGTGGTGATGGAGGGGCCCTTCGCGCGGCGTCGCATCTACACGCGCATCGGGTTTCGCGGGAAGGCCGCGGGCGGTCCGGGCGACGACACTTACGGCAATCGCGGCCGCGCCATGATCCGCGGCATCCTCGAATCCGCCCGGGGCGTGCGCGCCGACGACCAGTCGAACGCTGCCCGGGCGGCGCGGATGATCCGCAGCCTCGGCGAGTTGAACGGGCTCGAGTTCGTGGCCCGCATCGGCATCGAGCGCGACAAGGACAAGCCCGAGGACAGCGGCCGCAACGTCATCAAGGCGGCCATCGGCGCCGACCATGCCGAATATGCGCGTCTGCTGGGCAGCGTGCCGCAGCCGCCGCAGCAGGGTCAGTACACCGCGACGGGCACCCAGCTGTCGAACACCGGCATGGGCCAGTCCGGCGCGCCGTCCTCCGGTTCCGCACCCTTCTGGGCACGCTGAGGGGGGACGGTCATGATTCCACGCGACTACCAGAGGGCGGCAGTCGATGCCGCCCGCGACCGCACCGCCACCCACGGCAATACCATGCTGGTCCTGCCGACCGGGGCGGGCAAGACCGCCATCGCCGGTTTCTACATCGGTGAGGAACTGGAACACCGGCGACACGACCGCGTCCTGGTGCTGCAGCACACCGACGAGTTGATCGACCAGAACCGGACCTCCATCGGGGCCGTGACCGGAATGACCACCTCGGTGGTCAAGGCCGAGCAGGACGATTGGGGCGGTCGCATCGTCTTCGGCAGCGTTCAGACGCTCGCCCGCGCCAACCGGCGCGAACGCATGGCGCCGGTCTCGCATCTCGTCATCGACGAATGTCACCGTTCGGCCGCGCAAAGCTATCAGTCCGTCAT
>CAZVIS010000025.1:0-18785 GCA_964627355.1 uncultured Rhodobacterales bacterium
GTGGAACGCCGCCGCGCGTATCCGGTCCCGTACGCCGATCCCGGGGGGAGAGGTGTTGGAGGCGGATCTCGTGATCTCGTTCAAGGTGTTCCGCGAACGCTTCGGCAGCCGTGTGACGCTGTGGCCGGACCGGCAGCGGATCGACACGGAGTATCTCGACGGTCCTTTTCGCCATCTGAAGAGCTTCTGGGAATTCCGTGACGCCGAAGGAGGTTGCGAGGTGACATTCTTTGTTGATTTCGAGTTCCGGAACGCGATCCTGCAGGCGGTCATCGGGGTTGTCTTCAACGACGCAATGCAAAGGATCGTCCGCGCGTTCGAGCGGCGGGCGGCAGAGCTTTACGGCCCGACCCGCGCCTGAGGCGCAACCCAGCCATGCAGCGCCGTTCCTTGTGTCCGGCAGACCGTCCGGTCTAGCGTCGCCCGGGCAGGGGAGGCGGCATGGCACAGACATCGCGGCGGGCGCTTTGGGCGCTGATGTTCGGGAACCTCGTGATCGGGACGGGGGTGCTGCTGCCTGCGGGGCTGCTGACGGCGATCATGGCCGATGTGGGGGTGCCGGCGGCCCGGGCAGGCCTCTTGATGACGGTCGGGGGTCTGGTCGTGGGCTTCGGTGCGCCGCTGCTGGCCGGGTTCACTTCGCGGATCGACAGGCGGTTTCTGTTGGTCTTCGCCCTCGGGCTATATGTCGTCGGGCACATCGGCGCGGTCACCACGGGGGATTTCACCCTGCTCCTCGTCTATCGTGCGTTGACCGTGGCGGGGGCCGCGATCTTTACGCCGCAGGCGGCGGCGACGGTGGGGCTTCTTGTGCCGGCCGAACGGCGGGGCGGGGCAATTGCCTTCATCTTCATCGGCTGGTCGCTGGCCTCGGTCGTCGGGATTCCTTTGGGGAGTGTGCTCGGCCAGGCGCTCGGCTGGCGCGAAACCTATCTTCTGATGGCGGCGCTGTCGGCGGTCGGGGCGGTCACGGTCTGGGCTGTGCTGCCGGGCGGGCTGAAGGTGCAGCCGCTGGCGCTGGCCTCCTGGGTTCGGGTGCTGACGGATTTGCGCCTGCTGGTCGTGCTGGCCGTCACGATGTTCTCGATGTCGGGGCAGTTCACATTGTTCACCTACATCTCGCCGGTACTGTCTGGGACCTATGGACTGGCGCCGCAGCCGATCGCGTTGGTCTTTCTGGCAGTGGGCATCGCGGGCGTGGCCGGAAACTACATCGCCTCGCGCGCCGCCGGGTCGTTTGGGGTCGAGCGGGGCATCCTTCTTGCTCTGGCTTGCGTGGGTGGGGGCCTCGCACTGATCTGGGCGGGGTGGGGCCTGGTTTGGGCCTTTGTGGCGGGTGGGTGCCTGTGGGGGGTGGGGGGCTTCGCCGCGAATTCCCTGCAGCAAAGCAGGCTGGTCGCGCTGGCGCCCGCGCTGGCCTCGGCCACGGTCGCGCTCAACACCTCGGCGGTCTATCTTGGCCAATCCCTCGGATCGGCCACAGGGGCCGCGCTGATTGCCGACGGGGCGGGGCCTGAAATGCCGCTGGCGGGGGCGGTCTTTGGCCTTGCCGCCATGGCCTGCTCGGTATTGGCGCAGCGGATGCGGCCTAGCTGATCGCCCTGCGCAGAAGCGCCAGCGCATGATCCCGGGCGGCGAGGCGCACCTGTGTGCGGCCAAGCGCGCCGAACTCGACGGTTTCCGTGACGGTCGCGCGGCCCTTGCGCGCAAGGCCAAAGCACACCCGCCCCTCGGGCTTGAACTCCGAGCCTCCGGGGCCCGCGATCCCCGTGATCGAGACGGCGAGGTCGGCGCGGGAATGGGCCACGGCCCCCTCGGCCATTTCGCGCGCCACGTCCTCGCTGACCGCGCCATGGGCGGCAAGGGTCGCCTCGGATACCCCCAGCATCTCGACCTTGGCGGCGTTGGAATAGGTGACGAACCCCCGGTCCACCACGTCCGAACTGCCGGGGATGTCGGTCAGCGCGGCGGCGACCATCCCCCCGGTGCAGCTTTCCGCCGTGGCGATCCGCAGGCCTGCCGCGCGGGCGGCGGAAAGAAGGGCCGGAACGCTCACAGCACCAAAGGCAGGTGATAGGCCACCGCCGCAATGATTGTCGCCACCCCCGCAAACAGACCCGCCCAAAGGTCGTCGAGCATCACGCCCGCCGCATCCCCGCGCCGGTCGGCCCGCCCGATGACCCAGGGCTTCCAGATGTCGAAGAGCCGGAAGAAGAGAAAGGGCATGACCCAGGCGGGCCAGGGCAGCCACCCCTCCCTGCCGGTCACCCAAAAGGCGAAACACGGGAACAACAGCGCGATCCACTGCCCCGCCACCTCGTCGATGACGATCTCGCCGGGGTCCTCTCCTGGGCGGCCTGCCAGTGCCTGCCCGCAGGCCCAGAAGCCAAGCGCCGTCACCGCCACCGTCGCCAAGGCCAGCACCGGCGTCCCGAGGAACCGGTCGATCACCATGCCCAGAAGCACCGCCACCGCCGACCCCCACGTCCCCGGCGCAGGGCGCATCAGGCCCGCGAAGCCAAAGGTGGTGATCGCCCGGATCATGCCCCCACCAGCACGGCGGTCGCGATGGCGGCGATGCCTTCCTCGCGCCCCGTGAAGCCCAATTGTTCGGACGTGGTGGCCTTGACGCTGATCCGCCCCGCCTCCACCCCCATGATCCCCGCCAGCGCCGCCCGCATCGCACCGGCGTGGGGGCCGATCTTCGGGCGCTCGCAGATCAGTGTCACGTCGGCGTTGGCCAGACGGAATCCGCGCGAGGCGGCCAGCGCCACGGCATGGCGCAGGAAGATGTGGCTCTCGGCCCCCTTCCACTGCGGGTCGGACGGGGGGAAGTGGCGGCCGATGTCGCCCTCGGCCAGCGCGCCATAGATCGCATCGGTCAGCGCGTGCATCCCCACATCGGCGTCCGAATGACCCAGAAGCCCCCGCCCATGCGGCACCCTCACCCCGCACAGCCAAACATGGTCCCCCGGACAGAAGGCATGCACGTCGAACCCGTTGCCCATCCGAACGTCCATGCTCCGCCCTCTCAGGATCGCCCGCGCCCGGGCCATGTCACCGGGGAAGGTCAGCTTGAGGTTATCCTCGTCGCCCTCGACGATGGCCACGTCAAGCCCCGCCGCCCGCGCCACCGCCACATCATCCGCCGCCCCGCCGGTGTGCGCCCGGTGCGCGGCAAGGATCGGCGCAAAGCGAAAGGCCTGCGGCGTCTGCGCACGCCAGAGCCCTTCGCGGTCCTGTGTGCCTGTGACGCGACCGCCTTCCCCCCGCCACAACGCATCGGTCACCGGCAGGGCAGGGGCCGCGCCTGGCGCCTCGTCCAGCGCCGCCAGCAACCGCCCGACCAGCGCCCGCGACACAAGGGGCCGCGCGCCGTCATGGATCAGCACCCGTGTCACCCCGGTCCCCGCCAGCGCCTCGAGCGCCGCGCGGACCGAAGCGTCGCGGCTTGCCCCCCCTTCGACCACCATCGCCCCTCCGGCCACTGCCTCGGCCTGCGCACGATCCGCCGGATGGATCACCAGCACCCGCCGGTCCACCCCGGGAATGCCCGCAAAGGCCGCCAGGGCGTGCGCAACCACGGGTTGATCCTCCAGCGAATGCCACTGCTTGGGAAGGTCGCCCCCCATGCGCAGGCCCCTGCCAGCGGCGAGGATCACGGCGGCGGTCGTCATGGTGTTGTTGCCTTCTTGCCCTTATCTCCCCCCGGGGGTAAGGCCGCGCTACCCCGGCGTCCAGAGGATGTTTCGATCCGACGTTAAGTGCCAGCCTCACGATAAGGCGGTTTGAGGCAACCAGACGCACAAAAAACAGGCAAAGCACGGAAATTCGGCGAAATCCACGGGTCCGGGGTTTGTAACAGGGAACCCGCCGCTTTAGCTTCCCCAATTGCCGCTCAAGGAATAGGCACATGGCCACGGCCCCCCTCACCCTCGACCCGCCCGTGCTGCTGGCCCCTATGGCCGGCATCACCGACCTGCCGTTCCGCCGCGTGGTGGCGGGGTTCGGCGCCGGGCTGGTCGTGTCCGAGATGGTGGCAAGCGAAGAGATGGTGCGCGCAAGGCCCGAGGCGCGGGGGCGGGCCGAACTCGGCCTCGGCGAAGCGGCGACGGCCGTGCAACTCGTAGGCCGCGACCCGCACTGGATGGCCGAGGCCGCGCGGATGGTCGAGGCGAATGGCGCCCGCGTCATCGACATCAACATGGGCTGCCCTGCGCGGCGCGTGACGACAGGGGCCTGCGGCGCGGCGCTGCTGCGTGAGCCTGACCGCGCGCTGGCCTTGATCGAAGCGGTGGTGGGGGCGGTTTCCGTGCCGGTGACGCTCAAGACCCGCCTCGGCTGGGACGATACGGAACACACCGCACCCGACCTCGCCCGCCGCGCCGAGGGGGCAGGGATCGCGATGATCGCCATCCATGGCCGCACGCGCTGCCAGTTCTACAAGGGGCGGGCGGATTGGGCTGCTATCGCCGCGGTGAAACAAGCGGTACGGATCCCCGTGATCGCGAACGGCGACATCGTGGATGCAGGAACCGCGCGGGCGGCGCGGGCGGCCTCGGGCGCGGACGGGGTGATGGTGGGGCGGGGCGCGCAGGGGCGCCCTTGGGTCCTCGCCCAGATCGCCGCCGCGCTCCACGGGTGCCGCGCGCCGGTCGTGCCGCAAGGCGCTGCGCTGGCCGACCTCGTGGCCCGGCACTACGAGGCAATTCTGTCCTTCTATGGTCGCGACCTTGGCCTGCGCGTCGCGCGAAAGCACCTTGGCTGGTATCTGGACGCCGCGGGCGTACCGCGCGGCCTGGTCCTGTCGGAGGAAGACCCTGCCTCGGTCCTGCGTACCCTTCCCGACGCCTTCACCCAAAGGTGCGCCGCATGAGCGGGTCCCAACTTTCTTCCAAGAAAATTGCAAATTCCTTCCTTCAAGGAATTTTGTCCTGGCTAGGGGCGCGCACATGACCGCCTACCGCGCGCCTTATCCCGTTCCTGGCGTCATCTGGGCCTCGCTGCCGATCCCCGCGCTTCTCATCGACGCACAGGCCCGCATCGTCGAGGTCAATCCGGCGGCGGAATCCTTCCTCAACGCCTCGACACGATCCCTTCTGGACCAGCCCGCTTGGGACCGCCTGTCGATCGATGCGCCCATGGAGGAGGCGCTGGCTCGCGCCCGCGCCAACCGTGCGCCCCTCTTCATCAATGACGTGGACGTCACGACCGGCGAAAAGCCCCCCGTGCAATGCAACCTGTCGCTCGCGCCCATGCACGACAACCCCTCGATCGTCATGCTTCTCCTCGCCCCGCGCGAGATTGCCGATCGTCTGGGCCGCGCATCCCAGGTCAAATCCGCCGCCAAGTCCGCCATCGGCATGGCCGAGATGCTGGCACATGAGATCAAGAATCCCCTCGCGGGCATCAGCGGGGCGGCACAGCTTCTGGCGATGAACCTTGTGCCCGAGGACCGCGAGCTTGCCGACCTGATCGTCGAGGAAACCCGGCGCATCGTGAAACTTCTCGAACAGGTCGAGCAGTTCGGGAACCTGCGCGCCCCGGACCGCCGCCCGGTGAACATCCACGACGCGCTCGACCGGGCGCGCCGGTCGGCGCTGGTCGGCTTTGCCGCCAAGATGACGATACTGGAAGATTACGACCCCTCATTGCCGCCCACCTTTGCCGATCCAGACCAGCTGATGCAGGTGTTCCTCAACCTCATCAAGAACGCGGCCGAGGCGGCAGGAGCGGGCGGGGGTACGATCCGGCTGCGGACCTTCTATGACCTGTCGTTGCGGATCCGCCGAAAGGATGGGTCTGGCCGCCCGCTAGCCCTGCAGATCGAGATCATCGACGACGGCCCCGGTCTGCCACCCGATATCGCGGGCAACGTGTTCGAGCCGTTCGTCAGCGGACGCGAGAATGGCACGGGTCTCGGGCTGGCACTCGTCTCCAAGATCATTTCGGACCACGAAGGTTGGATCTCGGTCGATTCGGTGCCGGGTCGGACGATTTTTCGCGTCTCCTTGCCGGTCGCCGGCAAGGCGGATGTGCAAGGCGGCAGGGCGGATTCCTGACATGACAAGAGGAAGCTGACGATGGATGGCACGGTTCTGGTCGCCGACGACGACCGCACGATCCGCACGGTGCTGACGCAGGCGCTGACGCGCGCCGGATGCAAAGTGCACGCGACCTCGTCCCTCATGACGCTGATGCGGTGGGTGGAAGAGGGCAAGGGCGACCTCGTCATCTCGGACGTCATCATGCCCGACGGAAACGGGTTGGACGCGCTGCCCCGCATCGGCAAGCTGCGGCCCGGCCTGCCGGTCATCGTGATCTCGGCGCAGAACACCATCATGACCGCCATTCAGGCCGCCGAGGCCGAGGCCTATGACTATCTGCCCAAGCCTTTCGACCTGCCCGACCTGATGAAACGGTCGGCCCGCGCGCTGGACCTCAAGCGCCGCACCCCCGCACGCGCGCCCGTTGCCCCGCGCGAGGGCGGGGACGAGTTGCCGCTCGTCGGCCGCACCTCGGCCATGCAGGCGCTGTACCGGCTGGTCGCGCGGGTGATGAACACTGACCTCGCGGTGCTCATCACCGGCGAATCGGGCACCGGCAAGTCGCTGATCGCGCGCGCCATCCACGACTTCTCGGACCGCCGCAGCCAGCCTTTCGTGGTCGCGCAGGGAACGGATCTTGCAGGGATCGACGGACCCTCGGCCCTGATCGCACGGGCCAAGGGCGGCAGCCTGGTTTTCGACGAGGTGGCCGATTATGACGACGAGGCGCAGGCGCGCATCGTCCGCATGCTGGACATGTTCGGCGACAATGCCCCGCGCGTGATGGCCACCAGCCAGTCGGACCTTTCGGCACGAATGGAGGCCGGGCTGTTCCGTCAGGACCTGTTCTACCGCCTTGGCGGCGTCACCCTGCATGTGCCTGCCTTGCGCGAGCGGGTGGACGACATTCCGCTTCTGGCCGACCATTTCCTTGCGCGGGCCGAGCGTGACATGGGCGCCGTGCGCAAGCTGTCGTCGGATGCACGCGAACTTGTGCGTGCCTATTCCTGGCCCGGCAACGTCCGGCAGCTCGAGAATACCCTGCGCCGACTCATGGTCACCTCGTCCGAGCCCGAAATCGCCAGAGGCGAGGTCGAGTCCGTCTTGGGCAATCAACCTGCCCTGGAACCCACGCGGGGAGGGGGAGAAGGCGAAAAGCTGTCCGCCTCGGTCGCGCGCCATCTCAAGCGCTACTTCGACCTGCACGGCGGCACCCTGCCGCCGCCTGGCGTTTATCAGCGCATCCTGCGCGAGGTCGAGGCGCCCCTGATCGAGATCGCGCTGGACGCCACGGCGGGGAACCAGGCGCGCTGCGCGGACCTTCTCGGCATCAATCGCAATACCTTGCGCAAGAAGATCACGGACCTTGATATTCGCGTGACTCGCCGCCGCAAGCTGATGTAAAACCGCCACACAGGGGCGTTGCATTAGCGGTTTGCCGCGCCATGTACTCTACATGTTGGGTCCGTGCCGGGTTGCACGGTGTCCCCAGGGGGCGTCGGTTCGTGTCTGTGATGGTTCGTGGCAACAGCTGGCTGATGCGCCTATCGCGGCTTCGACGGCAGCGCCGGCTGCAGACAGCCATGACCTTTGCGCTGGTCCTGATGGGTCCGGTGCTGGCGCTGGCCACGTTCCTTGCTCTGGGTCCCTTCAATCAGGGGGCGTCCTCTCCCTGGCTGCGCATCATCCTCTTGACCGACCTCGTCTATGTGCTTGTGGTGGCCGCGCTGGTGCTGGCGCGGGTGGCGCGGATGGTGGCCGATCGGCGCAGCAATTCGGCCGGGTCGCAGCTGCACCTTCGGTTGTCGGGGGTCTTTGCCATCGTCGCGCTGATCCCGACCATCCTTGTCGCCGTCTTTGCCGTGCTGACGGTGAACGTGGGGCTGGAGGGCTGGTTTTCGGAACGTGTCCGCGCCGTTGTCGGCACCTCGCTTTCGGCGGCCGAGGCCTATGACGGCGAGCATCGCCGCGACCTGACCGAGGATGCGCTGGCCCTTGCCGCCTATCTGAACCTGACCAAGCAGAAGACCTTCTTCCTGCCCGACGACCAGTTGCGCCCCGTGCTGTCGGAAGGCCAGCGCCGCATCCAGCGGGGGCTGCGCGAGGCTTATCTGCTCGACGGATCGGGCGATCTGAAGTCGCGAGGCGACCGCTCCTACCTCTTCGATTTCGAGCATCCGACGCCCGAGCAGGTCGCCCGCGCGCAGGCAGGCGAAGTCGTGCTGATAGATGACTGGCAAAACAACGAGTTGCGGGCGCTTGTTCATCTGGACGCCTTTGCCGACAGATACCTCTATGTGACACGTGAGGTGGACGGCTCGATCCTCAGCCTCTTGGACGACACGCGCGAAACCGTGCGGCTGTATCAGCAGCTGGAGACGGAACGCGGGCGACTTCTGTTCGAGTTCGGGCTTCTGTACCTCGGCTTCGCGCTGATCCTGATCCTGGCCGCCGTCTGGCTGGGCCTGTGGTTCGCCGAACGGCTGTCGCGGCCTGTGGGGCGGCTCGCCGGGGCAGCGCAGCAGGTCGGCGCGGGGGATCTGGACGTTCAGGTGCCCGAGGAAGAGGGCGACGACGAGATTGCGACCCTCGGCCGCATCTTCAACCGCATGACGCGGCAACTGAAGGGCCAGCGCGATACGCTGGTCGAGAACACGCAGGCGATCGAGGGGCGGCGGCGGCTCTTCGATTCGGTGCTGTCGTCCGTGACGGCCGGCGTGATCGGCCTTGATGCCGAAGGCCGCGTCGATTTCGTCAACCGCGCGGGAGAGAGGCTTCTGGATGTGCCGCTTGGTGCGCATGGCCAGAAGATCGATGCGCTGGTTCCCGAATTCACCCCTCTGTTCAATCGCCTGCAAGAGGATCCTGCAGTCTCGGCGCAGCACGAGGTGCGCCTGACGCGCAAGGGTCGCATGGAGAACCTGCTGGTGCGCATGGCCGAACGGCGGTCCGATACCGGGGGCCTCGAGGGCTATGTGGTGGCCTTTGACGACGTGACCGAGCTTGTCTCGGCGCAGCGGATGGCGGCCTGGGGCGATGTCGCCCGCCGGATCGCGCACGAGATCAAGAACCCCCTTACGCCGATCCAGCTATCGGCCGAACGGATCAAGCGCAAGTTCCGCAGTCAGGTCAACGAACCCGAGGATCTGGACCAGTATGCCGACGTGATCGTGCGCCAGACGAACGACCTGCGCCGGATCGTGGACGAGTTTTCCAAGTTCGCGCGGATGCCCGAACCCGACCGGCGCGAAGAGGACGTGGTGGCGCTGGTGCGTGGCGCGGTGGTGCTGCAGGACGCCGGGATGCCCGGCATCCGCGTCACCGCCGACCTGCCCGCCGAGCCGGTGCTTCTCGACCTTGACGCGACGATGATCGGGCAGGCGCTGACGAACCTCATCAAGAACGCGGGCGAGGCCATTGAATCGCTTCAGCAAAAGGGCGCGCCAGAAGGCTTCGTCCCCGAGGTGCGCGTAGCGATGGAACCCGGGCCGGACCACGTCACCATCCGCATCAGCGACAACGGCATCGGCCTGCCGCCCGACCGCGCGCGGCTGTTCGAGCCCTATGTGACGACGCGGGAAAAGGGCACGGGACTGGGCCTGCCCATCGTCAAGAAGATCATCGAGGAACATGGCGGCACGCTGTCCCTTCTGGACGCGGACGTCTTTGACGGGAACGCGCACGCAGGCGCGATGGCGGAAATCAGGTTGCCGCGGCTGATCCGGGCCCCGCGCGGGCGACGGATGGCCGTGGGGCAGGGGTAGAGGGACAAGATGGGCAGCATTCTGATCGTTGACGATGAACGCGACATCCGCGAGCTGATCGGCGACATCCTGCGGGACGAGGGGTACTCCGTCCGCCTCGCCGGGAATTCCGACGACTGCATGGCCGAGATCAACGCCGAGGCGCCGGCGCTGATGATCCTCGACATCTGGCTGAAGGACAGCCGGATGGACGGGATCGACATCCTCAAGACGGTCAAGCGCGACAATCCGGATGTGCCGGTCGTCATCATCTCGGGCCACGGCAACATCGAGATCGCAGTCGCCGCGATCAAGCAGGGGGCGTATGACTTCATCGAGAAGCCCTTCAACATCGACCAGCTGATGGTCGTGGTGGGCCGCGCGATGGAGACGAGCCGCCTGCGCCGCGAGAACAGCGATCTTCGACGCCGCGAAGTCACGTCGGCCGACATGCTGGGGTCCAGCGCGACCTTCCGCAGCCTGAAGGCGCAGCTCGACAAGGTCACCAAGTCGAACGGCCGCGTGATGCTGACCGGCCAGCCAGGCAGCGGCAAGGAGCTTGCCGCCCGCTACATCCACGCCCATTCCAACCGCGCGACCAGCGCCTTTGTCACCGTCACCTCGGCCACGATCGAGCCCGACCGCATGGAAGAGGTCCTCTTCGGGCGCGAGACGGCGGATCGCGGAATCGAGAAAGGCCTTCTGGAACAGGCGCATGGCGGTGTCATCTACTTTGACGAGGTGGCCGACATGCCGGTCGGCACGCAGTCCAAGATTCTGCGCGTGCTGACCGAACAGCAGTTCTCCCGTATGGGAGGCACCGACAAGGTCCGCGTGGATCTGCGCGTCATCTCGTCCACTACCCGCGACCTGCGGTCCGAGATCGTGCAGGGCCGCTTCCGGCAGGAACTCTACGACCGCCTCAACGTCGTCCCCATCGCTGTCCCCTCGCTGGAAGAGCGGCGCGAGGACATCCCGGAGCTGGCGCTCCACTTCATCGAGACGTTCCACCGCACGCAGGGCCTGCCCAACCGCCGCCTGACGCCCGAGGCCGAGGCGATGCTGCAGACGATGTCCTGGCCCGGCAACATCCGCCAGTTGCGCAACGTGATCGAGCGGGTGCTGATCCTGGGCGAGGCCTCGGGCCAGATCGAAGCGCGCGAACTGCCGGGCCGCGAGGGGCCGGTCGAGGCCGAGGGACGGCTGGTCCTTGGCCCCGGCCTTGCCACGCTGCCCCTGCGCGAGGCGCGGGAGTTGTTCGAGAAGGAATACCTCCTTACCCAGATCAACCGCTTTGGCGGCAACATCAGCCGCACCGCGAGTTTCGTGGGCATGGAACGCAGCGCTCTGCATCGCAAGCTGAAGTCCCTCGGCGTCGTGACCACGGCCAAAGGCCGCCCGGGGCGGCCCGAAGAGGATGACGACGACGCGGCCTGACAGAAGGCTGGCCGTCCGTTTCCAGAAGTTGCCGCCCCGCGAATCGCGCGGGTGTGCTAGCCTCATCCTGTTTTTGAAATGCTTTGAACGCCGAATTTTCCGGAAAAGGATTTCCCCATGGCGACTTATACCATCTCGTCCACCATCGATTATTCCAGCCAGATCATCCCCGAAGTCGATGCGGTGACCTTCCTGCCGTTCCTCGGAACCGGCCTTCGCACGGCGACCTTTCATCTGTCGCAACTGGCGCATTCGGAAGCCAACCCGCCGCCGATCACCATCACCGGCGGCCTTGGGCGCAACGAGCTGGTGCTAAAGCTTGAACCCATAAATGGTGTGAGGCCGGACAGCGACCTGCTGGACGACCTGGTTTTCGTGAATTGGGGAGCAGACGACCGCCTGACGCTGATCGGGGGACAGGAGACCGATTTCATTAGCGGAACGATCGTGGACGACATGATCTTTGGTTCAGGCGGCGACGACCACCTTTTCGGCGGCGCAGGTGGAAACGACACGTTGTATGGCGGGACCGGTGAGGATTGGCTCTACTATGGGTCAGGCGACGGCAGGGAAGCACTGTTCGGAGGGACCGGAAACGACTTTCTGAACATTGCGCTGGAAGGGCAGTCGGCGAGCATCAACATTTCAACTGGTACGGGCACCTTCCTGAATTGCGAATTCGCGGACATCGAACAGTTGATCTATTCGGTCACGGGGGGGACCCATACGGCCGTTGGAGGTGCGCTTTTTGACCTCATGGCCGGTTTCGGCGCCGCAGCGGTGAGTTTTTCGGCCGGTGGTGGCAACGACGAGATCCGGATTGCGGACGGAACGGTGGGCAGCGTCGATGGCGGGACCGGGGTCGACTTGCTCACCCTTTTCATGCCGTATGAACCCGGCGACCCCAGCGTCGGCCTGCCCGTTGCACTGTCGATCAACATCTCGGACGGCGGCGGCGGGCGCGATGTCGGCTATGGCCTGACGGTCACCAATGTCGAGCAATTGGAGGCCCGGGGTGGGCGCCTGAACGACAGCCTCCGCGGCGGGGCGCTGGCGGACACTCTCACCGGCAACGAGGGCAACGACACGATCATCGGCGGCGCGGGCGGTGACTACCTGAGCGGCGGCGACGGAACCGACACCGTCAGCTACCAGTACGCGTTTTCGGCCGTGAACGTGAACCTCGGTTCCTCAACCGCAACTGGCGGCGAAGCCACAGGTGACATCGTCCTCGGGTTCGAGAACCTGACCGGCGGCCTTGGCAACGATACGCTGACCGGCAGTTCAGTGGCCAACGTGCTGGTAGGCAACGGTGGTGCCGACCGGCTGACCGGCGAAGCGGGGGCCGATACGCTGACCGGGGGCAGCGGGGCGGATGTGTTCGTCTTTGCCGCGACGGGCGACAGCACCTCAACCGCCTCGGATCGAATCACGGACTTCGTGCGGGGCAGCGACAGGATCGACCTCGGCGGCATCGATGCCTCGACGCTGGCCCTCGGCAACAACGCCTTCAGCTTCATCGGGACCGGCAGCTTTACCGGCATCGCGGGGCAATTGCGCTATTCCACAAGCCTTGGCACAACCACCGTCCTTGGCGACACGGACGGCAACGGGGCAGCGGATCTGCGCATCCTGCTGACCGGGGACATCCCGCTGACCGCAAGCGATTTCCTGCTCTGACCCCCGGGCGTTGACCGGGCTGGCCGGTTCTGCGATGCAGAAGCGGACTGGGGCAGCCTGGGACGGTCCATGAAGGTCATCATCTGCGGCGCGGGACAGGTCGGCTGGCAGATTGCCCGCCACCTTTCGGGCGAGAAGAACGATGTGACGGTGGTGGACAACAATGCCGACCTCGTCCGCCGCGCGACCGAGACGCTGGACGTACAGGGCGTCGTCGGACATGCCTCCTGGCCCGATGTGCTGGAGAAGGCGGGCGCGCGCGACACCGACATGATCATCGCCGCCACGCACAGCGACGAGGTGAACATGGTCACCTGCCACGTCGCTCATTCCATCTTCGGTATCACGCGCAAGATCGCGCGGCTGCGGGCGCAAAGCTATCTTGATGCCGTGAACTCGGGGCTCTATCGCGAGAACAGCCTGCCCATCGACGTCGTCATCAGCCCCGAGCGTGAGGTCGCCGAGGCTGCGCTGCAACGTCTGGCCGCACCCTCGACCTTCGACACGGAATCTTTCATGGGTGGGCGGGCGCAGCTTCTGGGCCTGATGCTGGATGAGGATTGCCCGGTTCTGAACACGCCCTTGCGGCAGTTGTCGGAACTCTTCTCCACCCTTCGCGCCATCGTGGTGGGGGTCCGCCGCGAGGCTCGCCTGTTCGCCCCCGAACCCGCCGACCAGCTTTATGCCGGGGACAGCATCTATGTCTTCTGCCACACCGAGGACATGACCCGGGCGTTGGAGATCTTCGGCAAGGCCACGCGCAAGCAGGAGCGGCTGGTGATCGTGGGTGCGGGGAACGTGGGGCTGGAGGTCGCAAAGGCGCTGGAGGCGCGGTCTGACCGGATCCGGACCAAGCTCATCGAGAAAGACCGGGCGCAGGCGGAACGGGCGGCGGATACGCTGGTGCGCACCATCGTCCTGAACGGCGACGGCATGGACATCGAAATGCTGGGCGAGGCGGGGATCGAGCGGGCGGATGCAGTGCTGGCCGTCACTGATGACGACAAGACGAACCTTCTGGTCGCGGTGCGGGCAAAACAGGCGGGGTGCCGCATGTCCATCGCGCTGGTCAACGACCCGACGCTGGTGCCCCTTATGGGCGCCCTCGACATCGACGCCTACATCAACCCGCGCGCCACCACCGTGTCCTCGATCCTGCGCCACATCCGCCACGGCCGTGTCCGCGCGATCTACTCCATCGGTGACGCCGAGGCCGAGGTGATCGAGGCACAGGTCCTGTCTACGTCGCCCCTCGCTGGCCGTCTTGTGCGCGACATCGAGTTTCCCGAGGGCGCGCTGATCGGGGCGCTGATGAAGGGCGACCGAGTGCTGAAGCCCACGGGCGACCTGCGCGTGGAAGAGGGTGACGTCATCGCCCTCTTTACCATGGCCAAGGATGTGCCCGAGGTGGAGCGCCTGTTGCAGGTCTCCATCGACTTTTTCTGATGGGACGCCTGCAGCACCTGCCCCTGATCGTCCTCTTCATGGGGATCGGGGCAGTGGCCATGCTGGTGCCAGCGGTGCATGCGCTGGTGCAGGGAGAAGAGCGCGTCGCCCGCACGTTCCTGTTCGGCGCAGCGGGCTTTCTGACCATCTCTGCGATGATCGGCATTTCCACGCGCGGCCACCGGATCGCGAACCCGGCCCGCAGCCAGCTGGCCTCGCTGGTGGGGGCCTATCTTGTGCTGCCGATCATGCTCGCGATCCCGTTTCAGCAAGCCGTGCGCGATACGACCTTTTTCAATGCGTGGTTCGAAATGGTATCCTGCCTGACGACCACAGGTGCCACGGTCTATGACACGCCCGGACGTCTGGTTCCCTCGCTGCACCTCTGGCGGGCCCTCGTGGGGTGGCTGGGGGGCCTTCTTGTGCTCGTTGGCGCGGCGGCGATCCTGGCGCCGATGGACCTTGGCGGAGCCGAGGTGATCTCGGGCCGGGTTCCGGGACGAGGGCAGGGCGGGACGAGCACGCTGCGGATCGACCCCGGGGCGCGGCTTGTCCAGCATGCGCTGACACTGTTGCCCGCCTATGCCGGACTGACACTGGTTCTCTGGATCGCCCTGCGCATGTCCGGGACGGAGGCGTTTCTGGCCTTCTGTCTGGCCTTGTCCACCCTGTCGTCCAGCGGAATCACGCCTGGGGTCGGGCTGCCCGGCGCTGGCGGCGGAATCTTCGGCGAGATGCTGATCTTCGCCTTCCTTGCCATCGGCCTCAGCCGTCGGTTCCTGCCGGGGGCTGTGCTGGTGGACCGCACCCGACCTCTCTTGCGCGACCATGAAATCCAGACCGCCCTCGTGATCCTGGTCGTGGTCCCAGCCGTCCTTTTCGCCGTGCATTGGCTGTCCGACGCACCAGAGGGGGCGCAGACCCTGCCCGCGATGCTGCGCGCCCTGTGGGGGGCGGTGTTCATGGCGCTGTCGTTCTTGACGACTGCCGGCCTTGAAAGCGCCGAGTGGACGACCACCCGACTGTGGGCGGGGCTGGGCAATCCCGGATTGGTACTGGTCGGGCTTGCCATCATCGGAGGAGGCATCGCAACGAGCACGGGCGGCCTGAAGCTGCTGAGGGTCTTCGCCCTGTTCGCGCACGGCCGGGGCGAATTGCATCGCATCATCCACCCGAGCGCGATCCATGGCGGCGGCGAAAATGACCGCCGCCTGCGTGAGGAGGGGGCCTTTGCCGCCTGGGTGTTCTTCATGCTTTACGGCTTGACGCTGGCCGTCACGATGGGCCTCTTGACGATGACCGGACTGGGGTTCGACCGCGCCATGGTGCTGTCGGTGGCCTCGATCTCGACGACCGGGCCCCTCGCCACACTCGCCGCCGATGTGCCGATCCGCTATGCTGACCTGTCAGTCACGGTCAAGTCGGTGCTGGCAGCAGCCATGGTGATGGGGCGGATGGAAGTTCTCGCGATCCTTGCGCTGCTTGCCCCCTCGGCGTGGCGGCTCTGACGCACCGGCTTCGCATGCCGTCCAACGCCGGGAATTTGGGCTGGATTGTCGCCAGTCCCCGCTTCATACTCGCAGACGCGAACCCTGCGGCACCCCTTGGGGGGGGATGCCCGGGGCGGGACAGTAACAAGAAAAAAAGGCAAAAACAAATGGCTGCCGACAAACAGAACCTGCAGGACGCGTTTCTGAACCACGTCCGCAAGTCGAAGGTTCCGGTCACGATCTTCCTCATCAACGGGGTGAAACTGCAAGGTGTGATCACCTGGTTTGACAACTTCTGCGTGCTTCTGCGCCGTGACGGTCAATCCCAGCTTGTCTACAAGCACGCGATTTCCACGATCATGCCGGGCGGGCCGATCAACCTTTACGAAGGGGAAGACTGATTTCCGATCCGGATGAGGACGAGGATCTCTATCCTCTGCAAGAGGCCGAGGGGCACGATACGGCCGCGCGGCCGATGGTGGCCTGGGTCCTGCACCCGGACTTCAAGTCCGGCCGCAGCCGCCGCCTGCCCGAACATGGGCTGGCCGAGGCGGTGTCGCTGGCCGCGGCCCTGCCGAACCTGACGGTCGCGGGGGCCGAAGTCGTGCGCGTGGGCCGCGTGACGCCGGGGACTTTGTTCGGATCCGGCAAGGTGGCCGAACTGAAGGAGCGTTTCAGGGCCGCCGCGGTCGGGCTCGTGCTGGTGGACGGGCCGGTCAGCCCGGTGCAGCAGCGCAATCTGGAAAAGGAATGGGGCGTCAAGCTTCTGGACCGCACCGGCCTGATCCTCGAAATCTTCGCCGACCGTGCCCGGACGCGCGAGGGCGTCCTGCAGGTGGAACTTGCCGCGCTCTCCTATCAGCGCACCCGCCTTGTTCGCGCCTGGACCCACCTCGAACGCCAGCGCGGCGGCTTCGGCTTTGTGGGTGGCCCGGGCGAGACGCAGATCGAGGCCGACCGCCGCGCCATCGATGACCAGGTGATCCGCATCAAGCGCCAGCTTGACCGAGTAGTGCGCACGCGCGAACTCCACCGCGCCTCGCGCCGCAAGGTCCCGTTCCCGGTGGTGGCGCTGGTCGGCTACACCAACGCCGGGAAGTCCACGCTGTTCAACCGGATGACCGGGGCCGAGGTGCTGGCCAAGGACATGCTTTTCGCCACGCTCGACCCCACGATGCGGGGGGTGGTGCTGCCGCCAAGAAACGGAGGGGCGGGCCGCAAGATCATCCTGTCGGACACCGTGGGGTTCATCAGCGACCTGCCCACCGAACTCGTCGCCGCCTTCCGCGCCACGCTGGAAGAGGTGCTCGAGGCCGACCTGATCCTGCATGTCCGCGACATCAGCCACCCCGAGACGGCCGAACAGGCGCTGGACGTGGCCGAGATCCTGACCGCCCTCGGCGTGCGCGAGGCGACCCCGCAGATCGAGATCTGGAACAAGCTCGACCTGGTCGAGGGGGCCGAACGTGCGGCGCTGAAGGCGCAGGCCGCAGGCCGCATCCACGCCATCTCGGCCCTGACGGGCGAGGGGGTCGAGGCGCTGCTGGACACCGTGTCGCTCGCCTTTGACGAGGAGAAGTCCGAGGCGACGCTGTCCCTCGCCTTCGCCGAGGGGCGCAGGCGGGCGTGGCTGCATGGCGAGGGCGTCGTGACCGGAGAGACGACCGAAGAGGACGGCTGGACGCTGGACGTGCGCTGGACGGCGCGGCAGGAACGGGCGTACCGGACAATGGAGGGGGCAGCATGAAGATGCGACGTCTGGGCCGCAACGGCCCTGCGATTTCCGCCATCGGCTTTGGCTGCATGGGCCTCAATTCGGTCTATGGCACCCCAATGGACCGGGGCGAGGCCAGCGCCCTCCTCCGCGCCGCGCATGACCTGGGCGTCACCTTCTTTGACACCGCCGAGGTCTATGGACCCTTCACCAACGAGGTGCTGGTAGGCGAGGCACTGGCCCCCGTCCGCGACCACGTCACGATCGCCACCAAGTTCGGCTTTGCCATCGGTGGCGACCGCTATGGCGGCGTGGACAGCCGACCCGCGCATATCATCGAGGTCGTCGAGGCCTCGCTGCAGCGCCTCGGCACCGACCGGATCGATCTTCTCTACCAGCACCGCGTGGACCCGCAGGTCCCGATGGAGGATGTGGCAGGCACCGTGGGCGACCTGATTGCCCAAGGCAAGGTGCTGCACTGGGGCATGTGCGAGGCAGGCGTGGCCAGCATCCGCCGCGCCCATGCCGTCCAGCCCCTGTCGGCCTTGCAAAGCGAATACTCCCTGTGGTGGAGAGAGCCCGAGGGCGAGATCCTTCCCTGTCTGATGGAACTCGGAATCACCTTCGTCCCCTTCAGCCCGCTTGGCCGGGGCTTCCTGACCGGGGCCATCGATGACAAGACCACTTTCGCGGCGGGCGACCTGCGCAACGAATTGCCCCGGTTCTCGCCCGAGGCGCGGGCGGCCAATCAGGCGCTGGTGGATGTGCTTGGCGGGATCGCGGCGGACATGGGCGTGACGCGCGCGCAGGTGGCGCTTGCGTGGATCCTGTCGCGGGGCGAGGGCATCGTGCCCATTCCGGGGACGACCAAGCGCCACCGTCTGGAAGAAAACCTCGGCGCGGCTGAGGTGGTGCTGGCGGCAGGGGACCTTGCCCGGATCGAGGCCGCGCTGGCCGAGGTCGATGTGCAGGGCGAGCGGTATCCCGAGCGGATGATGCGGCAGATCGATAGGTAGTGAACCTCGCAATTGAGGCGCCCGGACCGATCAGATGACTGTCCAGTGGACAGTCATCCGGTCCGTTGCCTGGAGGCGCAAGCCGGAGGGCAAGGGGTCCTCCGCCTGTCCGGCGCCGGGAAATCAGGGCGCGCCTGCCTGGGGTAGGCGCGTCTATCGCGCCTGCCCGGGGGCAGGCAGGCGCGGCCTGATTTGATTGAAATCAAATCCGG
>CAZVIS010000026.1:0-5188 GCA_964627355.1 uncultured Rhodobacterales bacterium
AAGACAGGAGACTTCACGATGGCCAAGGGCACCGTGAAATGGTTCAATGAAACCAAAGGCTACGGCTTCATCGCCCCCGAGGGCGGCCGCAAGGACGTGTTCGTGCACATCACCGCGCTGGAACGCGCCGGTCTGCGCTCGCTCAAGGACGGCCAGGCCGTGACCTTCGACATCGAATCGGGCCGCGACGGCCGCGAATCGGCGACGAACCTGTCGCTCGCCTGATTTCGGGCCTGCGATGCAAGATCGGGGCGGTCCCATGGGCCGCCCCTTTTGCGTTCAGGCGGCCAAGTAGACCAACCGCTCGCGCAGCGCATGTTCAAAGCCCACGCGCAGCGCGACAGCCGACAGGGGCGCGCGCAGAAGCACTGGCGCATGTGTCTCGGGGAAGGTCTGCACCGCCACCTCGGACGACACCAGGATCACCGGCATCCGCTCGACCGCGCGGCCCATCATGGCGACGGCGCGCGCGCCTGCCTCCAGCCCGCCGAACCCGTCGCATTCCATCACGAACAGGCCATAGCCCGTCGCATCGTCGTTCAGCGTCTCGACTGCGGTGTAGAGGTCGCTCTCGACCTCGACCCGCCCGCCCAGACCGGCGATCCGCTCGATGGTCCGGCTTTCGCCTCCGTCCGGCGACAGGACCATCACCCGGACGCCCCAGCCAACCAGAGCGGCCGGTTCCGTGTCGATGGCGCGATGCACCTGCATGTCAAGTCCCAATCGTCGTCATTGTTGCCGTTCTGTACATAGTGCGCGGTCCATCTGGCCAGATGATGGCGGCGCTGCGCAATTTTCCCGGCCCGTGCGGGCAATCATGGCAATTGCATGGCGGTGTTCGGCGATGCACCCTGCAGGCGACACATTCCTGCACGGCCCGGTTGCACGGCCGAGTCTTGCAGGCCGCTCCCGCTTCCCGGAGGATTGCGATGAACGCCCCCCTGCCCAACTTGACCCATCAGACCGAACGGATCGACCTCGCCGCCGCCTTCCGCTGGACCGCGCGCCTGAACCTGCACGAGGCGGTGGCGAACCACTTCTCCATGGCGGTGAACCCGGAAGGCACGCGCTTCCTCATCAACCCCAACGGCCGCCACTTCAGCCGCATAAGGGCGAGCGACCTTGTGCTAATCGACGCACATGACCCGGCGACGATGGACCGCCCCGACGCCCCCGACCCCACTGCCTGGGGCCTGCACGGCACGATCCACCGCGCCTGCCCGCATGCCCCTTGCGTGATGCATGTGCATTCGCCCTTCGCGACGGTGCTCGCCACGCTGGCCGATGCGCGGCTACCGCCGCTCGACCAGAACGCCTGCATGTTCCACAACCGCCATGTGGTGGACGAGGCCTATGGCGGGATGGCTCTGGGCGAGGAGGCCGAGCGCTGCGTGGCCCACCTCGCCGACCCCCGCACCATCGCCATGGTGATGGGCAACCACGGCGTCCTCGTGATCGGCCGCACAGTGGCCGAGGCGTTCAACCGTCTCTATTACTTCGAACGCGCCGCCGAGACCTACATCCGCGCCCTCCAAACGGGGCGCGCCCTGCGCATCCTGCCCGAGGCCGTGGCCGAAAAGACCGCGCAGGAATGGGAGGCCTACCCCGCCTTCGCCGACCACCACCTGGGCGAGCTTCGCGCCATCCTTGATGCCGAGGGGTCGGACTACGCGGCCTGATCTTTGATGTCTCACTCCATGCGGCAGCCCCGCGCAGGCGGTGCGGCTTTTCTTGCGTCCTTCTTTTGCCCAAAAATATCTCACGGGGGTGCGGGGGTGTGAAACCCCCCGCTCCGACGCCGCCATGCCGCACACCACCCGCAAACGTCGCCCGCGGGACAGACCGCCCCAAGGGCCGCTCGTCTGGTAACGGCAATGCAGAGGAGGCCCCGATGACCCGTCCGAACATCCTGATCCTGATGGTCGATCAGCTGACGGGGACGCTCTTCCCCGACGGCCCCGCGCCCTTCCTCCACACCCCGAACCTCCGCGCCCTCGCCGCCCGGTCCGTCCGCTTTGCAAATGCCTACACCGGCTCCCCCCTCTGCGCGCCGGGCCGCGCGTCCTTCATGTCCGGCATGCTGCCCTCGCGCACCCGCGTCTATGACAACGCAGCGGAGTTCGCCTCGGACATCCCCTGCTTTACCCATCACCTCCGCCGCGCGGGTTATCACACCGCCCTCTCCGGCAAGATGCACTTCGTCGGCCCCGACCAGCTGCACGGGTTCGAGGAACGTCTGACCACCGACATCTACCCCGCCGACTTCGGCTGGACGCCAGACTGGCGGAAACCCGGGGAGCGGATCGACTGGTGGTATCACAACCTCGGCTCGGTCACGGGGGCGGGGGTGGCCGAGATCACCAACCAGTACGAATACGACGATGACGTCGCCCACCACGCCACGCAGAAACTCTACGACCTCTCACGAGGGGCCGATCCCCGGCCGTGGTGCCTGACGGTCAGCTTCACCCACCCCCACGACCCCTTCGTCGCCCGCCGCCGCTACTGGGACCTCTACGAGAACGCCCCCGAACTCACCCCGCCGGAACCGATCCCCTACGCGGCACAGGACCCCCATTCGCAACGCCTGATGGACGCCTGCGACTGCCGCGCCTTCGACCTGACCGAGACGCAGATCCGCCGCGCGCGTCAGGGCTATTTCGCCAACATCAGCTACATCGACGACAAGATCGGCGAGATCCTGACGGTGCTGAGGGCCACGCGGCAAGAGGCGATCATCGTCTTCGCCTCGGACCACGGCGAGATGCTGGGGCGGCGCGGCCTGTGGTTCAAGATGAACTTCTTCGAAGGTGCCGCCCGCGTGCCCTTGATGATCGCCGCTGACAGCCTCGCCCCGCAGCGCATCGACACGCCCGTCTCCACCATCGACCTGACCACGACCCTGGGCGACCTCGCAGGCCTCGACCTTTCCGAGATCGCGCCGTGGACCGATGGGATCAGCCTTGTGCCTCTCGCCAAGGGCACCCCCCGCACCACCCCCGTCGCCATGGAATACGCCGCCGAAGGCAGCATCGCCCCCATGATCGCCCTGCGCGACGGGCGCTGGAAGTACATCGCCTGCCCCGCCGACCCCGACCTCCTCTACGATCTCGAAACCGACCCGGACGAGACGACAAACCTCGCCCCCGACCCCGCTCACGCCGAAACCCTCACCCGCCTGCGCGCCATGGCCGCCGCCCGCTGGAACCTTCCCGCTTTCGACGCCGCCGTCCGCGAAAGCCAGGCGCGGCGCTGGATCGTCTATCCCGCGCTTCGCAACGGCGCCTACTACCCCTGGGACCACCAGCCCCTCGCCCGCGCGTCCGAGCGCTACATGCGCAACCACATGGATCTGAACGTCCTGGAAGAGTCCAAACGCTTCCCGCGGGGAGAGTGACGCCGCCACAGGCCAAATTCCTTAAGCAAGGAATTTGACAATTTTCTTCCTCAAGAAAATTGGTCCACCCAACCCTCAGCGCGCGTCCTCGGCCACCAGCGCCGCAGCCCGCCAGCCGACCATGATCGCGGGCGCATTCGTGTTCCCTGCAATCAGGTTCGGGAACACGCTCGCATCGGCGACCCTCAAGCCAGCAACCCCATGTACCCGCAGCCGCGCATCCACCACGGACGAGGCCGCCTCGGCCCCCATCCGCGCGGTGCCCGAGGGGTGATAGACCGTCCCCGACCGCGCCCGGATATCCGCAATCATCGCCTCGTCCGTCGCGCAATCCGGCCCCGGGCGCAACTCCGCATCGACAAGCGGCGCAAAGGCGGGTTGTGCGGCGATCTTGCGCAGGAACTTCACCGCCTCCAGCATCTCGGCCACGTCATGGTTGGTGGACAGCGCATTGCCCACAATGATCGGCGCATCCCCCGGATCGGCCGAGCGCAGGCGCAGATGCCCGCGCGACGTCGGGCGGCAATTCGACAGCCCCAGCGAAAACCCCGGGAAGGGGTCGGGCGACAGCAGTGGACGCTCTCCCTCCTTGGGGATCAGCGTGGAGAATGCCTGCGCATACAACTGCATGTTGGGGCGCGACAGGTCCGGCCGCGTGCGGAAGAACCCGCCACCCTGGTTGATCGACAGCGCCAGCGGGCCGCTGCCCGCAAGGATCCATTCGATCCCCGAGCGCAGCTTGCCCCACAAGGGTCGCAGCACCTGGTTCAGCGTCGGCACCTTCATCCGGTAGGTGTAGTTGAGGCCCTGATGGTCGCTCAGATGCTGGCCGACGTTGGGATTGGCCATCTGCACGCCGATCCCCAGCCGCTGCAGATCCGCCCCCGGCCCGATCCCCGAGAGCATCAAGAGTTGCGGCGTGTTCACCGCCCCGCCCGTCAGGATCACCTCGGCCCGCGCGCGCAAGCTCGCCTGCGCGCCGCCCCGCCGGTACTCGACCCCGACCGCGCGGCCCTCTTCGATCACCACCCGCGTCACCAGCGCCCGCGTCACCACGCGCAGATTCGCCCGCCTCATCGCGGGCCGCAGGAAGGCGCGCGCCGCCGAATTGCGCCGCCCGCCCTTGATCGTCACCTGATAGGTCCCCGCCCCCTCGTGCCGCTCGCCGTTGAAATCGGGCGAATAGGGAAGTCCGGCGGTGGCACAGGCGTCGAGGAAGGGCCGGATCAGCGGATGCAGTCCCCGCTTGTTGGCCGAGATGAAAAGGGGGCCGCCCTTGCCCCGCCACGCGTCCTCGCCCGCCTCGTTGTCCTCGATGGCGCGATAGGCGGGCAGAACTTCGTCCCAGCCCCAGCCGGTGGCGCCCGCGCGCTTCCAGTCTTCGTAATCCTCGGGGTGCCCCCGGCACCAGACCATCGCGTTGATGGACGAGGACCCACCCAGAACCTTGCCGCGCGGCCAATAGTCCCGCTGGCCGGCCAGCCCTGGGTCCGGCTCCGTCCGGTAGCCCCAGTTCACCTTGGGATCGTAGTACAGCTTGCCGTAGCCCAGGGGCATCTGCACGAACAGCCGCAGGTCGCTGCCCCCCGCCTCGATCAGCGTCACCTTGTGGCGCCCATCCGCCGTCAACCGTTCCGCCAGCGCACAGCCGGCCGACCCTGCGCCCACGATGATGTAATCCGTCTCGTCCAAGTCCGCCTCCGCGCGCGCCGCCACGCTACAGGCCGCTTGGACGGGGGCTTATGGAAATACGACGCAGAATGTCGCGGATCAGCGCCCCTTCCACACCGG
>CAZVIS010000026.1:5288-18717 GCA_964627355.1 uncultured Rhodobacterales bacterium
ATGCGCTTGGGCAACTTGATCGAGGCGGCATCCGCCACCGTCCCCGACCGAATTTCCGGCAGCGCAAAGGTCGCGTTGTCGCTGGCGAGGATGAGATCGCAACTCAATGCCAACTCCAGCCCGCCCCCGCAGCAGATGCCATTCACCGCCGCGATCACCGGCTTGTTGAGGTTCGGCAGTTCCTGAAGGCCCCCGAACCCCCCAACCCCATAGTCGCCGTCCACCGCATCCCCGGCCGCCGCCGCCTTCAGGTCCCATCCGGGGCAGAAGAACTTATCCCCCTCGGCCCGCAGGATGCACACCCGCAAGCTGTCATCGTCCCGGAAGGCGCGAAAGGTCCGCCCCATGATCCGGCTCGTCACCAGATCGATGGCATTGGCGCGGGGACGGTCCAGCGTCACCTCCAGCACCGCGCCCTCGGCCCGCGTCCGGATCGGCCCCGTCGTCAGCATCTCCATCACACCCTCTCCCGCACCAAGGCATCCACCGCCACCGCCCCCACCTCACGCAGGATCAGCGGGTTGATCTCGATCTCCTCCAGCCCGGGGTCCGCCATCCCGTCCTGTAGCGCCAGCACGGCAGCCACCAGCGCCCCCACATCTGCCCGTGCCCGCCCGCGATACCCGTCAAGCAGGGGCCACAGCCGCAACCGCCGCAGCGCCGCCGCGACCTCCGCCCCCGTCACCGGTGCCACCAGCGTCACCGTATCGGCAAGGATCTCCGCCGTGACCCCGCCCATGCCCAAAGTCACCGTCACCCCATAGACCGGATCGCGCCTGAGGCCCACCAGCACCTCGGTCACGCCCCCTGTCACCATCTCCTCGACGAGATACCCCGTGGCCCCCGCCATCGGCCCCTGCCCGTCAAGCGTCCGAAGCCCCAGCCGAACCGCCCCGGCTTCGGTCTTGTGCGCAAATCCCAGACCCTTCAGCGCATAGGGCGCGGTCAACCCCGCCACATCCAGCGCCTCGATGGACGAGGCCGAGACGCCCCGCGGCACCGCAACCCCCATGGCCGCAATCCGCCCCTTCGCTTCATCCTCCGCCAGCAGCCGCTCCGGCCCCTCCGGCACCACCGCCAAAGGCCGCCACCCCGCCGCCCCCGCAGGCGTCTGCGCCGCCACCAGCGCGCCCAGCGCCGTCTCCAGCCCCATCATCGGCACCACCCCCCGCGCCATCATCGCGAGGGCCCGTGCCTCGTCGAAGTTCTCGGGCAGGGACGCAACCGCAAAGGCCGGCTTCCCCGTCGCCGCCTGCGCCGCCTCGATCGCGGCCAAGGCAGGCTCAAAGGACGAGGGGTCGCAGCGGTCCGGGCGCGGCGGGTCGATGATGTAGATGCCTGCGTCATACCCCTCCAGCATCGCGGTGAAGACCTCGGTCGTCTTCGGCCCGTCCCCCCAGATGAAGGTGTGGTAATCCAAGGGGTTGGCATAGGCGACCAGCGGCCCGAGCGTCTGGAACAGCCGCTCCTTCTGTGCCGTCGAGGGCGGATCGAACCGGATACCGCGCGGCGCCGCGAGGTCCGCTACTAGCCCGGCCTCCCCGCCCGAACACGACAGAGAACAGAGGCGCGGCCCCAGCCCCGGCCCATGCATATGAAACACCTTCAGCGTCTCGAGAAGCTCCGGCAGCGTCGCTACCTCCGCCACTCCGCAGGCCCGCAGGAAGGCGCTCGATGCCGCCCCCCCGCCCGCCAGCGAGGCGGTATGCGAGGCCGCGGCCGCCCGCGAGGCCTCGGTCTTGCCCGACTTCACGGCAACGATCCCCTTCCTCGCCGCCCGCGCCGCCTCTGCCAGCGCGGCAAAGCCCGGCGCATCGTCGATCCCCTCGACATAGAGGCCAAGCGCCGTCACTCGGTCGTCGGCCAGCAGCGCCCCCGCCAGTTCCGCCAACCCCACCTGCGCCGCATTCCCGAGGCACGCGACATAGGCGACCGGCAGCGCCCGCCTCTGCATCGTCAGGTTGATGACGATGTTCGACGATTGCGACAACAGCGCTACCCCCCGCTCCACACGGCCCCCGCCATGCTGGTCCGGCCACAAGAGCGCCCCGTCAAGGTAGTTGATGACACCATAGCAGTTGGGGCCAAGGATCGGCATGTCCCCCGCCGCCGCCACCAGCCGCGCCTGAAGCTCCGCCTCCCCCGCCTCGGTCCACCCCGCGGCAAAGCAGGTCGCCCCCCCCGCTCTCATCGCCGCCAGTTCCGCAACGACATCCAGCGTCGCATGCCGATTCACGCCCACGAAGGTCGCATCCGGCACCCCCGGCAGCGCCGCCAGCGACGGATACGCCCGCACGCCCCCGATCTGATCCCGCGTCGGATGCACCGGCCAGACCGGCCCGTCGAACCCCATCTTCAGGCATTGCTCGACCACATTGGCCGCCCAGCCCGACCCGAGCACGGCAATGGACCGAGGGCGCAGAAGACGCGAAAGGTCCCTCATGTCCGGGCACCCGCGAGGTGATGTGGTCGGACCGGGGGCCGGCCCCCGGACCCCCGGGATATTTGTGAACAATTGAAAGAAGAGGCTCCGGCAAGACGCCCTCCCCCCAGCCAAGGAGGGAGGGAATCTTCAACCGTTACGGTCATCGGCGTCCCCGCCTGTACCGTGTAGCAACCCTGACGAGACGAAGTTAACATTTCGTTACTTTCAATTGTTCACAAATATCCCACGGGGGGTGCGGGGGGTGTGAAAACCCCCGCTCCTACCTCTCAGCCCCCGACCGCCCTCAGCAATTCGCGGCTGATGATGTGGCGCTGGATCTCGGACGTCCCCTCCCAGATCCGCTCGACCCGCGCATCCCGCCAGATCCGCTCCAGGGGAAGGTCGTCCATCAACCCCATCCCGCCATGGATCTGGATCGCCTCATCCGCCACCATCGCCAGCACCTCGGTCGCCTTGAGTTTGGCCATCGCCATGTCGGCATCCGTCACCGTGCCCTGATCGAACTTCCACGCGGCCTCTCGGACCAGCAACTCCGCCGCCTTCAGCTCCATCGCCATGTCGGCGAGCTTGAAACTGACCCCCTGGAACTTGCCGATGGCCTGCCCGAACTGGCGCCGCTCGGCGGCATAGCTGATCGCGTGGGACAGGGCGCGTTCTGCCCGGCCGAGGCAGGTCGCGGCGACCTGCAGCCGCGTGGCCCCCAGCCACTGGTTTGCCACCTCAAAGCCTTTGTGCGGCTCTCCCAGCACGTTCTCCGCCGGAACCCGGCAGTCGTCGAACTCCAGCACCGCATTGGTGTAGCCCCTGTGGCTGACGTTGCGGTACCCTTCGCGGACCGACAAACCGGGGGTCCCCTTGTCCACGAAGAACGCGGTGATCCGCTTCTTCGGCCCCCGCGGCGTCTCCTCTTCCCCGGTCGCCATGAAGGCGATGGTGAAGCCCGCGATGTCGGCATGGCTGATGAAGTGCTTGACGCCGTTCAGCACCCAGTCGCCGCCCTCCTGCCGGGCCGAGGCTTTCATCCCCCGCAAATCCGACCCCGCGCCGGGCTCGGTCATGGCAAGGCAGTCCCAGGTCTCGCCCCGGATGCAGGGCATCAGATACCGCTCGCGCTGGTCCGGCGTCCCCGCCAGAAGGATGTTCGACGGGCGCGCCACACAGGTCCAGTGCAGCGCGTAGTTGGCCTTGCCCAACTCCTTCTCGTACAGCAGCCAGGTCAGCGTATCGAGGCCCGCACCCCCAACCTCTTCCGGCATGTTTGCGGCATAAAGCCCGGCGGCGATGGCCCTTTTCTGGACGTCTCGGATCAGGTCAGGGCGCAGCACACCCGTCCGCTCGACCTCCATCTCATGTGGATAAAGCTCGCTCTCGACGAAGCTGCGCGTCGTCTCGACGATAGCGCGCTGTTCTTCCGACAGGCCGAAATCCATCACACCCTCCCCTGTCCGACAAACCGTCCCGCGCCCTCGGGCCGGGGCAGCGCCTTGTGTGCCTCGGCGATCGGGCGCAGCCGGGCGAGCACGTCTGGCGCCGCCGGGCAGGCCTTGCCCGCCGCCATGTCCACATGCAGCAGCATCTGCTCCAGCGTCGCCACCGGCGCGGCCCCCTTCAGGATCTGCACGAAGACATGCAGGCGCTTGTCGTCCGCATGCAGCACCTGCACCGTCCCGGTCAGCGCATCGCCGACCTTCGCCTCGCCCTTATGCAGGATATGCGTCTCGGCGGTGTAGTAGCTGTGGCCGCCCTTCACATAGTCGAGGTCGGCGCCGATCAGCCGCAGGAAAGCGTCCGTCGTCTCGGAACAGGCGAAGAGGTAGCGGCTTTCCGTCATGTGGCCGTTGTAGTCGATCCAGCCGGGCAACACCGTCATGCGCGCCATCTCCATCGGGCCTTCACCCGGCGCGGGATCGGGCCGGTTCTGCCGCAGCCGCGCATCATGTTCGCGCAGCACACGGCCCGCGCCCACATTGCGGTCCTTCAGCGACCGCAGGATGCCTACAAGATTCTGGTCCCGCAGCCGTTCCAGATCGCGGATGTGCATGTGACCCGACTGCGCGTCGGACTGGCCCGCCACCAGATCCACCAACTCGTCGTTGAACTCGGGCACGTCCGTCAGCTTGGTCCAGGGCCATTTCAGCGCGGGCCCGAACTGCGCCATGAAATGGCGCATCCCGGCCTCGCCCCCGGCGATCCGGTAGTTCTCGAAAAGGCCCATCTGCGCCCACCGCAGGCCGAAACTCATCCGGATCGCGTCGTCGATCTCTTCCGTCGTCGCCACCCCGTCCTTCAGCATCCAAAGCGCCTCGCGCCACACCGCCTCAAGGAAGCGGCTGCCGATGAAGGCGTCGATCTCCTTGCGCATCACCAGGGGGAACATCCCCACAGCGCGCGCGATCTCGACCGTCCGCGCGATCACCTCGGGCGGGTTTGCGGGCGAGGCGGAAATCTCGCACAGCGGCAGCAGGTAAACCGGCGTGAACGGGTGGGCCACGATGATGTTGGCGGGCGCCACCGCCCCCCGCTGCAAGTCCACCGCCTTGTATCCGCTGGTCGAGGACCCGATCAGGATGTCGGGGTTCGCCTGCTGCATCTGGGCATAGACCGCGTGCTTGATCTCCAGCCGCTCGGTGACATTTTCCTGAACGTACTCGGCCTCCTCCAGCGCCTCGGCCATCGTGCCCGCAATGGACAGGCGCCCCTCGGGCGGCATCGGGCCGTCCACCAGCGCGGGCACCGCCAGCCGCGCATTGGCCAGCATGATGCCGACGTTGCCCTCGGCCCCGGCGCGGGGGTCATAGACGCTGACGTCCCAGCCATTCAGCAGGAACCGCGCCGTCCACCCGCCCCCGATGACGCCCCCGCCGATGATTGCAACCTTGCGTGCCATGTCCTTGCTCTCCCCGTCCTAAGCTGTTGCAACCAGAAAGACCGTGATCGCGACCAGCGGCACCGCGAGGCCCCAGGCGCGAAAGGCGAAGGACCCGCCGTTCGGCCGCAGCGCGTCGATCCCTTGCACGATCGCCCCGCAGACCAGGCCGATCACCAACATCAGGGCCAGAACGGCCTGCAAGAGTCCGCCCAGCAAGGTTTGCCCGTTCAGGTCGGACGACCAGAGCATCAGCAGACCCACCGCCAGCCCCCCAAGGGCACCGATCATCAAAACCCAACGCCACCCCGCCCGCCAGATGATCGCGCCATAGGACAGGACCAAGGCCGCCGCCGCTGCCAACAGCTCGGGGTCCAGCAGGCTCATTCGACCACCCCTACTTCCCCACCGGCGCCCGCTTCTCCAGCTTCAGCTTCGCGCGCACCTCGGCCGGCGTGATCACCCGCGCGCCCATGGCGCTGATGATCGTCACCGCCCGCTCGACCAGTTGCGCGTTCGTCGCCAGCACCCCCTTGTCGAGCCAGAGGTTGTCCTCCAGCCCCACCCGCACATTCCCCCCCGCGAGCACCGCCGCCGCGACATAGGCCATCTGATTGCGCCCGATGGAAAACGCGCTCCAGAACCAGTCCGGGGGCACGTTGTTCACCATCGCCAGGAAGGTGTTGAGGTCATCGGGCGCCCCCCACGGCACCCCCATGCACAGCTGCACCAGCGTGGGCGAGGGGATCACGCCTTCCTTCACCAGCTCCTTGGCGAACCACAGATGCCCGGTGTCAAAGGCCTCGATCTCGATCCGCACCCCCGCCGCCGTCATCCGGGTCCCCATGTCGCGCAGCATGCCCGGCGTGTTGACCATCACATAATCGGCCTCGGCAAAGTTCATCGTCCCGCAGTCGAGCGTGCAGATCTCGGGCCGACACTCCACCACATGGGCCACCCGCTCCGCCGCCCCCGCCATGTCAGACCGCTGGCTCATGCGCCCCATGCTCTCAGTGCCGTCGAACAGCAGATCGCCCCCCATCCCGGCGGTCAGGTTCAGGACCACATCCGTCCCAGCATCCCGGATCCGCTCGGTCACCTCGCGATACAGCGCCGGGTCCCGCGCGGGCTTGCCCGTCTCTGGATCACGGACATGGCAATGGACGACCGCCGCCCCGGCCTTGGCGGCATCAATAGCTGACGCCGCGATCTGCGCCGGAGAGCGCGGCACATGCGGGCTGCGGTCCTGCGTGCCGCCGGACCCCGTCACGGCACAGGTGATGAAGACCTCGCGGTTCATGGTCAGCGGCATGGTGTCCCTCCCGGATTGCCGCCAGCATAGCGGGGTTGCGCGCCCGTGCCGCACGATTTACGAAACCACCATGACGGAAAACGCCCTCTTCGCCCCGGCCAAGGGCCCGCTGACGCTGGCGGTCCTCGTGCTGCCCCACTCCTCGATCCTCGAGGTTGCCTCGACCCTCGACCCCCTGCGCGCCGCGAACCGGCTGCATGGCGCCGAGATCTTCCGCTGGCGCGTGGTCTCTCCCGACGGCGCCCCCGTGCCGCTCACCTGCGGGATCGAACTGCCCTCTACGGGAGCGCTGACCACCGCCGAGGGCGCCGACGCCCTGATCGTCATCGCGGGCTATCGCCTGGCAGAGGTGGCCACGCGCCCCCTGATCCGCGACCTCGCCCGCCTCGCCCCCCGCTTCGCGCTGGTGGGGGGGATCGACGCCGCCCCCTGGGTGCTGGCGCGGGCGGGGCTGCTCGATGGCCACCGCGCGACCGTGCATTGGGAGGATCTGGAGGATCTCGCCGCCGCCCACCCCGACATCACCGTCGTCCCCGACCGCTTCGTCATCGACCGCGCCCGCGTGACCGTGGGGGGTGCCGCCCCCGCTGCCGATCTGATGCTGCACCTGATCGCGCGGCGCCACGGACAGCCTCTCGCCCGCGCCGTCGCCGCGAGTTTCCTGACCACCCAAGCCCCCGGCCACGCCCCGCAGACCGCAGCGCCGGACCCCGAGATGGACCCCCGCGTCGCCCGCGCCGCCCGCCGGATCGAGGCGCGACTCGACGCGCCCGAACCTGTCGCTGCCACCGCCGCCGCCGTGGGCCTGTCGGCCCGGCGGCTGGAAACCCTGTTCCGCCAATCGCTTGGTACCACGCCCGGCGCCTATGGCCTGTCCCTGCGGCTGCAGGCCGCGCGGCGGATGCTGACCGAAACGCGCCACCCCCTCGCCGAGATCGCACTGCGCACTGGCTTTTCCTCGCCCGCGACCCTCTCCCGCGCCTTCCGCGGTGCCTTCGGCAGCGCGCCCGGACGCCTCCGCGAACGGGCCGCTCGTCAAGCGTAACCGCTTTCCTCGCTGGCGCCGGGCGAGCGAGGAAAGCCGTCAGGCTTGATGAGCGGTCAGGTGCGGCGCGACCGGATCATCCCCACGATGTCGTAGACCTGATCCATCACCGGCCGCGCAATCGCCTCGGCCCGCCCGGCCCCCTCGCCAAGAATGCGGTCGATCTCGGCCGGGTCCTTCATCAGGCGGTTCATCTCGGTGGTGATCGGCGACAGCCGCGCCACCGCCAGATCGGCCAGCTTCGGCTTGAAGGTGGCAAAGGTCGCCCCGCCGAACTCGGCCATCACCGCTTCGGGCGTAATACCCGCCAATGCGGCATGGATGTTCACCAGATTCCGCGCCTCGGGCCGGTCCTTCAGACCGTCCAGTGTCTCTGGCAAGGGCTCGGGGTCGGTCTTGGCCTTGCGGATCTTCTTGGCGATCTCGTCAGCGCTGTCGGTCAGGTTGATGCGGCTCTGGTCGCTCGGGTCGGACTTGGACATTTTCTTGGTCCCGTCGCGCAGGGACATCACCCGCGTCGCCGCCCCTTCGATCACCGGCTCCACCACGGGGAAGAAATCCACCTTGTAGTCATTGTTGAACTTGATCGCGATGTCGCGGGTCAATTCCAGATGCTGCTTCTGATCCTCTCCCACCGGCACATGCGTGGCCTTGTAGACCAGGATATCCGCCGCCATCAGTGCAGGGTAAGCGAACAGGCCCAGCGAGACATTCTCGCTGTTCTTGCCCGCCTTGTCCTTGAACTGCGTCATCCGGCCCATCCAGCCCATCCGCGCCACGCAGTTGAAGATCCAGCCCAATTCGACATGGGCGCTGACTTGGCTCTGGTTGAACAGGATCGACCGCCCGGGATCGATCCCCGCCGCGATAAAGGCCGCCGCCCCCTCGCGCGTGGCATGGCGCAGCTTTGCCGGGTCCTGCCATGTCGTGATCGCATGCATGTCCACCATGCAGTAGATCGTCTCGATCCCCTCGTCCTGCTTTTCCACGAACCGCTTCAGCGCGCCAAGGTAGTTGCCCAGCGTGATGCCGCCCGACGGCTGGATGCCCGAGAAGATGCGGGGGGGAAAGGTCGCGGGCATGGGCGGCTCCGGCTCTGGAATTCTTCAGGCCTTGGGCTTATCGCTGGCGGCATGGGGCGTCAACCGCGCCCACCCCGGAGGACGCATGGACCGCAACGCCCCGCCCCTGAACCCGCTGCCGCCCGTGGTCTGGCTGCTCTGCGCACCATTGATCGCGATGGAGGTGGTGGTGGGCCTTGGCGCGTCCGGCCTCGCGGGCGGGGCCGAAGGGATCGGCTGGCGCTCGGATGCGATCCAGCGCTTTGCCTTTGCCCCCGATTTCCTGCGCGCCATGTGGCAGGCGGGGCAATGGCCGCTGGATGGCCTCATGCGCCTGGTCACCTATCCTCTGGTGCAGATCGAGGTCACGCAGGCGGTCTTTGTCGTGGTGTTCCTGCTGGCCTTGGGCAAGTTCGTGGGCGAGATCTTCCGCGCATGGGCCGTGGTTGCCGTGGTGATCGGGTCGTCCATCGGCGCCGCGGTGATCTATACGGCGGTGCCCTGGATGCAATCCGCGCTGATCGGGGCCTGGCCGCCCATCTACGGGCTGATCGGGGCGTTCACATATATCCTCTGGGCCGGGCTTGGGCGGCGGGGGTCGCAGGCGGGGCCGCTTGGGGCGTTCTCGCTGATCGGGATGCTTCTGGGGATGCAGCTTCTGTTCGGGGCACTGTTCGGCAGCGGCACGCAGTGGGTGGCCGAGGTTGCGGGCTTCGCCGTGGGCTTCGCGCTGTCCTTCGTCGTCAGCCCCGGCGGCATCGACCGGCTGCGCGCGATGATGCGTCAGCGCTGACGGCGCAGGGCAGCCTTCAGCTCGGCCATCCGGAACGCGCCAAGGGCAAAGCCCGCCGCGAAATAGGCGACACTTCCCGCCACCACCAGCACCGCCAGCGCCCCGTACCGAAGCCCCGGCGCCATCAGCGCGTCCTGCATCCCCCAGGCGAGGGCCCCCAGAACACCCGCCATCACCAGCGCCGCCCCCAGAATCCGCGGCATCCGACCGCGCAGCCGGTCGTCGAACGCGGCCTCGGGTCCCATCCCCCGCGCCCCCCACCAAAGCTGCCCCGCCATCACCCAGGCCGACACCGTCGTCGCCAGCGCCGCCGCCATGAACCCCATGACCGGCATCATCCCGATGGCAAACCCCGCATTCACCAGCATCGACAGGAACGCATAGCGGAACGGCGACCGCGTATCCTCCCTCGCATAAAACAGCGGCTGAAACACCTTGTGCAGCACGAACGCGGGCAGCCCCAGCCCATAGGCCGCCAGCGCCAGCGCCGTCGCCTGCGCATCCTCCGCCCCGAACGCCCCCCGCTGATAAAGCACCGAGCACAAGGGCTCCGCGATCACCACCAGCGCCACCGCCGCCGGGATCGTCAGGGCCAGCGCGAACTCGGTCCCCCGGTTGAAGCTGTCCCGCCCCCCCTGCGCATCCCCCGCCCGCAGGCGCCTTGACAGGTCCGGCAGGAGAACCGTCCCGATCGCAATCCCCACCACGCCCAGGGGCAACTGGTAGAGGCGATCCGCATAGCTCAGCCACGCCACCGCCCCTTCGGTGAAGCTCGCCACCTGCCGCCCCACCAGAAGGTTGATCTGCACCACCCCCCCCGCCAGCACCGCAGGCACCGCGATCACGGCCAGCCGCCGCAGCTCCGGCGTCAGCCGAGGCCAGCCAAGCCTTGGCCGGAACCCCGCCCGCACCGCAGACACCCATGTGAACGCCAGTTGCGCCACCCCGGTCAGCGGCACCGTCCAGGCCAGCGCCAGCCCCTGATCCCATCCCAGATGGTCGGCCAGCAGCATCGCCGCGATGAACATCAGGTTCATCAGGACGGGGACAAACGACGCCTCGGTGAACCGCCCATAGGCATTCAGCACCCCCGACAGCAAAGCTACCAGCGAGATGAACAGAATATAGGAAAACCCGATCTGCCCATAAAGCACCGCCAGATCGAACCGCTCGTCCCCCTGAAATCCCGAGGCCATCGCCCAGACCAGCCACGGCATCGCCAGCGTCCCCAGCACCGAGAACACCACGAGTACCCCCGCCAGCCCGTTGAAAGCATCGCGGGCAAAGCGGTCGGCATCCTCGCCCCCCTCCAGCTTTTTCGCGAACATCGGCACGAAGGCCATGTTGAACGCGCCCTCGGCAAAGAAGCGGCGGAACATGTTGGGCAGGGAAAAGGCGACCAGAAACGCCTCGGCCACCGGCCCCGCGCCCAGATAGGCCGCCATCATCACATCGCGCGCAAAGCCTGCCCCCCGCGACAGAAGCGTCCAGCCCCCCACGGTCAGGATCGACGAGATCAGGCGGATCGGTTTCATGACAAGGGCATCCCGGCGGGGTCAACCCGGTTGACCACAGGCAGCCCCCCCACCCCATCCCTCCCCCACATGGGGGGAGGGAGGCGCCCGCCAGTCAGCGTCACCCCCGGCGCCGGCGCTGCAGATCCTGGCGCCTCCCCTCCCCCACGTGGGGAGGGGATGGGGGTGGGGGGCGCGCCGAAGGGACGCAGGGCAAGGGACGGCAAGATCATGCCCGCGCCCGTTCGGCGCCCTCGGCGATGGCGGCGCGCAGCTTTTTCTCCAGCGCCTCCTGCCGCGATCCGGGCAAAAGCTTCAGCCCGAACATGTCCTTGACGTAGAACGTATCGACCACCTGCGCCCCATAGGTCGCGATCACCGCGCTGGCGATATAGATATGCGCCGTCGCCAGCGTCCGCGTCAGGTCATACAGCAGGCCGGGACGGTCGCGCGTGTCCACCTCGATCAGCGTGTAGATGTCCGACCCCTCGTTGTCGAAGCTGATGTGGGTGGGGAAGCGGAACTCGCGCTCGCGCTTCTTCATGCGGTCGCGGTCGCGCAGACCCTCGCGCGGCAGGACCTCGCCCTTCAGCGTGCGGTCGATCAGGGTGCGCAGGCGGGGCAGGCGCGCCTCGTCATAGGGTTTCCCCTCGCCGTCCTGAACCCAGAAGACCGCCGTCGCATAGCCGTCCTTGGACGTATAGGTCCGCGCATCCACCACGTTTGCCCCCGCCATCGCCAAGGCCCCCGCAAGGCGCGAGAAGATCCCGGGGTGATCCTCCAGCGCAAAGGCCGCCCGGGTCGCGTCGCGGTCGGGGTCGGGGTGCAGGTCGATGCGAATCTCGGCGGGGCCAAGGCCGCGCAGCAGGCGGGCGAACACCGCCTGCGCCTCGGTGGACAGGCCCTGCCAGTAGGGCGGATAATGCCGCGCCATCTCGACCTGCAGATCGGGCGCACTCCAGTCCCGGAGACGCTCTGCCAGCAGCCGCTTCGCCTCATCCTCGCGGTTCTCGCGGTTGACCGACTCAAGGCCCCCCTCCAGCGCCTCCGCCGTATCGCGGTAAAGCTTGCGCAGAAGCATGGCCTTCCAGTTGTTCCACGTCCCCGGCCCGACGCCGCGGATGTCGCAGACGGTCAGCACGCACAACAGATCCAGCCGCCGCTTCGTCTTCACCGCCTTGGCAAAGTCACGCACCGTGCGCGGGTCCGACAGATCCCGCTTCTGCGCCATGTCGGACATCAAGAGGTGATAGCGCACCAGCCATTCCACCGTCTCGGCTTCTTCCGCCTCGATCCCCAGCCTAGCGCAGACGCGCCGCGCGATCTGCGCGCCCAGGATGGAATGATCCTCGGGCCGCCCCTTGCCGATGTCGTGCAGGAACAGCGCTAGGTACAGCGCCCGCCGGTTCACCCCCGCCTTCAGGATGGCGCTGGCGACGGGCAATTCCTCGACCAGTTCCTCCCGTTCGATCTGGGCCAGCGTGCTGATGCACTGGATGATGTGCTCGTCCACGGTATAGTGGTGATAGACGTTGAACTGCATCATCGCCACGATCGGCTCGAACTCGGGGATGAAGGCCGACAGCACCCCCAGTTCGTTCATCCGCCGCAAGCTGCGTTCAGGGTTCCCGTGCGCCAGCATCAGGTCAAGGAAGATCCGCACCGCCTCGGGGTTGGCGCGCATCTCGTCGTCGATCATGCCGAGGTTCGCTGCGATCAGCCGCATGGCGTTCGGGTGCAGAAGGTAGCCCGAGCGCAATGCCTCTTCGAACAGCCGCAGAAGGTTCAGCCGGTCCTTCACGAAGGCTTCCGCATCGGCGACGTCGATCCGCCCCTGAATGACGCGGTAGCCCGGCCGGACCGGCTTGCGCCGCCTGAGCAGGCCGATGATCCGCGCCTCGCCCTTCACATGGCGCGCTTCCAGTTCGGTCAGGAAGACGCGCGTCAGCTCTCCCACCCGCGTCGCCTGTCGGAAGTAATCCTGCATGAAATGCTCGACCGCCCGCCGCCCGCCCGCATCGCGATAGCCCATCCGCGCCGCCACCTCGACCTGCAGGTCGAAGGCCAGGGTCTCGGTCGCCCGACCGGTGACGTAATGCAGATGGCAACGCACGGCCCAGAGGAAATCCTCGGCCCGCTGGAAGGTCTCGAACTCCTCGCGCGTGAACAGCCCGGCGCCGACGAGGCCAGCGGGAGAGGCGACGCCATGCAGGTACTTGCCGATCCAGTAGAGGGTCTGAAGGTCGCGCAGGCCGCCCTTTCCCTCCTTGACGTTCGGCTCCAGCAGATAGCGCTGCCCGCCCTGCCGCTGGTGCCGCGCCGCGCGCTCGGCCAGCTTTGCCTCGATGAAACCGGGGCCGGTGCCGCGGAACAGTTCGGACCACAGCCGCGC
>CAZVIS010000027.1:0-18458 GCA_964627355.1 uncultured Rhodobacterales bacterium
ACCCCTCTTCCCAGGTTGAAAACCTGGTGTCCTAACCGATAGACGAACGGGCCACTGTCGGCGTGGCGGGGGGTGTAGCCGGGGGTCGCGTGACTCGCAAGGGGAAAATTCGGGCGGGGAAAAGCTCTGTCGCGCCTCTCGGTGGATCGGGACCCGGTGCCCAGCCAGGGCCTCGTCAGGCCCCGGCCGCGTCGTCGAGCCGGAGTTCGATCCGTGTGCGCCCGCCCCAGTCGTTCCGCTCCAGCCGCCCGGCAAGGTGAAAGCGGCGGTTGCCGGGGGCGGTGAGCAGGACGCCGAGGGGGCCGTCGGCGGCGTTGAAGGCCACCGCCTCGATGCTGGCGCCGCCGGGGTCGCGGGCGGTAAGGCGCAGGTGCGCGGTGCCCATGCGGCGTGCGGCGACCGCCATGTCGGCAAGGGCAAAGCGCGGGGCAGGGGCACCCTGGCCGAAGGGGCCTGCCGCCTCGATCTGCGCCATCAGGTCGGGTGTGGCGGCGGCGGGGGCGATCAGGCCGTCGAGGGCAAGGTCCGCCGCGCCGCCCGCGCCGGCACCCTGGCGCGCAAGAAGCTCCGACAGCCGCGCCATCGCAGGCGCAAGCTGCGCGCGTGTCACGGTCAAGCCCGCGGCCATCTTGTGCCCTCCACCCTTTACCAAGAGGCCCTCCGTTGCCAGCCGCTGCACCGCCGCCCCAAGGTCCACCCCCGCCACCGACCGGGCCGAGCCCTTGCCGATTTCGCCGTCAAAGCCGATCACGACCGAAGGGCGGTTCGCAGCCTCTTTCAGCCGGGCCGCGACGATACCCACCACGCCGGGGTGCCACCCGTCTCCTGCCGCCCAGACAAGGGGGCCGTCCATCCCCCGCGCCTCGGCCTGGGCCAAAGCCTCGTCCCGCACCGCAGCCTCGATCGCGCGGCGTTCGGTGTTGAGATGGTCAAGGCGGGCGGCGAGGGCTGCCGCCTCGGCCGGGTCGTCGGCTGCGAGCAGCCGCGCGCCAAGGTCCGCCTGTCCGATCCGCCCTCCCGCATTTACCCGTGGGCCCAGGATGAAGCCGAGCGCATAGGCATCCGGCGCCCGGTCCATCCGCGCGGCATCGGCCAGCGCCACAAGGCCTGCGCGCTCCCGTCGCGCCATCACCGTCAGGCCCTGCCGCACCAGCGCCCGGTTCACCCCGATCAGCGGCGCCACATCCGCCACCGTGGCCAGCGCTACCAGATCCAGCATCCCCATCAGATCCGGCCCCTGTACCCCCTCTGCCCGCAGCCTCCGGTTCGCCTCGACCAGCATCAGGAAGACCACGGCGGCGGCGCAGAGGTGGCTGAGCGTCCCATCCTCGTCCTGCCGGTTGGGGTTCACGATGGCGAGGGCGGGGGGCAAAGTCTCGCCCCCCAGATGATGGTCCAGCACCACCACATCTGCCCCGACAGCCGCCGCCAGCGCTTCGTGGCTGAGCGTGCCGCAATCGACGCAGACGATCAGGTCATGGGCGCCGGCGAGGGCCGCCATAGCGGGGGCATTGGGGCCATACCCCTCATCAATACGGTCGGGGATGTAGAGCGTGGCCCCGTGCCCCATGGTGCGCAGCCAGACCAAGAGAAGCGCTGCCGACGCGCCACCGTCCACGTCATAGTCGGCAAAGACGGCGATGCGCTGGCGCGCCTTTACCGCAGCAAGGAAGCGCTCGGCCGCGGGGCCCATGTCGCGCAGGGTCAGAGGATCGGGCAGCAGGTCGCGCAAGGCCGGCGCAAGGAAGGCCACCGCCCCCTCGGGGGCGACACCCCGGCGGGCCAGGATGCGGGCCACGGGCAGGGGCAGGGCGGCGCTCTGGGCGATCGCCTCGGCCAGACGCTGGTCAGCCTCGGAAGGTCCGATCCAGCGGCGGCCGGTCAGCGAGGCGTCGACGTTCAGGAAGGCGCGCGGGGTCATCACGGGTCAAAAATTTTCAGTAAAATTTTTGGCAAATTCCTTGCTTAAGGAATTTGGCCTGCGGCACCGGGGTCACTTCACCGGCGTGCGGTATTCGATGCGGCGGACCGAGCCGGTCTTCGAGCGCATCAGGATCGTCTCCATCGTCACCCATCCGGGCTCCCTCCGGATGCCGCGCAGCAGCGAGCCATGCGTCACCCCCGTCGCCGCAAAGATCACGTCGCCGCGCACAAGGTCGTCGCGCGTGTAGACCCGGTCGAAGTTGACGATCCCCGCCTTCTTCGCCCGCGCCCGTTCGTCGTCGTTGCGGAACAGCAGCTTGCCGAAGAACTGCCCGCCCATGCATTTCAGCGCCGCCGCCGCCAGCACCCCTTCGGGCGCCCCGCCGGACCCCATGTACATGTCGATGCCGGTCTTGTCGGGTTCGGCGCAGTGCATCACGCCCGCGACGTCGCCATCGGTGATCAGCCGGATCGCCGCGCCGGTCGAGCGCAGTTCGGCGATCATCGCTTCGTGCCGTGGGCGTTCGAGGACGCAGACGGTGATGTCCTCGGTCGAGCAGCCCTTGGCGGCGGCCAGCGCAGACACCCTTTCCGACGGGGTCATGTTCATTGTCACGGTCCCGGTCTTGAAGCCGGGGCCGATGGCCAGCTTGTCCATATAGACATCGGGGGCGTGCAGCAGCGTGCCCGAGGGCGCCATGGCGATCACGGTCAGGGCGTTTGGCATGTCCTTGGCCGTCAGCGTCGTGCCTTCCAGCGGGTCGAGCGCGATGTCCACCGCGGGCCCGTTCCCGCTGCCCACCTTCTCGCCGATGTAGAGCATCGGTGCCTCGTCCCGCTCGCCCTCGCCGATCACCACGGTGCCGTCGATGTCGAGAAGGTTCAGCTGGTCGCGCATGGCGTTGACGGCGGCCTGGTCAGCGGCCTTTTCGTCCCCGCGCCCGATCAGCGCGGCCGAGGCCAGCGCCGCAGCCTCGGACACCCGGGCGAGGCCGAGCGAGAGAAGACGGTCCTGGAATTTCTTGGCGTCGTTCATCGCGGTCCCCCCGGCGGCGTTCGGCTTCCTCCTACCTTGCGGGGTCGGTCCGGGGCAAGCGCTGTCAAGAGCCCGGGGGGGCAGCCCCCCAGACCGTCGGTCTGTCTACCCGATGGCGAAACCGACGGACGACCCCCGGAGCATTTGGCCCAAGACGAAGGGGTCAGACTTCCTCGATCCTCAGGGCCACCGGGGCACCGACAAGGACACCGGTCGCGGCGAACATCCCCATGGCATGGGCCACGTCATCGCGCGTGGCCTTGTGGGTGACGATCAGGACCGGGGCGTTCGGGCCCTGATGGCCGTACTGGCGCATCCGGTCGATGGAGATGCCCGCCTCTCCCAGGGCCGTCGCGATCTTGGCCAGCGCGCCCGGCTTGTCGAGCAGCGTCATCCGCAGGTACCACGCGGCGGGGGTGGCCACGGCGGCAGCAACTGGGCGGGCAAGCTGCGCGGCCGGGATGCCGAACGTCGGCACGCGGATGCCGCGCGCCAGATCGATCACGTCGGCCATCACCGCGCTGGCCGTCGGTCCGCGCCCCGCGCCGGGGCCGCGCAGGACGATCTGCCCAACGGCGTCGCCTTCCAGCACCACCATGTTCGTGCCGCCCTGCAACTGGCCAAGCGGGCTGTCCGCCGGGACAAGGCAGGGCGTCATCCGCTGTTCCAGCCCCCGGCCGGTCATCTGTGCGACCCCCAGCAGCTTGATGCGGTAGCCCATGTCGGCGGCGTGGCGGATGTCGTCGATGGAAACTGCGCCGATCCCTTCCAACTCCACCGCATCGAAGCTGACCTGCGCACCAAAGGCGATGGCGGCGAGGAGCGACAGCTTGTGCCCTGCGTCGATCCCCCCCACGTCAAGGTTCGGATCGGCCTCGAGGTAGCCCAGTTGCCGCGCCTCCTCGAAGACCGTCTCGTAGGGCAGACCTGCGCTCTGCATCCGCGTCAGGATATAATTGCAGGTGCCGTTCATCACGCCCATCACGCGGCGCATGGCGTTGCCCGCCAGCCCCTCGGTCAGCGCCTTGATGACCGGGATGCCGCCCGCCACCGCCGCCTCGAAGCGGATCGCACGGCCTGCCCCTTCGGCCATCAGGGCAAGGGCATGGCCTTGATGGGCAAGCAGCGCCTTGTTCGCGGTCACCACATCCTTGCCCGAGGTGAGCGCCGCCTCGGTCGCGTCCTTTGCCGGGCCATCATGTCCGCCCATCACCTCGACGAAAACGTCGATGTCCTCGCGGCGGGCCAGCGCGACGGGATCGTCCTCCCAGGCATAGTCCGACAGATCCGCATCGCGGTTGCGTGTGCGGTCGCGGGCCGAGACGGCGGTGATGGTGACAGGGCGGCCCGCGCGGGCGGCGATCAGGTCGGCATGGTCCTGCACGATCCGCACCACGCCGATGCCGACGGTGCCAAGCCCAGCCAGTCCGAGACGCAGGGGTGCGGGCATGGCTTTCTCCGTCAGGCCGGTTGCGGGGCCTGTGCTAGCCCATCGGTCCGGCCTCTGCAACGCGCCTCAGGGGGAGCGCGCGGCGATCCCGGCGGCCCGTGCCCGCAGGCCGGCCGCCCGGGCGGCAAGGGCGGCCTGCGGATCCTCGGGCGCCGCGCCGGGTGTCGTCCGGGCCAACAGATCGTCGGTTGGCAGAAGGACCGGTGCAGGCCCCGGCACAAGCCCCACCTCGGCGCGGTCTACCTCGGGGAAGGTCGCACAGGCGGCAAGACAAAGCGGGGCGATGAGAAGGACGGGACGCATGCAGGACAGCTAGCAACTCGCCCCGTGCGTCACAAGCGGCCTGCACTGCTTAAGCCGGCCACCGCTCCTTGCGCCCTCATCTTTGTCCAAATACCCCAAGGGGGTAGTCCAGCGGTTTCGCCATCGGTTCGAGAAACCGATGGACCGGGGGGTGTGAACCCCCCGCTCCGGCGCCCGGATCAGTGCGCCGCCTTGATGAAGGTTCCGTTCCGCAACTCGCGCATCGCCACCTCGAGTTCGGCCCGGGTGTTCATCACGATGGGGCCGTGCCAGGCGACCGGCTCCTGCAAGGGCTGGCCCGAGATCAACAGAAAGCGGATGCCCTGCGGCCCCGCCGTGACCGTCACCTCATCCCCCGTGCCGAACCGCACCAGCGTGCGGTTGCCCGACAGGTCGCGGATGTTGACCTCTTGCCCCGCAACCTCTTTCTCCAGCAGAACGCCTTCGGGGGCGGCGGCGTCGCGGAAAGCCCCTGCGCCCTCGAACACATAGGCAAAGGCGCGGCGCCAGCGATCCAGCCGAAACGTCCGCCGCCGTCCGGCGGGCACGAAGATGTCAAGGTATTGCGGATCGGCGGCGATGCCGTCCACTGGCCCGGTCTTGCCCCAGAACGACCCCACGATCACCTTCACCCGCGTCCCGTCATCCTCGACGATCTCGGGAATATCGGCCCCCTTGACGTCCTGATAGCGCGGCGCCGTCATCTTGAGGCTGGAGGGCAGGTTCGCCCAAAGCTGGAAGCCATGCATCTGCCCCTTGGCATTCCCGCGCGGCATCTCCTGATGCAGGATGCCGGACCCCGCCGTCATCCACTGCACATCGCCCCCTTTCAGCGTGCCCTTGTTCCCAAGGCTGTCACCGTGATCGACCTCGCCCGACAGCACATAGGTGATCGTCTCGATCCCCCGGTGCGGATGCCAGGGAAAGCCGCGCTGGTAGTCGCGGGGCCGCTCGTTGCGGAAATCGTCGAAGAGAAGGAACGGGTCCGACAGGCCGGGGTCGCCAAAGCCGAAGGCGCGGTGCAGATGCACGCCCGCCCCCTCCATCGTGGCCTGGGCCAGGGATTCGGACAGGACGGGACGGATCGACATGAAGACCTCGGATGCTTACCTGTCACCTAGGATAGGGCAGCCCGGCGCTGCCGCAACGGCCCCTTGCGCAGGATCCCTGTGCAGGACGGCACAGACGGGGGCGCATTTGGCCAACAGAAAGCAGAAAGCACGGGATGCGGTGATGATGCGCCTGACGCCCGCGCCGCTGCGCCGCGGGGCGATCTGCGCCTCTCTCATCCTGCTGTCGGTCTGGGGCGTCTGGGCCGCCACGGACACGGGCGCGACGGGAAAGCCGGTCGGGGCCGATCTGCAGGTCACGCTTGCACTGGTGGCCCTGTCGGCAGGGCTTGCCGCGCTGGCCATGTGGCGTGCGACCGATGTGACGCTGACCCTGACGGAAGAGGCGCTGACCGACAGCCGGGGCCGCGTTCTGGCCCGCATCGACGAGGTTCAGGCGGTCGAGCGGGGGGCGCTGTCGCTGGCGCCCACGGGCGGCTTCGTGCTGCGCCTCAAGGCGCCCGCGTCGGCACAGTGGGTTCCCGGCGTCTGGTGGCGCATCGGCACGCGGGTGGGGGTCGGCGGTACCACCCCGCGCCAGATGACGCGCGAGATGGCCCTGCTGATCGAGGCGATGCTGGCGGTGCGAGACCGATGACGGCGGATCAGCAGGCGCCGGTCAAGCCAATCCGGGGCTGATAGCGCGGCCGTGTCACGATGAACTGGCCCACCCGCTTTTCGGTCACACCGATGTCGAGGGCGGGTTCGTAGTCAACCCATGTCTCGACCAGAATGACCGTGTTGCCATCGGCCATTCCCGGGATCTTGCTGGCCACGTCCAAAAGCGATGCAGTCGTCAGCTTCGGCGCCGCCGAACCCGACACGCAGGACCACTGCGCCTCGAACCTTGCGTCGGTTTCGTTCCACTCGATGCTGGTCACGCGGAGTTCGGTATCAAGACGCGGCGGGATCATCTGGTTCATCGCATTGCGCATGCCATTGATGAAGGCTGCATTCACCGGCCGCTGCTCGCGCGAGATCAGGTCGGAGATCGAGTAGGCCGCCTTCTGGATCGTGGTGGCCGCCCGGTAGGCGTCCCAGAAGCTGTACAAGGCGAGGAAAGCCCAAAGCATCATGGGAAGGACCAACACGGCCTCGACCACCATGTAGCCGCTTTCATCGCGGCGCAGTCGATTGATCATCCTGCGGAGTCCGGCCATGGCTTGGTCCCTACCTCGGTTCGTTCACGAAGGCGCTTGTCGAGACCAGCGCATATCCACCCGCATCGTCGCCTTCAAAGGCAATGCCCTGCGCAAAGTTCGCACCCGGGAAGATCGCGTCCTGGATCAGGCACACGCGCACCAGCATCAGCTCGTTCTCGACCCCAGGGTTGAATTCCAGCGACAGGTCGATCGGTTCGTCACGATCCACACAGGCAACGCCGGTCGTCGGGAAAGCCCAGTCGGTGGTCGAAATACGCACCAGTTCGATCCGGATCGCCGTCGCGCAATCCGGAATGATCGATGTGTTCTCGCAGATGCTGTCCTTCAGCTTGTCGTGGTTCGGGCTGTCAATCTGCCCAAGCCGGAGTTCCCGGACCGTCATGTCAACCGCGCGTTCCAGCATGATCTGACGGGTCATGTAAAGACCGCATTCCATGGCCGAGATGAAGATCCCCAGCAACACGGGAAGCACGATCACCAGTTCGATGGCGCCGCCTCCGGACTGGCTGGTGCGAAACCGACGCCAGGCAGAACCAAGTCGCCGTATGGAGTTGCTGATCATTGGGTCAACCTCAACTGGCTGATGTTCGACGCGATGGCGCTGAAGGCCGAGGTCAGCTTGGCCGAGTCCGTTGCGTTGAAGTAGTAGCCCGACTCTTCCGGCGGCTTGCCCGGTGCGCGGGTGGCGCAGTCGGCGATGACCGTCTGACCGGCTGCGGGTGCCTCGAAGGCGATGCCGTAGACCACGACATTCTGGGCTTTCGCAAGGTCGCACATCGACTTCAGCTGTGCATCCATGTCCGGGATCGCCGTCTGTGTCCTGAAGTTGGACATCCAGGTGTTGTAGGTGTTGTTGCGCGTCGTCGAATTGGTGCCGAGCGCGCGGGCGTAAAGTTGCCATGCGACCCACTGAACCCGTGCGCGCGCCCAGACCTGCGGCCACGTCTGCTGGGTGTAGCCCGCCGGCACCGACGCAAACCATGCCTCGCCGGTGTTGGACCCCCCCGTGCAGTTCGACGACGTGCAGGAGCTGGGGATGAAGTATTCGCGCGTGCCTGCAGCGGTCGGCCGACCCGAGGTATGCCGGATCAGGAACGTATTGGTGGACGCGTTGTACCAGATCGGCGCAGTGCCGCTTTTGTAGGTCGTGTTGAGCCGGTCTTCGGCAAAATGCGATCCGTCGGTCATGAGGACGATGACCTTCATCGCCTCGTCGTCATCCCAGTCGTAGGGGCGGCCCGAGAAATCGGCCGGAACTTCGCCTGCGCCGACGAGCTCTTCGATCAACGGACGCTGACCCGGATCCAGCAGCGTCAGACCCCAGCGCAGGCCGGCGTTGATCGACGTGGCGCCGATCGCTTCGAAGGCGTCGATCTTGGTCTTGAGGGTCTCGATCTCGGTGCCCATGACCGACACGACGTTGCCGGTGGACGGCGGACACCAGTTGTTCGACGGACGGTTGGACGCATCCAGCGTGTGACCCTGGATCGCCAGATAGCTCGTACCCCGTGTGGTCGACGAGTAGGTGTCGGCATGTGCGGTCATCGGCATCGTCAGGGTCCGCGACATCGTCATTGACCCGTAGACACTCGAGGGCAGGTCGATGCAGTTGACGTTCGGCACACCCGGGTTGGCCGTCGCATTGAACTTGCTGCGCAGCGTCGGGCCAAGGTTCACCTGGCCGTTGTAGGGAACGATGTTGATCGAGATGCGGTCGTCGCCGTCGCCGCCAAGGACGGTCGTAACGAAGTTCCGGGCGGCCGTCTTCAGGTTGGTCAGCTTGGTTCCGGCCATCGAGCCCGAGACGTCAAGCACCATCGAGATTTCGACGTTCGTGATCCGCTGCTCGGCCTGGCTGGCGGCCGGAACCAGGAACTCGTCAATCCCGACCATCGGCGTGAAGAACGGATCGAGCTCGGCATCCGCAGTCGCGCTGACATTGCGGAAGTTCAACCCCTCGGTCACGGTCACGTTGCGCAGATACTGCTGCAGCCCGGCCTTCTCGAAGTAGTCGTTCACGACGTCTTCGGGGTCCAGGTCCTGGGTCAGCGATGCGGCAGCCAGCACCGAGCGGTCGATGGTCTGCTGCAGTGCGGTGCGGCGCTGTTCGTAGCGCATCAGGTCCACCGCAAGGCCGCCAAGCATCAGCATCAGCATGAACAGGCACATCCCGAACAGCATCAGCGATCCGTCCTCGTCCCGGGCAAACCGCGCGACGGGGCGGCGGCAAAGCGAAGACGCGGTCAGCGTGGCGCGGCGGATCATGGCGGTGTCCCTTTCTCGGGTCGGAACGGACGGGTCGGTTGTCAGTCTGGATGGCAGTGCGGTTCAGCGGCGTGGCAGACAGCGCTGGATGTGGTTCAAATGCGTTCGTCCAATACTCTCTGCCACTGGGCTGTTTCTTCGCGGCCTGGGGCAAAAATAAGGCGAAGTGCGGCCACGCAAGCCGGAATTCGACGGCACTGGAAACGAAAACTTAACACTTGAAGCATTGTGCGGCGATACGCGACAAACCAGCAAGCAGCGGCCTGCACCTGCGCGCCCAAGAACCGCCGCAGACCGAACGGAAACACGTCATGGTTGTGTCTTTGGTCGAATCGTTGCTCTGTTGTCCAGGCTTCGTCCGAATCGGCCTGACCAGGTATCCGGAACGATCGGTCCCGGCCGGATCTTTCGCTGATCGTCCGGTGTGTCTGGCCGGTCTGGAGACTAGGCTTTCGCACCAGGCGCAACGGAAGGTTCATCATGTCCGCAAGCAGCAATGCCCTCCACGACGCAGGCTTCCGCGCCTCGGTTGACCGGATGTTCGACCGCGCGACCGCCGTCATGGACCTGTCGCCGGGTCTGGCCGAGAAGATCCGGGTCTGCAACTCGACCTACACCGTCCGCTTTGGCGTTCGCCTGCGGGGGGGCCTGCACACCTTCACCGGATTTCGCTCGGTCCATTCCGAACACATGGAGCCGGTCAAGGGCGGCATCCGCTATGCCCTGTCCGTCAGTCAGGACGAGGTCGAGGCGCTGGCGGCCCTGATGACCTACAAATGCGCGCTGGTGGAGACGCCCTTTGGCGGGTCCAAGGGCGGCCTTTGCATCGACCCCCGCGCCTGGGACGAGCATGAGCTGGAACTCATCACCCGCCGCTTCGCCTATGAACTCATCAAGCGCAACCTGATCCACCCCGCGCAGAACGTCCCCGCCCCGGACATGGGGACAGGGGAACGCGAGATGGCCTGGATCGCCGACCAGTACGCGCGGATGAACACCACCGACATCAACGCCAAGGCCTGCGTGACCGGCAAGCCGCCCCACGCGGGCGGCATCCGGGGAAGGGTCGAGGCGACGGGGCGGGGCGTGCAATACGCCCTGCGCGAATTCTTCCGCCACCCCGAGGATGCGGCCAAGGCGGGCCTCTCGGGCGCGCTGGATGGCAAGCGGGTGATCGTACAGGGCCTGGGCAACGTGGGCTATCACGCGGCGAAGTTTCTGTCCGAAGAGGACGGCGCGCGGGTCATCGCGGTCATCGAACGCGACGGCGCGCTGGTGTCCGAGACAGGTCTCGACATCGAGGATGTGCGCCAGTGGATGAAGGACCACGGCGGGATGCTGGCCGGTTATCCGGGTGCCACGCATCGCGCTGACGGCGCCAGCATGCTTGAAGCGGACTGCGACATCCTGATCCCCGCTGCGCTGGAAGGCGTCATCCACGCGGGCAACGCCGTGCGCATCAAGGCCCCCCTGATCGTCGAGGCCGCGAACGGCCCCATCACGTTCGACGCCGATGCGATCCTGCGGGCAAAGGGCACGGTGATCCTGCCTGACATGTATGCCAACGCGGGCGGGGTCACCGTCAGCTATTTCGAATGGGTCAAGAACCTGTCGCACATCCGCTTCGGCCGGATGCAGCGCCGCGCGGAAGAGGCGCGGAGCCGCCTGCTGGTCGAGGAACTCGAACGCCTGTCCGCCGATCAGGGCCTGGGCTGGACCCTGTCGCCCGGGTTCAAGACGCGGTTTCTGGAAGGGTCGGACGAACTGGCGCTGGTGCGCTCGGGCCTCGACGACACGATGCGCGCGGCCTATGGCGCGATGCGCGAGGTCTGGCATGGGCACAAGGGCGTCGAGGATCTGCGCGTGGCGGCCTATGTCGTGGCGATCGACCGGGTGGCCAAGACCTATGTGTCCAAGGGATTGTAAGCCGTCGGGGCGCGGCGCGGCACCGCGTCGCGTCAGGCCGGGGTGAAGGTCAGCGCGAGGCCGTTCAGGCAGTGCCGCTTGCCGGTGGGTGCGGGTCCGTCGTCGAAGATGTGCCCGAAGTGCCCGCCGCAGCGGCGGCAATGCACCTCGGTCAGGGTCGAGAACACGCCAAAGTCGATCGAGGTGCCGGTGGCCCCCGGCAGCGCGTCCCAGAAAGACGGCCAGCCGGTGCCGGCATCGAACTTGGTGTGCGAGGAATAGACCGGCAGCGCGCAGCCTGCACAGTGATAGGTGCCCGCGCGCGCCTCGTTCAGCAGGCTGGACCGCTCGCCGCGCAAGTGGCCAGTAAAGGCGTCCTCGGTCTCGTGATCCCGCAGAACGGCGAACTGGGCGCGGGTCAGGCGCTTTTTCCACTCGCGCTTGGTCAAGGTGACCTCAAAGGCGGCCCATCCCGGGGTTGTCCCGGCCAGCATGGCCGAGAGGGTCAGGAAGGTCGCTGCGCGCCGCGTCAACATCGGGTTCTCCTGTGGTCGGACAATCATTCGCCGCGCGCCGCAAAAGGTTTCCACGCGCTGCGCGCCGGTCCGCAGGCGACGCATTCTGTCGCGGATGGCACAGGATTCGGCGGGGTCCTGTTGAATAACGCGGTCATGCAGGGCTACATGCACCGGTCCCGAACGGAAGACGTCCGGGGCCTCGGTGAGGGGGCGGTGATGCGCTATTCCGGCTTGAACGTGATCTGGCAGGGGCTGACGGGCAACACCGGCTGGGGCCCCGCCTGGCGCGATCCGGCGCCGAAACCCAGCTACGACGCCATTGTCATCGGGGGCGGGGGGCATGGGCTTTCGACCGCCTATTACCTCGCCAAGAACCACGGGATGACGAACATCGCCGTGCTGGAGAAAGGCGCGCTCGGGCAGGGCAACATCGGGCGGAACACGACCATCGTGCGCGCGAACTACTTCCTGCCGGGGAACTCGGAATTCTACTCGCACAGCCTGAAGCTGTGGGAGGGGCTGGAGTCCGAGCTCAACTACAACGTCATGCACAGCCAGCGCGGCCTCATCAACCTGTTCCATTCGGACGGGCAGCGGGATGCCTTCGTCCGGCGCGGGAATGCGATGATCAATCAGGGAGATGACGCGATCCTCTTGGACCGCGAGGGAGTGCGCGAGCATCTGCCCTACCTCGATTTCGAGCAGACGCGGTTCCCGATCTATGGCGGGCTTTACCATCCGCGCGGGGGGACGGCGCGGCACGATGCGGTCGCCTGGGGCTACGCGCGGGGGGCGGATCAGCGGGGCGTCGATCTGATCCAGAACTGCGAGGTCACGGGGATCGACGTCGAGAATGGCCGGGTCGTGGGCGTGCAGACGACGCGGGGGGCCATCCGGGCGAAGAAGGTGGGGATCGTGGTGGCCGGGCGGTCATCCCAGGTCGCCGCGATGGCCGGAATGCGCCTGCCGATCGAGAGCCACGTCCTGCAGGCCTTCGTGACAGAAGGGCTGAAGCCCGTGATCCATCATGTCGTCAGCTTCGGCATGGGCCACTTCTATATCAGCCAGTCGGACAAGGGCGGGCTGGTGTTCGGCGGCGACCTCGACTTCTACGCAAGCTACGCCTCGCGCGGCAACCTGCCGATGGTCGAGCATGTGATGGAGGCGGGGATGACCCTGATGCCGATGATCGGGCGGGCCAAGGTCCTGCGGTCCTGGGGCGGCATCATGGACATGTCGCCCGACGGGTCGCCCATCATCGACCGCACGCACATCGAGGGGCTCTACCTCGACTGCGGCTGGAACTACGGCGGCTTCAAGGCCGTGCCCGCCTCGGGCTGGTGCATGGCCCACCTGATGGCCACCGACCAACCCCACGACGTCGCCCGCCGCTTCCGCCTCGACCGCTTCGCCACCGGCCATGTGCTGGACGAAGAGGGCACGGGGTCGCAGCATAACCTGCATTGAGGTGGGACGGATGGTTGGAAAGCTCCTTTCCCTTTTGCTGCTCGGGTTGCCCGTCGTTGCCGAGGCCGACGTCTGCCCAACTTCAATCAACTCAGTCGTGGGGTGCAACTTCGCTACGGGCGTCCTTCCGTATTTGGAAGCACTTGGTATTCCTGTTGCTGACGCAAATCAGTATACGCAACTCAGTTCTACCGAGGAGGGGAAACCCTTTGCAGAAGTGAATTTTGTTGTTCATTCCAAGCCGATGACCGATGCAGCGGCTGATGCTGTCAACGAGGCAAACCTCGACCAGTTGTCGAGCAAGATTACCCGCGAAGCGTACAACATCAACTGCGGAAGCCGCATGCGAGCAGGCGCGGGCCTTATTTATCTTGGCCCGTCATTTGTACAAGCGGGTGGCGTTGTGTCCTATCGGATAAATATTCTTCTGGCGAACGAGGACGGGAAATTCAAACGAAGCCTTTCTTTCGGGGAAACCACCATTGTGTCCTGCGGGGAGTAGAAGATGCGCCTGACCTGCCCCATTTGCGGCCCACGTGACCGGCGTGAGTTCTACTACTACGGCGATGCGGTATGGCTCGATCGGCCCGGGGCCGAGGCTGCGCCGGAGGCGTGGCACGACTACATCCACCTGCGCGACAACCCCGCCGGGACGACGCGCGACCTGTGGTACCACGAGACGGGCTGCGCGCAGTGGCTGGTCGTCACGCGGGATACGGTGACGCATGCGATCCACGGCGTGGCGCTTGTCATGCCGCCCGAAGTGCCGGTGGAGCCGGGGGGAGCCTCCGGCGGGGATATTTCAGAACAGAAGAAGCCGCGCAAAAAGGCTGCGAAGAAGGAGGCCCCCGATGCGGCTTGACGGCAAGGGGCTGATCGACCGGGGCGAGCGGATCGGGTTCCGCTTTGACGGGCGGGATTATGTGGGCTTCCGGGGGGATACGCTGGCCTCGGCTTTGCTCGCCAACGGCGTGCGCGTGATGGGGCGCAGTTTCAAATATCACCGGCCGAGGGGGGTTCTGACGGCGGGGGTGGAGGAGCCGAACGCGCTGGTGGAGATCCATGAGGCGGGGCAGCAGACCCCGAACGTCCGCGCCACCGTGCAGGAGATCTGGCAGGGGATGGAGGCGCGCAGCCAGAACCGCTGGCCCTCGCTGGCCTTCGACGTGATGGAGGTGAACGATCTCGCCGCGCCGTTCCTGAGTGCGGGCTTCTACTACAAGACCTTCATGTGGCCCCGCGCCTTCTGGGAGCGGCTTTATGAGCCGATCATCCGCCGGGCGGCGGGCCTGGGGCGCTTGTCGGGGGCGCATGACGAGGCTGCTTACGAGAAGGCCTTTGCCTTCTGCGACGTGCTGGTGATCGGGGCGGGGCCTGCGGGGCTGATGGCAGCGCTGACGGCGGCGCGGGCGGGGGCGGATGTGATCCTCGCCGATGAGGACGCGCGCATGGGCGGGCGGCTCTTGGCAGAGAGCGAGATGATCGACGGCAAGCCGGGGGTTGAGTGGGTAGCGGGCGTGTTGGCGGAACTCGGCCAGATGGCGAATGTCCGCCTGATGCCCCGCACCACCGTCACCGGCGCCTATGACCACGGCACCTATGGCGCGGTTGAACGGGTGGGGCTGCATGTGGCCCCTGCCGCCGATCTGCCGCGCGAGTGCTTCTGGCGGATCGTCGCCGGGCAGGCGGTGCTGGCGGCGGGCTCGATCGAGCGGCCGATAGCCCTGCCGAACAACGACCGGCCCGGCGTGATGACGGCAGGCGCTGTGCGCGCCTATGTCAACCGCTGGGGCGTCGCGCCGGGGCGGAAGGTCACCCTCTTTGCCAACAACGAGGCGGCACGGGCCACCGCCCGCGACCTGATCGCGGCGGGGGTCGAGGTCGGCGCCATCGTGGACCCGCGCGAGGATGCGCCCGACGAGGCCGGAACCAAGGTCTACAAAGGCGCCCGCGTGGTGGGCGTCACCGGCCGGATGGGCGTCAAGGAAGTGATGATCGACCATCAGGGCCGCGCCTTCCGGTTCGAGACGGACTGCCTTGCCCTGTCCGGAGGCTGGTCGCCGACAGTCCACCTCACCAGCCACTTCGGCAAGCGCCCCGTCTGGCGCGACGACATCGCAGGCTTCGTCCCCGCCCCGAACGCCGTCCCCGGCATGACCCCCGCTGGGGCCTGCAACGGCGCCTTCTCGACGCATGCCTGCCTCGCCGAGGGGCACCGGGCGGCGGCTGTCGCGCTAAATTCCCTGGGCCTCAAGGTCCCCCAGGTCGACCTCCCCGCCGCCGAGGATGCGCCCTATACCCTGACCCCGCTTTGGGCGGTTGAGGGGAAGGGCCGCGCCTGGCTCGACTTCGGCAATGACGTCACCGTCAAGGACATCAAGCTCGCCGCGCAGGAGAACTACGCGACGGTCGAGCACATGAAGCGCTACACGACGCAAGGGATGGCGCCGGATCAGGGCAAGACCTCGAACGTGGCCGCGCTGGCTGTGCTGGCCGAGGCGACGGGGAAGGGGATCGGCGAGGCCGGCACCACGACCTTCCGCCCGCCCTACACGCCGGTGTCCATCGCCTCGATGGGGGCAGGGGGCCGGGCAGAGGGCTTCGCTCCGCAGCGCTTCATGACCTCGGATCAGGCCAGCCGCGACCGGGGCGCGCCGATGATCGAGGCGGGGCTGTGGTACAGGCCGTCCTACTTCCCCAAGCCGGGTGAGACGACGTGGCAAGAGGCCTGCGCGCGCGAAGTGGCGATGGTGCGGAATGCCGTGGGGGTGGCCGATGTCTCCACGCTTGGCAAGATCGACCTGCAAGGGGCCGACGCTGCACGCTTTCTCGATTTCGTCTATACCAACACCTTCTCGACCCTGCCCGAGGGCCGCGTCCGCTATGGCCTGATGCTGCGCGAGGATGGGTTCGTGCTGGATGACGGGACGACCGCGCGGATCGGGGAGAACCGCTTCCTGATGACCACCACTACGGCCGCCGCAGGCCTCGTCATGCGGCACCTCGACTTCGTGCATCAGGCGTTTTGCCCGACCTTCGACCTGCGCTTCATCTCGGTCACCGAATCTTGGGCCCAATTCGCCGTTGCGGGACCGAAGGCCCGCCTGTTGCTCGCCTCCATCGGAATCACCCCCGACCTGCCCTTCATGGGCTGCGCGCCCCTGACCATCATGGGCGTGCAGGGCCGCCTCTTCCGCATCTCCTTCTCGGGCGAAGAGGGGTACGAGATCGCCGTCCCCGCCCGCTACGGCGCGGGCCTCTTCCGCGACCTCGTGGCCCGGGCCGAAACCCTCGGCGGTGGGGCCTACGGGATGGAGGCGCTGAACGTCCTGCGCATCGAGAAGGGCTTCATCACGCACGCCGAGATCCACGGACGCACCACCGCCTTCGACATCGGGATGCAGGGCATGATGAGCCAGAAGAAGGACTTCATCGGCAAGGCCGCCGCCGCCCGCCCGGGGATGCTCGGGCCGGAGCGGGAGCAACTGGTGGGCCTCCGCCCCGTCGAGGACACCCTTATCACCGCAGGCGCCCACCTCTTCACCCCCGGCGACGAGGTGAAGCGCGAGACGGATCAGGGCTATGTCACCTCGGTCGGCCCCTCGCCGACATTGGGTTGGCTGGGGCTTGCGTTCCTGAGGGACGGACGTGCGCGGATCGGTCAGACGGTGCGGCTGGTGGACCACCTGCGCGGGATCGACGTGATGTGCAACGTCTGCGATCCGGTGTTCCTTGATCCCAAGGGGGAGAAGATGCGTGCCTGACCTCCTGTCCACCCCGCCCCTGTCGCATGCCCCGGTCACGCAGGCCGGCACCACCCTTGCCTGCGTGAACCTCGGCCCGATGACCTCCATCGCCCCCTTTCCGGGGCGGAGGGCGGCGGTCGAGGCCGCGCTCGGCATGGCCTTCCCCGCGCCGAATGCCATCATCACGGCAGGCGAAGCGCGCCTCGTCTGGACGGGCCGCGATCAGGCCTTCCTGATCGGCGCCGCCGCGCCCGCGCTCGAAGGCCTCGCCGCCACCACTGACCAGTCCGACGGCTGGGCCGCCTTCACCCTCACCGGCCCGCTCGCCGCCGAAGCCCTCATGCGCCTCATCCCCCTCGACTTGCGCGCCAGCGCCTTCCCGGTCGGGAAAGCCGCCCGCGCCCCCCTCAACCACATGAACATGATCCTGATGCGGGTGGAGGAGGGGTTTACCTTCCTCTGCTTCCGCTCAATGGCCCGCACCGGCTGGCACGAAGTTGAAACCGCGCTGACCCACCTCGCCGCCCGCGCCCGCGTGGCGGGTTGATGCTGGATGATGCACAACTCGTCCGCCTGACCGACTGGCGCCGCGCGCTGCACCGGCGGCCGGAACTGTCGGGGCAGGAGGCGCAGACGGCCCGCGCCTTCGTGGAGGCTCTGACCCCGACCGCGCCGGACCGGATGCTGACGGGGTTGGGCGGGCATGGCGTCGCGGCGGTCTATGGGACGGCCCCGGGGCCAACGGTGATGATCCGCGCCGAACTCGACGCCCTGCCCATCGTCGAGACGGGCACCGCCCCTTGGGCGACCGAGGTCCCGGGCGTCGCCCACCTCTGCGGCCACGATGGCCACCTGACGATCCTCCTCGGCCTCGCCCAGACCGTCGCCCGCCGCCGCCCGGCCCGTGGGCGCGTGGTTCTCCTTGGCCAACCCGCCGAAGAGAACGGGGCAGGGGCCGCCGCCGTCCTTGCCGACCCCCGTTTCAGCGAAATCGCCCCCGACTGGGCCTTCGCGCTGCACAATTTCCCCGGTGCGCCGCTCGGGGAATGCTGGCTGAAGCCGGGGCCAATGAACTGCGCGAGCGTCGGCCTCAAGATCACCCTCCAGGGCCGCACCTCCCACGCGAGCGAGCCGGACAAGGGCCTCTCCCCCGCCCCCGCCCTCGCCCGCCTGATCCCCGCCCTCGCCGCCCTCGGCCCCGGCGGCGCCCTGACCCCCGACTTCCGCCTCGTTACGATCACCCACGCTCGCCTCGGCGAACCCGCTTTCGGGATCAGCCCGGGCCACGCGGAACTCTGGACCACCCTCCGCACCCTCACCGACGCCCCCATGGCCGCGCTGAAAGCGCAAGCCGTGGCGCTGGCACAGGCCGAGGCCGGGGACCTGACCCTGTCCCTCTCCTGGCACGACGACTTCGCCGCCTGCACGAACGACGCCGATGCTACCGCCCACCTCGCCGCCGCGATCCGCGCCGAGGGGATGCCCCTCGCCGAAGGCACCCTTCCCATGCGCGCCTCGGAAGACTTCGGCCGCTTCGGCAGCGTCGCCAAATCCGCCATGTTCTGCCTCGGCG
>CAZVIS010000028.1:0-18393 GCA_964627355.1 uncultured Rhodobacterales bacterium
ATCCTACTTTCCCGGCCGAGTTCCAGCGGCCCCAGCGGATGGACCGGGCGGCGATGGACAAACTGCCCGTCCCCGCCCCGCGAGAGAGAAAAGCGATGCATCCGAACCTGCGGCTGCGACCCTTTGCACAAACAAAAATTCGCGTCAGCAGCCACAGCGGGCGCCTTACCTGCAACGGACCGACCGCAGCGCGGCGAACCCTTTGCTTTCACTTCGATCTTTCGAAATTGGCTCCGGCGGTAGGGATCGAACCTACGACCAATTGATTAACAGTCGGAAAATTCACGATAATTCTGGCTCACTCAGGCCGTTTCGGGGCGTACGGTCCCTTGAAAACATTGCAATATCGGTCCTGTAGGTCACTCCGGCCTCACTCTGACTACTTCCAGAAACTGTACTCAGGACTGTACTTTCCATGGCCATCTTCAAGTTCACCGAGGCCCGGATACGGGACCTCGCCCTAGGTTCGGGCATCCACCGTGACACCGACGTCAAGGGCCTCCTCTGCATCTGCCACAAGACCACGAAGACCTTCGCCTGCCAAGGGGACGTGCGCCGCGACAAGCGGCTGGTGCGCACCGTGCGGGTGAAGATCGGGCGCACCGACCTGGTGCGGCTCGCCGACGCCCGCAGCGAGGCGAAGCGCCTGATGGCCACGATCCAGTCGGGAGTGGACCCGACCGTGGGCCCGGCTTCCACTGGCATTACCCTCGAACAGACGCTGGTCGAACACCTGAAGGAGCGCAGCCTGTCGGCGGCCACAGTGCGGGGCTACCAGTACCACATGGACCACTATCTCAAGGGCCTGCGCAAGCGGGCGGTGGCCGACATTTCCAGGCAGGACTGCCGTGACCTACTTGAGACTCTGACGCGCCGGCACGGCAAGACCACGGGCGGGTCGGTGATGCGGACGGTGCGGGCGCTGGTCAACACGGCCCGGCGGCACGACGAGACCATCACGGCGAACCCGGTCGATGCGATCCGGGTGCCTGCAACGCCGAAGCGGCAGGTCGGCGAACTGGACGTCGCGGCCTTCTGGGCGAGGACCGAAGCCATGTCGCCGATGATGCGTGACATGCAGCGGGCGTTCCTGCTGACAGGTGCCCGCCGCACATCCCTGCTGACCGTGCGATGCGCTGACTTCGATCCCGAGCGGGGCATCCTCACGTTCCAGCACATGAAGGTTGGCGGGGCGTGGTCGTTCCCGACCGGGCGCTGGCTGACGGAAGTGCTGAAGGCTCGGATGAAGGAAGGCGAACCGCTGGCATCAGAGTGGCTCTGGCCGTCGCCGGGCGCCGCCAGCGGCCACGTCATTGATCCCACGCGCGAGGGGGTTCCGTCGCCCCACGCCCTGCGCCACCACTGCCGCACCGGCATGATCGCGGCGGGCGTCCCGTACGCAGAGGGCGCGCTTCTGCTGGGCCAGCGCCTGCCGGGCGCATCGGGAGGTTACGTCCACCAGAAGCACCTTGTGGAGTCGCTGCGTCCCCACGCGCAGGCGCTGGAGGACTACTTCCTGAGGGCGGCGGGTGTGGTTCCAATCCCTAACGAAAGTTAAAGGGGACGCCCGACATGCCCTTGTTAACAAACAATTCATTGGTATGCGGGTGCCCTCCGAGATGGCAGAATGCGGTCCAGAGTGATCTAAGTGGAGACAAGCCATCATGGACCAGACCGCAGGCCAGTCCGGCCCGACCACCTTCAGCAGCCCGTGGATGACCACCGAGCAGGCCGCCGCCTACCTGGCCGTGTCGCCCCACACGATGGGCAACTGGCGCAGCAAGGGTGAGGGGCCGCGCTATCACGTCGTCGGGCGGGTCCTGCGATACCACCGCGACCAACTGGACGCCTTCCTCCACGCGGGGGCGGCGTGATGGCCTTCGACTTGCGCCACACCTCGCGCACGTGCCCGGACGGGCCGCAGGCCGAGTTCCCGCTGGTTGACCAGATGGCACTCCAGGCCGTGCGGCAAGGCGCGGACGAGCGATACGCAAGGGCCCTGCGCGAGCATTTCCGCCTGACCGGCGCCGCTCCGCCCCCGCCGACCAAGAACGCCTCGGACTTAACGCCTGCTGGCAGTGCGCTTGCCGCCCAGCTCTACGAGCAAGTGGCAGAGGCGGCGGGCATCCCGATGGCCGCGCGCCGCTGGGTCGTGCCTTACCTGATGGCGCAAGACGGCTGGTACCTGCTTCAGAGGCCGCCCCACCAGATGCTGCTTTACGGGGGGCTGCGAGCGTTCGAGCGGTTCGGGGCGCCCATTACCGCCGAGCTACCGTTCCTCGCGGACTTCGCCCGCCACGCCCGCTCACGTTTCGACGCGAAGTGCGGACCGGACTGACGCGACCGCACTGCCAGCGTTACGGCGTTGCCGACCGAACGCCGGCATCGGCCGCGCCGCCGTCACGATACCGTTCTGATTGAGAGAACCGGGTCCGTCGTCGCCTTCATCGACCGCCAAGTCTGACGGCGACGGACCCTTAGCAGATGAGTGAGGACGCATCTTGCCTGATGAGTTGAAGGATACCCCGTTTGCCGCGAAGGCAACGCCCTCGTTGAGGGTGGGCGACCTGTTGAACGAGGCAGAGGCGGCGCGCCTGACCGGCCTGAGCGTGAAGACGCTGCGCCAGTACCGGACGGCGCGCAACACGGGGCGTCGTCCGCACGCAGGGCCTGAGTTCGTCAAGGTCGGCTTCGCGGTCTTCTACACCCCGGCGGCTATCGCCACCTTCGCTGCGCGCAGGGTGTGACATGACCGCTGATGAGACCAAGCGGCCCGACGCGGCCGAGATGCGCCTGATGGCCAAGGCGGGATACTGCCTGATCCCGCTGCACCGCTGGGACGAGACCAGGACAGCGGCCGACGGCAAGGTGGTCCCTCTCGGCAAGGCGCCGCGTGAGATCGGCTGGCACACCGGCCCCGACGACAGCGCGAATGTGATCGCCGAAGTCGAGGGCGAGGGCATTAACGCGGGCGTCCGCCTGACCGACGACCTGCTGGTGGTGGACGTTGACCCAAGGGCCTTTCCGGCCGGCGACGATCCTCTGGCGCGGCTCTCGGCAGACCTGGGCATCGCGGACCTGCGTTCATGGACGCCGCGAACGAATACGGGTTCCGGCGGGATGCACCTGTGGATGCGGAAGCCACCCGGCCTGCGGGTCAGGACCAGGCTGACCGACTATCCGGGGGTCGAGCTCAAGACCAAGGGCACTCAGGTTGTGGCGCCCGGCTCGGTGCATCCCAACGGCAAACGCTACCGCCTGGCGTTCGAGGAATGGTGCGACGACTTGGCCGAGCCGCCGCAGGCCCCGCCCGGTTTGATCGCGCTGGCCCAACGCGACCCGAACGGCGCGACCGCGCGGCGTGAAGAAGACGGCGTCAGTTTGGAACCGGAAGAGGTTGCCGGGCTGCTGCGGCGTATCGGCGACGTCGCCAGCTATGAAGACTGGGTCAGCGTCCTGATGGCGTGTCATGCGGTATCTGGCGGCTTGGCCATGGCCGAGTGTCAGGAATGGAGCTGGCCTGCGGCCAGCGAGACTGTTGCGCAGAAGTGGGGCGGCTTCGACGCCGCCGGCAATGAGGCCGGGCGGGTCGGCTGGGGCACCCTGAAGCTGATGGCCACCAAGTACGGCGGTTCGGCGGCGGCCGACTACTGCGACCGGCTGGAACGCGGGGCGGCGGAAGACGACTTCGCCGCCCTGGCGCCGGACGAACTGCCCGAGGGCGCCACCGCAACCGGCGGCAACCCGGTCAACCGCCTGATCGGCGAGATGAACGAGACGTTCTGTTGCCTCCTGGACGGCGGCGCCTTCCACGTCCTGCGCGAGGAACCGGACCCCATCTTCCAGGGCCGGACGGCATGGACCTTCATGAGCCGCGAGGCTTTCCGGCACTATTTCGAGGATGACACGGTAACGCCGTTCGGCTCGAAGAAACCGATCAGCAAGGCCGACCTGTGGCTGGCCAGCCCGAAGCGCCGCAAGTATCCTGGCATCGTCATGGACCCCGAGGGGCTGCCCCACAACCAGGGCAAGCTGAACCTGTGGAACGGCTGGGCGGTGCAGCCCGCGCCTGGCGACTGGTCGATGATGCGGGAACTGATCGGGGGCATCCTATGCGACGGCAACGCCGAAGCGGAGGCGTACGTGCTGCGCTGGATCGCCTACATGCTGCAGAAGCCCTGGGAGACGCCTGAGGTCGCCATCGCCTTCCGGGGCGAAGAGGGCACGGGCAAGGGCACCCTGGGCCGCGCCCTGATGCGTATCGCGGGCCAGCACGGCCTGACCGTGTCGCACAGCGCGCAGTTCACCGGGCGCTTCAACAGCCACCTGCGCAACTGCGTCTTCCTGTTCGCAGACGAGGCGGTCTGGCCGGGCGACAAGGCGGGCGAGGGCATCCTAAAGCAACTGGTGACCGAGCCGGTCCTGTCCTACGAGGCGAAGGGCCGCGACATCACCCAGGGCCGGAACATGGTCCACCTGATGCTGGCATCCAACGAGGAATGGATCGTGCCGGCGGGCCCAGAGGCGCGGCGCTTCTTCGTGTCGGACGTCTCCGACCGGCGCAGGCAGGACCAGACCTTCTTCGGCAAGCTGTGGCGCCAGATGGACGGCGGCGGCCTTGCGGGGATGGTCCACGACCTGATGGCGATGGACCTGACCGGATGGCGGCCCGCCATGGCCGTGCCGCAGACCGAGGCGCTTGCGGACCAGAAACTGCGCAGCCTGCGGCCCGCCGAGAGGTTCTGGTTCGAATTGATGGGGGCAGGCGAACTGCCCTTCCACTACGACGAGACGGGAGCCGAGGTGGACTGGCGCAAGGGTGCCGTCGAGATAAAGGGAGGGCGCAAGGACGACATGGTGGTCCAGTTCGACCACTTCCTGCGCCGCAACACCCTGCGGGCCGAGAAGGCAACGCACAAGGCCCTAGCAACCGCCGGGCGCAAGTTCGGCCTGCTGACGGGCAAGGCCGACGGTGGCACCACAAGGACATGGAAGCTGCCAAGGCTGGAAGAGGCCAGGGACACCTTCCAGAAGCGCGTGGGCGTGACGGGCCTGTTCGACTAGGGGTGGGTGCGGGTGTCATCGGTCGCCTGGCGGCGCTCTGTGCTCTGGCCATCAGAGCATTGGGGGCCGCCGCCCATCGCCCTTTAGGCGTACACACCGTACAGACCTCTAGGGCAAAACGGCGCTATGGGCCTGCAAGCCCCGTCGTGCTTTTGGAAGGCCCCCAGGACGCATCATGGCCCCAAGGACGCTTTGAAAAACAAAGCGCCTTGGCTCAAGATCATGAAATCGAACGAAAAAAGACACGATGACGCAAGGACGCTTTAGTTCTGAGTTGCGCGACTTTCGCTTTTTGTGCGGCCGGTTCCTGTCGCCCATGTCGCAGTTTTGGCGATGGGGTGTGCGATAGTTTTCAAAGTCCGACGAAGCAAAACTAAGTGTCTTATGTGTCCTTGTGTCATTTATATAATAAAGACAATGACTTAAGAAGGACGCTTGCAAGGACGCATGGACGCTTCGGGCTTCGATGCCGAAAACGGGCGTCCCCCTGCGTGGTGGATGAGGGGCGGAGCCGCCACTCCCCCTCCATGCAACGCTGGTTCCATGGGACGGGCGGTCACGACATTCTGTCCAGAGAGGCCGGTGCAGGCTCGCGCACATGAGGCCTGGCGCCTGCTCAACTCGCCAGAACATGCCTGCGATGCGGCCCCTTGGCCCTGCCCAACTGATCGGCAGTCAGGGGGCAAAGCCGAGGGAAACTGAAGCGGATCAGAGGGCTAAGGGACACGGCAGCGGACGGGCACAGCGCTGAGCACAGCATCAGGCCCGAAACCTTGGCCTCGGCGACACAGGAACGGACGGATGAACGCGATCTATCAGCCCCATGCCTCAGTGCCCTCGCCAGAGGCCAAGCGGGCCTTCATCGAGCGGCTGGTGGAGACGGGCAACGTGCTGGCGGCCTGCGCCAAGGCCGAACTGCCCAGGCCCAACGTCTACTACTGGCGCGCCCGCGACGAGGAGTTCAGCCGCGCCTGGGAACTCGCCCTGGCCATCTTCGAGGATCACCTGACGGCTGAGGTGGTGCAGACCGCCCGTGCGCTGGGGACCGGCACGTGGCGCCCGAAGCTGGACGCGGACGGACAGCCGATCCTGGACGACAACTTCGATGTGGTGATGGAGCTGGACGTGTCGAAGGTCGATGCCCGCATCTTGGCCAAGCTGATCGACAAGAGGGTCCGGTCGGTTGACGGGCCGAACCAGACTGCGGTCATCGTGAACAACACGGTGAATGCCGGACCCAGGCCTGCCCCCAGGCTCATACAACCGCCCCAGGACGCCTCGGATGCGATCCTCGATGCCGAACTGGTCGAAACCATCGAGGTTGTCCTGGGCGCGTCGCATGAGCCCTGTGGCGCCATCCCGGAACTGGAGGATTAAGCATGTCAGAAGACCGGGTCACCGTTACCCACGTCTACCCCTGCGGCACCGCGACGTTGCCGCTGCCCGACGGCGAGGCCGTCACCTGTCGGGTGGCGGTCGGCCACCTGGACGCCCCGGACACCGGCCTCATCGATGAGATGCGCCGCCGGCGCAAGCCGGTGCCCTGGCGGTCCGAAGCGGTAAAGGGCGAGGCGCTGGAGAACATCGAAGGGCGGGCCGACATCGACCAGGCGACCCGCGACGGGCTGCTCCGCCACGTCCGGAACAGCCCCTACTACGAGGGGCTGTAGTTGCGGCACTGTGCCCGGCGCTGTGCCTAGCGGCGGGGCAGCCGCCTAACGCCCTGTCCATGTTCGCTGTTTCGATGCCTGACCCGTCGTTACTGGATCGGCTGGGGCGCTCGCTGGCTTACCCGCCCGCGACGGCGCGGCATGTTCGACGGCATGGTCCACGACGCCAGACAGACCGAGCGGGAACGGCTGAGTTCCTATCACCAGCGCCACAAGGCCGCGCGCCGCGCGGCCGGACTCGACACGGCCTTCAATTCCAGAGCCATAGCCAGGAAGCTTGTGGACGACGCAGCCGCCCGCGTGGAACTGCGCCCCGACCTCTCCGGCCGCAGCAACATCGTCCGCATGATGCTGGCGATGTACGAACTGGACGGCTCGCTCTGCTGGCGCCGGGGCTGGTCCGACCGGCTGCGCGAGGTCTTCGCCTACAGGGGCCTCTCGGTCCCCAGCGGTAAGGTGCTGCGCTGGTATCGCTCCAAGCTGTCCGAGTGCCCCATGATGTTCTCGCACTGCCCGCTGGTGGACGCCGCCCTGCTGGAACGGATCGAGGCCAGATACCTGCGGTAGCGCCGCCCCGCACCAGCGTTCAGCCGCCCGCCGCCAGACGCTGGCATCATGCCCGCCGCCGACGCGGCATCCTGACTTCACTGACGTTGCTCCTCTTGGGTCTCCTGGCGTCAGAGGCGGGTGCGGGTTCTCGACGGTCCTCGCACCCGCCGCTCCCCGACATAGAGGTGAATGGATGGATCGAAAGCAGACAGAGGCGCGCATCGCCGCCCTGAGGGCCGAGCGGGAAGCGACCGAGGCCGCGCTGTCCGGGGCCCGCGCTTCCGCCCGGCAGGCACTGATTGACGGCAGGCCCGCGCCCAAGACCGCCGCGATGGCGGAGCGGGTGGAGCTCCTGGACGGCGCCATCGCCGACCTGACCGACCGCCTCGCAGGAATTGACGACCGCGAGGCGCGCGGCGCCCGCGTCAAGCAGGTCGAGAGGGCGCAGGCCGCCACCTTGGACCGCAGGGCGCTCGCCGCCGCCGTTGACGCCGCCCTTGCCGAGCTTGCGCGCGCCTGGGCGGCATACCGAGAGGCAGTGCGCCAGACGGTGGGCGCGGCGGCACAGGCCGGCGCGGACACCGTGCCGCTCGCCCGCGTGTCGCTGAGCGGCGGTCCGTCCGACGCGCTGGCCAAGGCGCTGATCGCGGCGGCCGGCGGCATGGACATGGTGCGCGCCCTGGGCGTCGAGACGGCCAACCGCCCTCAGCACGGGGTCGCCCTGACGGCGGCCGAGGACCGGGTGATGCGCAGCCTGGACGCGGAGCTGCTGCGGGTGCGGGCCACGAGCCCGCAGCGCCACGTTGCCCGCGAGGCGGCTGAACAGCTCGCACAGATCGAGGGGGAACGGGCATGACCGGTGCCGACGACGAACTGCGGGCGCTTGCAGCCCGCCGGAAGGAGCTGGAGGCGGCGCTTACCGAGCTGTCGCGTCAGCGGGGCGTCAGGGATGAGGTCGAGGCCCTGCGCCGGACCGTCGATGAACTGGAAACCGAGGTCGAGGCCGCGAGGTCGGCCGCAGATATGGAGAAGAACGTGGAGAAGAAGACCCAGGCCGAACGCACGTACGAGGCCCTTGAGGCCCAGATGCAGGACCTCAAGCGCCGGATGATCGCCCTCAGCACCGAGGTCCACCAGGCCAACGCGGCGGGGGAGAAGGACGACAGGGCCGGCGTCCACGTGGACAGCGTGGCCACCCTGGTCACCAACGTGAAGAAGGCCGCGGTCGACCTGAAGCGCCAGGCCGAGGCGAACCTCGACGCGCTGGCGCGGTCCGAGCAGTCGCCCGGCGAGAGCTTCGCCAAGGCCTACTCGCGCGCCCTCGAAACCCCGATGGGCCGGTCGCTGATGCGGACCCTGGACGACGCGCAGGCGCTGGCGACCGGCGGCCCGACCGCTTCCCAGATTGAGGAGCACCGCAAGTCGCTGGGCTCGCAGCCCATCGCGCACAACATCGCAATGGGGTTCTGAGCCATGTCCGACCACGACAAGGCGCTGCGCGTCCCCCGACAGTACGTGGAACTGGCGGCAGGCGCCGTCACCGTTGACGTCGCATGCCCGCAGGGCACCCGTGCGCTCCACATCGGCACGTCCGGGAACATCAGCGCGACCATGAAGGGCGGGTCGGTCACCGCCATGCCCGTCCAGGCGGGCGTACTGCTGCTGGGCGAGTTCACGGCCGTCCTGGCCACGGGCACCACCGTGACGGGCGTCTGGGCTGCCGTCTGACCCGGCGGCTCAGGGCCGCCTCACCGCAGGTTCATTTTGGCCACCCTCAATTGCTGGGGGTGGCCAATTCCTTCCCGGGGTGCGACTTGCGCGCCACATCATTATTTGAGGCTGGGCAACGGCTTAGCGCTGAATGCTAGTTTCCCGCAGGCGGGTGCATCTGCGACTCTCCGCCTCACAGGCACCCCGCGGTGGGGCGCCGGTGAAGGAGAACCAGCCATGAAAGACCACCGGATCGACGTCAAGGTTGACGAGAACGAAGGCGTGAGCCTCGAAATCCCCATCAGCATCATCCTGCGCTTCCTGCTCGAGTGGCACAGCGAGGAACTGGGGCGGAAGGCGTCCAAGGCCATCGAACGCATGGCCCGGCGGCTCGAAGCCGAAGGCCCCGTCAGCGCCTGACGAGGGCGGCAGTGCAACAAGCGGCCCGGCGGATCGATGCGCCGGGCCGCCCCGTCTCAAAGGTCCGTCACTGAAGGCCCGGCCGACCGGTTGCAGGCCGACGGTTCGGGCGTCCCGCTTGGCGACCGTGACAAAACGAATGCCGCGGCGCCGAAGACGTACGCGAGCGTCAGCGTGACGGCTGCCGAGGCGACCGCAACCCTCGCCAGCCGCCTCATCGGACGGTCCCCCGCAGCGGCACCGTGACCGGCCCGCCGCGCGCCTCACCGCCCACGACGGGCCCAAGTGGGCCCGTCGGACCCCCGAAGGCGTCGAGGTGGGCCTCGACCGCCGCCCTCAGGTCGGAGAGCTCGTCGGCGGTCAGGTGGGACGCGACGGCCAGCGCCATCGGCCCGTCGCAGACGACCGCGCCCGCCACGGTCCGATGGTTGCCGGCGCGGAACAGTTCGGCCAGCGTGGCGGCCGTCCCGTCGATCGCGCTCATGCCGCGGCCTCCTTCGACGCCGCGCGGACGCGAGACGGCGCAGGCACCCACGACACGAACGCCACCTTGTTCTCGATCCGTCCGACGGCGGACCCGATCCACGTTGCGCCGGTGACGTCGCGCCCGAGCCCGTCGCGGGCGGGCTGCCCCATCCGATGGACCGTCACGGCCACGGGGAACCCGCAGGCCCTGGTCAGTTCGAGGGCGTGGTCGAGGGCCTCCGACTGCGCGTCGGCAAGCTCGGGGAAGGTGGTGAACACCGCCCCCATGGTCAGTCTGTACGTCATGTCCGTCTCCAATCTCAGGCCCCGGAAGTGGGCGCCTGTGGGTCGGACGTTGTCGTGGAGGTGGGCACCCGCGAGCGGGCTAACCGACGGTAGCGTAACGACTTTCCGCTACGGGCGCTGAAGCGAAATGTGAGCGGAAACGCCTGCGTGGCCCATCCGCGGGCTGACCCAGCCGGCGCAAGATCGGGCATCTGCAACGGAGTTTCTGACCATGACCACCACCTACACCCTGCACCGCGCCGAGGACGACCGCTGCGTTGGCCAGCGCGCCGACCCCGCCGCGCTGGTGAACCTCGCCGAACTCGCCGGGCGTGGCCGCTACTACGTGCACAACGGCGTGGGCGTCGTCGCCGCCTGCGAGGTGACCGCCGCCCGCAAAACGGTGGCGGCCGACCGCACCCCCTTCATGGCGCGCAAGGCCGCCGCGATCGAGGCGCGCAAGGCCTTCGGCGTGGAGGGCGTGTGATGCCCGCCGCGACCCCCAAGCGCTTGCTGGCAAACGCCCGCTACTACGAGGCGGAAGCGCGGAAGCCCGAGAACGCCGACCAGTCCGAGCAACTTCGGGTCATGGCCAAGACCAGCCGCGAGGCCGCCGAGCGGCTCGCCCTACCCAACGTCAACCAAGAGGAGAACTGAATATGCCTGCGAAGAAGAAGCTGATCGAAGAGGTCGCCGAGGTGATGGCGACCGGCGCGGAACCGCCCACGCCCGCGACCGTCGCGCCGGCGCCATCGGGCACCCGCGTTGTTACCGACGCCGACCTCGCCGCCGACCGCGAGTACGTGGCCTCGCTGGACGACGGTGCCGACGTGCAGCCGTCGGCGGCTGCCGCTGACCTCGGTGACGTTGTCGCTGACGTGCCCGAGGCGGTGGCCACCGAAGATCACATTAGCTCGCATGAGCCCGTGGGCGGCCCGGCGCGCGGGTCAATCAACGCCATGGTAAAGGACCTGCTTGCCGACCCCGACCTGAGCTACGGGGCCATCGTGGATCGGGTCATGGCAGCGCACCCCGGCGCCCGCACCACGGCGCGGTCGGTGGCCAGCACGGCCAGCGTCATGCGGCGAAAGGGTGAGACGGTCCCGATGCGGAAAAAGGGGTCCGACTAGCCGTCTCCCTTCAAAGGGAGTCCCTGTAACATTCGTCGCGCCATGTGCGGGTTCACCCGGCCCGCCATGGCGCGCACCTGTTCGAGATGGCAGTGCCGGAGCCGACGGCCGCTGCCACAAGGGCAGACGTGGTGGCCCTTGAGTTGCGCCTTAGTCAACGACGTCAAGTGGTCTCGTACCAACTTTAGCTGCTGAGCAACGCCCAGGACGTCAGCGAACGCCTCGACCACACCTTGAACGCCATGTGATCGTTGACCGTACGGCCAGTCGCCGTGCATCTCAAAAAAGGTCTGACCCTCGAAGTAGGATTGCAGTGGGCCTCTCATGAAGTCTGCCACGGCGTGCGAGGGTGCGCAGATCAACCATTCTTCCCAGACGCCAAGACAGCAGTTTCCGTCCTTCGGAAATACATGACGGTCGGCAGTGCGCGGCACTCGTGACGCCACTTCCCAAACCAAAGGCTCGACGTCCGGAAAGTCCTTCAGGAACACCAGCAGGACGTCATAGACGTCAAACCACGCCCCAGTCGGGCCTACTAGAAGCTTTCCCTCGACTACTATCATGTCCTTATGGACACGCGCCGTAAGCTCGGGCTGCTCGACCTCGATATAGGCCAGCACCTCCTGCAATAGGTCGCTTAGGCGATCAACCATGCCAATAGCACGCGATGCTACCTTGCCCAAGGCTGGGATGCGCCGCCTGCGCCTTGACGTGCATCGACCGCAGACTGCAGGCGTTCGGCCCGCTCCGACTGAGCCATGGCCGCGACAGCCGACGAGATTAACGTTGGCGCGGCCAGCCCAGCCGCCTTTACCTCGGGCGCACGCATTGCGTTGGATGCATTCGCTTCGTCGAAGAAGCTGTGGCGGAACACCTTCTTCCACGCCTTTCTTGCTTCGGCGGGTGTGGTGTTGTCACCTATTGCCGCAAGCGCTGCCACCGCATCCTTTGCTGCGTCGGCAAGGCGCCGAACCCTATCCACGTCTCGGTCGCCAGAGACTACAACACCGTTCGCCCATACCGGCAGTTGTTCGGACCGACGAGAAAGGGCGACAAGGGTCTGGTAGAGCGCTTCGTCATCGCGCCCGTCAACTGGTACATAGCACTCGACGGCAAGCGCGGTCGCAACAAGCCCAGCCGGAAACTTCAGGCCGGTCCTAAAGGCGTGGACCTTGGCAAAGTACTTTACCAGTCTTGTGACGCGGCGAAGCTGATAGCTTCCTTCTGTTTCTGGGCTCAGCGTGCGAACACGCTCGTGAAACCAAGCATTGATCGCTAGCGGATCGGATGCCACCCATTCGTCGTTGATTGCAATCTCGTAGCTGTATCTGTCACCGTTCAGTCTGCGTCGGAAGACCGGGAAATCACACTGATAGCCGTCGGCGTATTCGACCCGAACGCACTTCGGTTTCGCCTCGGGGGCGTTCTTGAGGTTCGATGCCTTTCTGGCGATCGCGTCCCTGACCCAGCCCTTAGTGGTGCGCGGTGTCAGAGTGTCATTGGCGTTGAATACTACGCCCATGTCGATGTCATACTGGCTGTCTTCGTTACCCTCTGGTGGATGCGTCATCGTCTTCATGGCGTTGCCGCCCTGATTGATCGTCTCGACCAATGCCGGCTTGCCCATCTCGGCAAGGCCTGCGACGATCCTGTCGCGGTTTAGGTCACGCCTACGGGTCATGTCGCCCCGCTGGACCTCTGAGAGGCGGACATGATCACGATGGAACTTGGAAACTTCGGCCGAAAAATCATACATCTTGCGCCCCCAGACGAACTAAAGTCTAAAGATGGGGGACGGCGAGGCATCGCGCAAGAGGCAAACGCCGAAAAAGAATCAGGGAACGAATCATGTATCCGTTGTTGCCTTGGAAGCTGATATCGACTGCACTAGGCGCAGCCATTGCCGTATCCGTTTATGCCGACGACATGGCGAAACTGATGGGGTACACGCTGCCAGAGAGCATGGTGGTTAGATACCTCCCCTTGGTAATTCTGTCATTCGTCGGCCTGTTCTTTGGCCCGACTGGCTACTGGGCTCCTTGGCGCATCCTTTGGCGCCTCGTTCCACCCCTGAACGGCTGGGCTTTTCCTGACCTGAACGGTGTCTGGGTCGGAATCACTAAGTCAAATTGGCCAGTAATCGAAAGGGCCTATGATGCGGCTATGTCCCATCGATCAATCACCGAAGCAGAACTTTTTTCCATCCCGCTAAAGGAGGATGCTGTCGCTGGTTCGATTGTTTGCTCTCTGTTTTCTCTGAAGATAAAATTCGCGACGACCGCTACCGACGGCGAGTCTTACTCGGTAGCAGCGCGTCCTAGTCGCGACCACCTGACTGGATTTCTTCACGTGACAAACGTTTATCGCCAGACTGTACCTGATCCGGTCAGGACAGATGAACCGGTGCATTTTGGGGCAGGTGAGCTTAGAGTTGACCCAGATGAACCGGACCAGATCCGCGGTGAGTACTGGACGCGGCGGGTGTGGAGGACCGGGAAGAACACTGCCGGCAAGATCGAACTGCGGCGGTTGTCTGCCAAGCAATCGAAAGGGAAGGCGCTTCGTCAGTTTGCCGCTGAGGAAAAGGTGAGGATCAAGCCAGGGTCCTGACGCTAGCCGACGAGTCGGTTCTGTCTGTGCCAATGCAGGGCCTCGTCCATCACCCGAAGGTTTGGATCGTGGGCTTCCCTGATCGGCTGCCCGTGCAGGTCGCGCAAGAACTCGTTGCCTGGGAGTGCGCGCACATTGGCAGGCACCAGAATGGTTCGGTCGGGCGCCACGCCGATCAAGCCCCGGTCGAATGCCCAGTGCAGGTCCTTGGTCAATGGCAGGCCGTTCGCAGGGTGGTCCGAACCCTTCTCACTGACCGGAATGACGTGAGCAGCGTCCAGCCCCAATACCATTTTGCCAACCGGTGAGATGAATTTCCGCCCGGTGAAGGCGCAGCGGTTGTCGTACTGTTCCAGCACCTTGCCCCGAAACGCCCTATCGCGGGCCTTCCGAATGGTCGTGGTCTCGGTTGTGCCGCGTTCTTCGTCGAAGGCGAACGGGGGCTCAGCGGCCTCCTCCTCTACGTATTCCTCAGCCTCGATAATCTGTTTTATGGTTACGGGCGGGTTGTCGGGGTCCACAGGCCCCCACCTCAATGTGCCTATCTTGGCGTTGAGGGCTGCATACTCGGGTGTGCCCTTACGAAGAAGGTGAAGCTGGATGTAGCCATCGTCATCAAGGTCCTTGGTGAACAGGAGAATGTCGTCTTCCGACGCTTCATTCCGGAGCGGGCCAAGGTTGTCAGTCAGTCGCCTTTCGGGGGACCGGGTGCCGCCCCAGGTCTGATGCTGGTAGCGTGTCTGGACCGTGTCGACGCGCTGGCCATCCACGAACAGGTCTGCGGAGAGGATCGAGTCCACCGTCGGCCCACCGGTTGCGGTCACGGCAGGAAGTGGCGGGAAGAACTGCGAGATTGCCTTGGGGATGACGATACCCCCTTGATGGCCCGCTGCCTGCCCGGTGTCGTTGTGGGCTAGCTTCTTGAATACTGAAGTGTCGAGCATCGGCCATCCAATTGGATTCGTTGGCCTCAGGCTCGTATCATCCCGGCTAGCGCGTCAAGCCGTATCGTCACATCACCCCGCAATTCACATTCCCAGACCACAAAGACTTGCCAGCCAAGCCTTCTGAGGGCTGCTTGGTCGCGCTCGTCTCGGGTCCTGTTTCCCTCAAGCTTTGTGCGCCATCGCTCGTGGTCTGTTCCGGGCAGCTTGAAGTAGCGGCAGCCTTCGTGGGCATGCCAAAAGCAGCCATGGACAAAGAGGGCTATTTGCTTGGACGGAAAGACCAGATCGGGACAACCCGGCAAGTCTCTGCGATGCAGCCGGAACCGCAGGCCCCTTGAGTGAAGGCCACGCCTGACGATCATCTCGGGCTTGGTGTTCTTGGCCTTGATAGCAGCCATGTTTCGGCTGCGAGCGGCCTTGTCGTGAACGTCAGCCAACGGCCGCCAGTCGCTTTCCCAGATCAATCGATGCGGCGATGTGGGGGGCCATGATCCTGGCGACTTCCTTGAAGACTGGCACGGCAACGCTGTTCCCAAACTGCCTGTAGGCTTGCGTGTCGCTCACCTTCCGGCCCGGCTCATCCGGGATGACGAAGCTCTCAGGGTAGCCCATGATCCGGGCGCACTCTCTGGGCGTCAGCCTGCGGGGGTTCTTGCCACGCTGGGCAATCAGTATCTCCGACCCATCCTTGTGGTATCGGGCGGATAAGGTGCGGCATGTGTCGTCAGGGCCGACCAAGCCGAAGCCGAAGCCGTTGCCCGCTGACTTGTGCTTGTCGGCATACCCTTGGAGGTAGCCCCAAAGATGGTCGGTGAGGGTATACTTCGGGTTGACGACGGCATCCGGCCCGACCGTGTAGTCACGTTCCGGCGTTTCGGTGCCGTCCTCGGGGTGCAGGATATTCGACATGGTGATGAGGCCTTTCTCAGGCAACGCCAGGTCATCGAACGTGAAGCCCGTATCCTCAAGAAAGCCTACCAAGACGATACGTTCCCGGTGCTGCGGCAGAAAGTGCTTGGCGTCGATCACCCTGGCTTTCACGGTGTATCCGAGCGCTTCCAAGGCTCCGAGGATCACAGTGTAAGTCTTGCCCTTGTCATGGCTGCGAAGGTTCTTGACGTTCTCCAGTAAGAAGGCTGAGGGGCGATGGTGCTTCAAGATGCGGATCACGTCGTAGAACAGGGTGCCCTGCGTCTCGTCCTCAAACCCGTGCTTGCGGCCAAGTGAGTTCTTCTTGGAAACCCCGGCAATCGAGAATGGCTGGCATGGGAAACCCGCGCAGAGGACTGTGTGCGCAGGCACCTCTGCGGCGTTCACTTCGCGAATGTCGCCCGCGATGGGGCGGTTGTCCCGGTAGTTCGCCTCATAGGTGATGCGGGCATACTTGTCCCACTCAGAGGTGAAGACGCAACGCCCGCCAATGCTTTCCATTGCGCATCTCAGCCCACCGATTCCGGCAAAAAGATCGATGAACGTGAAGCCACCTGTCATTGTGTCCGTCCTTGCTTTTGCCCACCATATATCGCAAGCGCCACTAGGTCCAGGACCTTTCTTCGGGCTCCGCGCAGGCAATCCTACACGTTGTTTCATGAATCGGGAAACGAAACGTGAACGAGAGGCATCACAAAGCGCGCCGGCTCTACAGGACCGACCTAGACACAGCTTCACAGCCCCTGAGCACAGTGCAGGACCTAAAAAACTGTACCTATGCTGTGCTTGAGTAGCTCGCACTGTGCGGCGGTATCGCCTAAGTGCTTGTTTTTATTGGCTCCGGCGGTAGGGATCGAACCTACGACCAATTGATTAACAGTCAACTGCTCTACCGCTGAGCTACGCCGGAACACGAGCGGCCTCATAGCAAGGTCCTTCGGGGGCGTCCAGAACCCTTGGTCAGTTTTTTCGGCTCTGGAACAGGGCGCTTTCGGCGAGGGTCGGGGTTGCGATGACTTGGCCCTGCTCGCACAGCGCGATGAGGTGGGCAAACGCGTTGCGGGCTGCGGCGGGGTGCAGGGCCGGGGGCGTGTCGGCATAGACGCGCGCGGTCAGCGCCGCCAGAGTCAGGGGGCCTTGCGCCAAAGTGTCCAGAATGACCGCCTCGCGGCGCTGGCGGTGCGCAATAAGCTCGGCAATTCGCGCGGCCGGATCCTCGACCGGCGCGCCGTGACCGGGATAGAGGCGGGACCACCGCGCCCGCCCCAGCCGTTGCAGCGACGCCATGTAGGCCGCCATGTCGCCGTCGGGCGGCGAGACCAGCGAGGTCGCCCACCCCATCACCAGATCACCCGAGAAAAGCCGGTCCCCCCATGCAAGACACAGGTGCCCTGCGAAATGGCCCGGGGTATGCAGCGCCTCGAGGCGCCAGCCTGCACCCACGACATCATCGCCGTCGGCAAGCGGCACCTCGGGAAGGAAGGTCAGGTCAACGCCTTCCCCTCCGCCCGCCAGCCCTTCGGCTGCCAGCCGCGCCATCGTGGCGCTGCGGCCGGCATCCGGGGGGCCGAACCCCAGAACCGGCGCGCCGGTCTGCCGGGCGAGGTCGCCGGCAAGGGCCGAGTGATCGAGGTGGGCGTGGGTCACTATGATCTTCGCGATCCACTCGCCGGCTGTCAGCGCCCCCAGGATGGCCGACAGATGGGCTGGATCGCGCGGCCCCGGATCAATCACGGCGACGCCCCCCTCGCCCACGATCCAGGTGTTTGTTCCCGCCCCGGTGAACGGCGAAGGATTTGCGGCACGCACGCAGCGCAGCCCGGGTTCGATCCAGCGTCGCTCTCGATGTCCTGCCATCCTGTACCTTTTCGCCCGGGCAGGATAGGCTTGGGCCATGTCCACCCGCATCAAATCCGTCGTCCCGCGCGGCCTTTACGGCCGTGCCGCGCTGATCCTGATCGTACCCATCGTCACGATCCAGCTTGTCGTGTCCATCACCTTCATCCAGCGGCATTACGAGGGCGTGACGCGCCAGATGACCAACGGCGTGGTCCTGGAGATGCGGCATCTGATCGCCTTGCTCGCCTCGGACCGCGACGCCGGAGTGGCAAGCCCGAGGGTGGCCGCGATGGCCAAGGCCCTGACGATTGAGCTTGCCGCCGCCTCGGACGCCATGCCCCCGGATGCAGACCGTCGCTTCCTCTGGGACGTGTCGGGCCGCGCGATGATCGAGACGCTGCGCAGGGGCCTCGACAGCGTGCGGGCGGTCGAACTTCTGGACAACCCCGGCGCGGTGCGGCTTTGGATCGACAGCGCCGCTGGACCCGTGATCGCCACCATCCCGCGCAAGCGGATGTCGGCCTCGAACCCGCACCAGCTGCTGGTGCTGATGATCGTGACCTCGATCCTGATGACGTGGATCTCGTACTATTTCCTGCGCGCGCAACTGAAGCCGATCACCCGGCTGGCGCAGGCGGCCGAGGCCTTCGGCAAGGGGCAGGCCATCGACTATCGCCCGCGCGGCGCGACCGAGGTGCGGGCGGCGGGCAAGGCCTTCCTCGACATGCGCGCCCGGATCGAGCGGCAGATCGAGCAGCGGACCCTGATGCTGTC
>CAZVIS010000029.1:0-6544 GCA_964627355.1 uncultured Rhodobacterales bacterium
GACGTGCTGGACCGCAACCTCTCCGAGCGGACCTTCATGACCGGCGACGACTACACCATCGCCGACATCGCGATCTGGGCCTGGTACGGGCAGCTTGCGCTTGGCCGCCAGTACGGCGCGGCCGAATTTCTGGACGTGGCCTCCTACAGCCATGTCCAACGCTGGGCCAAAGCGATCGACGCCCGCCCGGCGGTGCAGCGCGGCCGCCGCGTCAACCGTAACTTTGGCGAGCCCGAGTTGCAGATGGCCGAACGCCACGACGCCAGCGATTTCGACAAGGCGACCCTGGCGGGCTGACCGTCACGCCTCGTACCGGGTTGCGCCCCGCCGGTTCTCATCCACCGGCTGCGACAGGATCACCGCCTGATGCGCGCGCTGGTCGCAGCCCGCGCGCGGACAGATGCGGCAGTTGATGCCGACCTCGGTCATCCGCGTGGCGTTCACCGCAAAGGGTTCGGCATAGCCGATGGCGCCCGCATGCTCGATAGCACAGCCCATGGCGACGGCCAGCCGGTTGTCCTGCGCGTGGCGGATCCAGGTCGGGCGGTCCACGGTGCGGGAAAAGACGAAGAACTGGCTGCGGTCGGGCATTTCCACGAACTGGGGCACGATGCGGCCGGGGGTGCGAAAGCTGGTATGCACATCCAGCCGCGGGCAGGCGCCCCCGTATTCGGCAAGGTGAAAGCCCGTGGCGTTGAACCGCTTCGTCACGTTCCCGCCCTTGTCGATGCGCAGGAAGAAGAACGGCACCCCCTGCGCGCCTTCGCGTTGCAGGGTGGTCGCGCGGTGGCAGGCCTGCTCGAACGACACGCCGAAGCGGGTGGCGATGTGGTCGAAGTCGTACTTCGTCGCCCGCGCCTCGGCCAGAAAGGCGTCATAGGGCATCAGGACGGCAGCAGCGAAGTAGTTCGCCAGTTCCACCCGCAGCCGCGACACCCCGCGCGGGTCCGCAAGCCCCGACCGGTCGATGATCCGGTCCAGCAGCGCCCGCTGCTCCAAGAGCCCCGCCATGTGGACCAATTGAAAGGTCCGGTTCGGATGGTCCAGCGCCTCGGACAGCAGGATTTCGCGCCGTCCCTCGTCATACTGGCGAAGCGTGTTGGGCAGATCCTCCACCCGCACCAGACGCACCGTAACCCCCACCCGTTCCCGCAGGCGGCGCTTCAGGGCCACATAGACCTCGTCATGATCGGGCCGCGTGTCCCAGAAGGCCGCCGCCGCCTCCTCCAGATCGCGGAAGTGGTTGCGGTGGCGGCGAAAGACGTCATGCACCGCGGCCTCGGGGGTCGAGACGATGTTCGGCGCCTCTCCTTCCGCCCGGGCAAGCAACTGGTCGGTGGCCGCCTGATAGGCCCGATGCAGCGCAATGAAGGCTTGCGCAAGGTCGGGCGCGTGCACCAGCGCCGCGCGAAGCTGCGGCAGGTCAGGGCGGCCCTTAGCGAAGAGGGGGTCCTGCAACACCGCCCGCAGGTCGGCGAGGGCCGCCGATCCATCCTCCTCGGCAATCGTGCGCCAATCGACACCGTATGTCTCGAACAGCCGCAGAAGGACCTGAACCGAGACGGACCGCTCGTTGTTCTCCAAGAGGTTCACATAGGACGGGCTGATCCCGAGTGCGCGGGCCATCGCCCCCTGTGTTTCCCCCCGCTCCAGCCGCAGACGGCGGAGGTGGGGGCCAATGAAGGTCTTCTGCACGGGTACCCCCGGATTTGTCAGGTTTACAGTATTACAAATTGCACGGTTTGTAAATTCTCGCAGTCACAGCAGAACCCGCTTTGCCTTTGCACATCGGCCTGGGGATGGCATTTGGCGGCCAACCGTAGCGGAGGACCTCCATGAAAACCGGCATCAACCATCTGTTCATCCCCGGCCCGACCAATGTGCCCGAAGACGTGCGCATGGCGATGAACGTGGCGATGCAGGATCAGCGGGCGCCGGATTTCGGGGCCTTCACGCTGGGCATCCTCGCCGACCTCAAGATGCTGTTCCGCACGACCGCAGGCCGCGTGATCCTGTTCCCGGGGTCGGGCACCGGTGCCTGGGAGGCCGCGATCACCAACACGCTGAACCCCGGCGACCGTATCCTGATCGCGCGGCACGGCCAGTTTTCGACCCTCTGGGCGCAGATGGCGGAACGGCTGGGGCTCGATGTCGATGTGATCGACGTGCCGTGGGGGCAAGGTTGCCCGGTGGATGAATTCGCGAAACGCCTCGCCGCCGACAAGGGCCGCGCGATCAAGGCGGTGTTCGTCACGCACAATGAGACGGCAACCGGCGTCACCTCGGACGTCGCCGCCGTGCGCCGCGCGATGGATGCCTGCGGGCACGACGCGCTTCTGTTCGTTGATGGTGTCTCGGCCATCGGGTCCATCGAGTTCCGCATGGACGACTGGGGCGTGGACCTTGCCGTGACCGGCAGCCAGAAGGGCCTGATGTGCCCCGCAGGCCTCGGCATCCTCGGCGTCAGCGCCAAAGCTCTTGCGGCGACGAAGACTGCCACCTCGCGCCGCGCTTATTTCGAGATTGCCGACATGGTCGCGATGAACGACACGGGCTATTTCCCCTACACCCCGCCGACCCAACTCCTCCACGGGATGCGCCGCGCGCTGGACCGCATCAAGACCGAGGGGATGGAGAACGTCGTCGCCCGCCATCACCGGCTGGCCGAAGGCGTCCGTCGCGGCGTCGCTGCCTGGGGCCTCAAGACCGCCTGCGAAGACCCGCGCCACGCGTCGGACACCGTGACGGCGATCATGACGCCGGAAGGAGTGGACGCGCGTGAGGTCATCCGCATTGGCTATGAGCGTTACAACACCTCCTTCGGCTCGGGCCTCGCCCGCCTTGCGGGCAAGGTGTTCCGCATCGGGCATCTTGGTGATCTCAACGAAGGGATGTGCCTGACCGCGCTCGCCGTGGCCGAGATGGCGCTGAACGAGGCGGGGGCGAAGGTTGCCTTCGGCTCTGGCGTCGGTGCCGCTTCGGCGTTCTATTCCTCGGCAGCGGCGACCCCCGCCGCCCGCATCGCCGCCGAGTAAGGAACGCGACATGAGCCATACGCTTTACCCGCTGCGCAAGCAGCGGCTTCAACGGTCTGAACTGGCCGTCCCGGCCTCCAACCCCGGCATGATCGACAAGGCCGCCGCCGGCCCCGCCGATTTCGTCTTCCTCGACCTCGAGGATGCGGTGGCCCCGCCCGAGAAGGAGCAGGCCCGCAAGAATGCCATCCAGGCGCTGAACGACATCGACTGGGCGGGGAAAGGGAAGACCGTCTCGGTCCGGATCAACGGCCTCGACACCCACTACATGTACCGCGACGTGGTGGACGTGATGGAGCAGGCGGGGGCCCGGGTTCATACACTGCTGGTGCCGAAGGTGGGCGTGCGCGACGACCTCTACATGGTCGAGGCGATGGTGAACCAGATCGAGCAGGCCAAGGGGTTCACGACCCGCGTGGGGCTCGAGGCGCTGATCGAGACGGCGCTTGGGATGGCGAACGTCGAAAGCATCGCGCAGTTCGGCGGGCGGCTGGAGGCTTTGCACTTCGGCGTCGCGGACTATGCGGCGAGCATGCGCGCGCGGACCACCAATATCGGCGGGTTGAACCCGATGTATCCGGGCGACCAGTGGCATGCCTCGATCACCCGCATGGTCATCGCCTGCCGTGCCTATGGCCTGCGCGCCATCGACGGCCCGTTCGGCGATTTCTCGGACCCCGAAGGCTACAAGGACGGCGCCCGCCGCGCCGCAGCCCTGGGCTGCGAAGGGAAGTGGGCGATCCATCCGAGCCAGGTGGCACTCGCCAACGAGATCTTCAGCCCGACCGAGGCGGAGGTCACCAAGGCCCGCCGCATCATCGAAGAGCTGAAGGCCGCCGAGGCGCAGGGCAAGGGTGCCGCAAGCCTTGACGGCAAGATGATCGACGCCGCGTCGGAAAAGATGGCGCGGAACCTGCTGGCCGTGGCCGAGGCGATCGCGGCGCGCTGAACGCCGCTCTTCCGCCCTGACGGGCGTCATCGCTGCCCCGGCGCCAGCGATGACGCCCGTCAGGGCGGAAGAGCGGACCCGAAAAGTCAGAGGAGGACCGAGATGGACATCCACGAATACCAGGCCAAGGAAATCCTCGGGCGCTTCGGCGTTCCCGTGCCGCGCGGAGGCCTCGCCTACAGCCCCGAGCAGGCGGGCTACCGCGCCCGTGACCTGGGCGGCAGCGCCTGGGTGGTCAAGGCGCAAATTCATTCGGGTGGGCGCGGGGCGGCCGGAGGCGTGAAGCTGTGCCGGACCGAGGATGAGGTCCGCGCCTTTGCCGCTACGCTTTTCGGCCGCCAACTGGTAACCAAGCAGACCGACGCCACGGGCAAGGGCGTCTATCGCATTTGGGTCGAAGCGGCGTCGGACATCGCCAAGGAGCTCTACCTCGGGTTCGTCCTCGACCGGAAATCCGAGCGGATCATGATCGTCGCCTCCGCCCACGGCGGGATGGAGATCGAGGATCTGGCCGAGAAGGACCCCGGCTCCTTGCGCCGTATGACCATCGACCCGGCAGTGGGTCTGGCCGAGTATCAGGCGCGGGAACTGGCCTTCAGCCTTGGCCTTCGGGGCGGCCAGATCGCGCAGATGGTGACCATCCTCAAGGCCTGCTACCGCGCCTATCGCGACCTCGACGCGACGATGGTCGAGATCAACCCGCTGGTCATCACCGGCACCGGCGACCTCGTGGCGCTGGACGCGAAGATGAGCTTCGACACAAACGCCCTCTTCCGCCGACCGGAAATCGCGGAACTCCGCGACCGCAGCCAGGAGGACCCGCGCGAAAGCGCTGCGGGCGACAATGGCCTGTCCTATGTCGGTCTGACCGGTGACATCGGCTGCATCATCAACGGCGCAGGCCTCGCCATGGCGACGATGGACATGATCAAGCTGGCAGGTGGCGAGCCTGCAAACTTCCTCGACATCGGCGGCGGCGCCTCACCCGAGCGGGTCGTCCGCGCCTTTCGCACGGTTCTGGGCGACCGCAACGTGGGCGTTGTGCTCGTCAACATCTTCGCCGGGATCAACCGCTGCGACTGGGTGGCCGAGGGGGTCGTCCAGGCCTACCGCGAGCTCGGTCTGACCCTTCCGGTGGTCGTACGGCTCGCCGGGACGAACGAGGTCGAGGGGCGCGCGATCATCGACGGGTCGAACCTGCCGCTCATCTCGGCCGACACGCTGGCCGATGCGGCGGCCAAGGCCGTCGCCGCCCAGGCCAAACGCGCAGCATAAGGGGGAGAACCATGGCAATCCTGATCACCGAGACCACCCGCGTCATCGTCCAGGGCATGTCGGGCCGCATCGGCCAGTTCCATGCCGCCGACATGATCAAGCACGGCACCAACGTCGTGGGCGGCGTCACCCCCGGGAAAGGCGGCGAAAGCATCCTCGACCGCCCCCTCTTCAACACCGTCCGCGAGGCGGTGGAGGCGGTGGGGGCCGAGGCGTCGCTCGTCTTCGTGCCGCCGCCCTTTGCGGCGGACGCGATCATGGAGGCGGCGGATGCCGGCATTCGTACCGCCGTCTGCGTGACGGACGGCATTCCCAGCCAGGACATGATGAAGGTCAAGCGCTTCCTGCGCCGCTACCCGGAAGAGCGGAAGATGCGCCTGATCGGGCCGAACTGCGCGGGCATCATCTCTCCCGGCAAGGGCTTCATGGGCATCATGCCGCCGCACATCTACATGCCGGGCCGCATCGGGATCGTGGGGCGTTCAGGTACGCTGGGGTATGAGGCCGCGGCGCAGATGAAAGCGCTTGGCATCGGCGTCTCTACCTCTGTCGGCATCGGCGGCGACCCGATCAACGGGTCCTCCTTCAAGGACATCCTCGCCCTTTTCGAACAGGACCCCGAGACCGACGCCGTGATGATGATCGGCGAGATCGGCGGCCCGCAGGAGGCCGAGGCCGCGATGTTCGCGCGCGACCACATGGCGAAGCCGGTGGTGGCCTACATCGCGGGCCTCTCGGCACCGAAGGGGCGCAAGATGGGGCATGCGGGCGCGATCATCAGCGCTTTCGGCGAGTCCGCGCAGGAAAAGGTCGAGATCCTGTCGGCCGCTGGCATCACCATCGCGCCGAACCCGTCTTCGATGGGGCAGACGATGGCGGCGGTGCTCGCCCGGAAACGCGCGGCGGCCTGAAAGCGATTTCATCTTGGCAGAAGTATCCCGGGGTAGTCCTTCGGTCTCGCCATCGGTCCGAGAGACCGATGGACTGGGGGGCTGGCCCCCGCTTCAAAAGAAAAGGCCGGGCGCGATGCCCGGCCTTTCCTGTTCTCCTGAAGCAATCACCCGCGAGGGCGGTTGCGGATCATGAAGGTGTCGAAGGTGTATTCCGCCACCTGGTTCCACAGGTTCGCCTCGTTGCGATAGGCGGTCTGGCTTTCCCAGATCGCCTTGAAGTCCGCATTCTCGGCCGAGATCGTGGCATAAAGCTCGCCTGCTGCCTTGAACGCGGCAGCCATCACGTCGTCCGGATAGGGACGCAGCTGCGCGCCGCCCGCGATCAGGCTGCG
>CAZVIS010000029.1:6644-18226 GCA_964627355.1 uncultured Rhodobacterales bacterium
AGGTTCTGCTTGGCGTAAAAGCCGTTCATCATGTCGATGCCGCCGCCGTCGTAGTTCCAGGCGTTCAGGCCGCGCACGTTCAGGCCAAAGGGAACTGCGGTGCCAAGCGCAAAGGTCGCGTCCTTGCCCCAGTAGTAGTACGAGGCGGTGTGCGTCATCTCGACGGTGCCCGACCCGACCGCGCCCGAGGCCTCGGGCATCGGGACGATTTCACCGGCCGGGAAGGCCTGGATCTGGAAGGCGCCGTCGGTCATTTCAGAGACGTACTTGCCAAGATCCTCGGCTGCGCCATAGATCGTGTCGAGCGCCTTGGGGAAGCCCGAGGTCAGGCGCCAGCTGACGGTCGGATTGGTCTGCGCGATGGCGGGCGCGGCCAGTGTGGTCGCCGTGGCACCGACGGCGGCGGTCGTCAGGAAGTCGCGTCTTTTCATAGGTAGTCCTCCCATTGCAGAGTTTTCTTGGTCGTCAGGGCGTGCCCGGCGCAGGCGAAGGCGCCAGGTCGAGGTCGAGGGCCGGCGGCTCCAAGCCCGGCAGCGGCAGCGCGTCGAGCGCATTCTCCACCGCGCCGGCATCCAAGAGCACCGGGTCCGAGATCCAGTAGTCCACGATCTCGGGGAAGGTGATGATGAGCGCCACAAGGATCAGCTGCAGACCGATCCACGGGATCGAACCGAGGTAGATGTCGCGGCTTTTCACCTCGGGCGGGGCGATGCCGCGCAGGTAGAACAGCGCGAACCCGAAGGGCGGGTGCATGAAGGCCGTCTGCATGTTCACGCAGATCAGCACGCCCAGCCAGACAAGGTCGATGTCCAGCGCGATCGCCGTCGGGATCAAGAGCGGGATGATGATGAACACGATCTCGAAGAAATCGAGGAAGAAGGCGATGAAGAAGATGAAGACGTTGACGAAGATCAGGAAGCCGAGCCGCCCGCCCGGGATCCCTTCCAGCAGATGCTCGATCCACTTGCCGCCGTTCACGCCCTGAAACACCAGGCTGAAGACAGTGGCGCCGACCAGGATGAAGATCACCATGGCGGTGATGCGCATGGTGCTGTCAGCCGCGTCCCACACCATCCGCAGGCTGCCCCGCCCGTGGGCAAAGGCCAGAACCAGCGCGCCGACGGTGCCCATGGCGCCCGCTTCGGTTGGCGTTGCAAGCCCCATGAAGATCGTGCCGAGCACGAGGAAGATCAGGATCAGCGACGGCAGCATGCCCCACGCGATCTTGGACCAGAGCGCAGCACCCTTCAGCGTCCGCGCCTCAGGCGGCAGGGCAGGCACCTTGTGCGGCTGGAACAGCGCAACCAGTGCGATGAACCCTGAGAAAAGCGCCACCTGCAACAGCGACGGCCCGATGGCACCAAGGTACATGTCCCCTACCGGCACGCCCATCTGGAACGCGAGCACGATCAGCACCAGCGACGGCGGGATGACCTGCGTGATGGTGCCGGACGCGGCGATCACGCCCGTACCGATCCTCATGTCATAGCCGTATTTCAGCATGATGGGGATCGAGATCATGCCGATGGCGATCACGCTTGCCGCCACCGTGCCCGTGATCGCGCCAAGGATGGCGCCGACATAAATGACCGCCTGCGCCAGCCCCCCCGGAATCGACCCGAAGGCCTGCCCCACACCCTCCATCAAATCTTCGGCAAGTCCCGATTTCTCGAGGATCACCCCCATGAAGGTAAAGAACGGGATCGCCAGCAGCAGGTCGTTCGACATGATGCCAAAGACCCTCGCGGGCAGCGCTTGCATGAAGGCGATGCCGAAGTAGCCTGCCTCGATCGCCAGGAACCCGAAGGACAGGCCAAGGGCGGCCAGCGAAAACGTGACGGGAAACCCGATCAGCAGGAACAGGATAAGCCCGCCGAACATGGCGGGGGCCATGTAGCCGTATTCTAGCATGCCGCCGCCTTTTCACGCGTCATTGGACGGGTTTCTCGTAGGACACATCGAGATCGATCGCGCCGCGCAGCGCCGCGACCCGTCGAACCAATTCGGCGATCCCCTGCATCAGCATCAGGGCAAAGGCAAAGGGCAGCAATGCCTTGACCGGCCAGACAGGAAGGCCACCCGCGTTGGCGGAGGTCTCGCTCTGAAGGTAGCTGTCCAGGAACCACGGACCTGCCATGTCCAGCATGATCAGGCACACCGGGAACAGGAAAAGGATGATCCCGAACACATCCACCCACAGCTTGCCCCGCGCGCTCAGGGCGCCATAGATCAGATCGACCCGCACATGTTCGTTCAGTTTGAGAACCCAAGGTGCGCCCAGCAGGAAGATGCCTGCGAACATCTGCCACTGGATCTCCAGCCAGGCATTCGAACTCATGTCAAAGGCATAGCGAGAGAAGGCGTTCCCCGCGCTGATGAAACAGCTGAGGATCACGAGGGCCGCGGCAACGATGCCGAAAAAGCGGCTGATGCGGTCCACAAGGGCCGCGCCCCGCAAAAGTATCTCCACGCCGGCCTCCCGTTCCGAACGCTGGCGCAGTTTTGTTTCGCGCCTTTTGAACACAACTAGGGGGTCGACCCCGGCGGATCAAGGTCATTTAACAGGCAGGACCGGCCGAACCTGCCCCAGGTGTCGTCACTGTGTTCTGACCTGTCGAATTAGATGCTTGACAGGCTTGGAACGGCGGTCAGGAATCCAGGCGTCGCCTGCGCTGCCGTCAGCGCAAAAGGGGTGTGACAGGCGGACGCGGATGGGCAGTTACAATTCTGTTGCCTGACCGGGCTAATCAGCGTCGTTTTCGGCCGAACGCCGGAAAAACGACTAATCGGACCATGGGGAGAATTATCGTGACCACAACGACCAAGGCACTCAGCCGCCGCGGCTTTCTCAGGACCTCGGCCATCGGCGCCGGCGTTCTTGCCGCCCCGGCCATCATCTCGTCAAAGGCGCTCGCCTCGTCGGGCGAACTGAACTTCATGGGCTGGGCCGGCTATCCCGGCCTCGCCGAGAAGGTCTTCCCGGCCTTCGAGGCCGCGACCGGCATCAAGGTGAACTTCAACGAGCAGCCCGGCCAGGACGACATGTTCGCCCAGGCGAAACTGGCGCTGCAGACCGGCGGCCTCGACGTGGTGGAACCCACGGTTGACCGCATCGGCGGCTGGGCCTCGAACGGCCTCGTGCAGGGCTGGGACCTCTCCAAGCTCGACATCAACGCCTACCTGCCCGGCCTTGCCGATGGCACCATGGGCGAGATGGCAACCGTCGAAGGCCAGCGTATGATCGTGCTGTCCGTCTGGGGCACCGAGGCGCTGGTCTATTCCAAGGCTGACGCCAAACTTTCGACCCCGCCGTCGCTGGGTGACCTGTTCTCGGGCGCCAACATGGCTTGCCTGCGTCCGCACTCGTCGCTCGCTGCCATGGGCCGCTACCTCGACGCGACCGGCAAGCTGCCGCGCCCGTGGCTCGACGGCTACAAGGACGAGGCCGCGATGGTCGAAGTCTGGGATATCGCGCTGGCCGAGGCGATCAAGGCCAAGGGCACCATCGTCCAGTGGTGGACCGGCGAGAACGAGGCGCAGGCGGGCTTCCTGACCAACGGCGCGACGATCGGCCTGTGCTGGGACTCGACCGGCTTCAATCTGGCCAAGGACGGCTACGGCTACGTCCCGCCGACCGAAGGCGCCTTTGCCTGGAACCAGGGCTTCGCGCTGATGAAGAACGCCGCGAACGTCGAACAGGCGCATGCCTTCGCAAAGTGGGTCGCCTCGCCCGAGGGTTCGGCCATGTGGGCCACCGCCTTCGGCGCGAACCCGGTCGCAAAAGGCGCGGTCGAGAAGATGGATCCGGCTGTCGCCGCGTACTACTCCTCGGCCTTCAACGATGAGGCGCTGGCGAAACTGTGGTGGTGGCCCGCCCAGGAAGCCTGGTTCATTGCCAAGCGCGGCGAATACGCCGACAAGTTCAAGAGCGCCTGATCGCGCAGACCTTGCGGCCCGCCGGACACCCGGCGGGCCGTTTTCATGACACGAGCGGCCGCCAAGGCCGCCGCCCGCAAACCGCGGGGCCAACGGGGAAAAGGACAGACGTATGACCGCAGGTGTCGATCTCGACAATGTATGCGCCGACTTCGGCAGTTTCCGTGCGGTGGATCATGTGAACGTGTCGATCAAGGCGGGCGAGTTCTTTTCGTTCCTCGGGCCCTCGGGCTGCGGCAAGACCACGATCCTGCGCATGATCTCGGGCTTCACCGACCCGTCGCAAGGTGTCATCCGCATCGGCGGCAAGGACATGAAGGGCCAGCGCCCGAACCAGCGCCCGACCGCCCTGATCTTCCAGAACCTCGCCCTGTTTCCGCTGATGCCGGTGTGGGAGAACATCGCCTTCGGGCTGGAGGTTCGCGGGATCGAGAAGTCGAAACGCCGGGCGCGGGCCGAGGAATTGCTGAAACTCGTCGATCTGCCCGGGGCGGGCGACAAGATGGTGTCGCAGCTTTCCGGCGGCCAGAAGCAGCGCGTGGCCATCGCCCGCGCTTTGGCTGTGGAACCCGCCGTCATGCTGCTGGACGAACCCCTGTCCGCGCTCGACCTGAAACTGCGCCAGAACATGCGCGCCGAACTGCGTGCCATCCAGAAACGCACCGGCGTCACCTTCATCTTCATCACCCACGATCAAGGCGAGGCCTTGGCCATGTCCGACCGCGTCGGTGTGATGAGCCACGGCCGCCTGCAACAGGTCGCCACCCCGCGCGAGATCTACAACGCGCCCGTCAACGGCTTCGTCGCCTCTTTCGTGGGCGAGAACAACATTTTCACCGGCACGGTGCAGAACGTGGCGGACGGTATGGCCACCTACGCCACCCCCCACGGCACCTTCCGCGCCCGCCTCGGCGGCAGCGACACGACCGCCTCCAAGCTCTATGTCCGGCCCGAGAACATGCGTTTCTCCTCGATCCCCGCGCCTGAAAATGCGGTGGCGGTGACAACGACGGATGTGGCCTTCGAGGGCAACTTCATCTCGGTCCATGCGGTGACCGATACGGGCGCCGTCCTGTCCGCCGAACTGCGCAACGACGGATCGGTGCCGGTGCCGGGGTCGGGCGAAAAGCTCTACATGTCCTTCTCCGCCGAAAGTGCGGCGATCCTGCCCGACGAAACCGCGGCGGGGGTCTGATCGCATGGGCGAACTCATCCGCCGCTATGGCACCGGCCTGACCACTCTCTTTGTTCTTCTGACCGCGTTCTGGCTGCTGCTCCTGGTCGTGCTGCCGAACATCTATCTCTTCGAGAACTCGTTCCGGCCCTATCTCCCGGTGTCCGAGATCGGCGGGCCAAAGGACTTCTACTCCTTCGACAACTACGCCAAGATCCTGACGGGCGCCGCCCCGGTCGAGTTTCTCGGCATGACCTTCGACATGCCGGTGCATGTGAAGTCCTTTGTCCTCACCGTCTTCTATTCGGCGGTGGTGACGGTGCTGTGCTTCATCATCGCCTACCCGCTGGCCTACTACCTCGCCAAGGTCGTCCAACCGCGCTCGCTCGGCACGCTGTTTCTCTTGCTCCTGATCCCGCTCTGGGTGTCCGAGGTGCTGCGGTCGTTCGCGTGGTTCATCATCCTCGCGCTGAACGGCCCCCTGAACTTCGTGCTGCAGGGGACCGGCCTCATCGAGGAGAAGATCCGCTGGATTTCGGGCTATCGCTCGATCCTGATCGGCCTCGTCTACACTTACGTCCTTTTCATGCTCTTCCCGATCTACAACGCCGTGCAGTCGCTCGACACCAACCAGATCGAGGCCGCCGAGGATCTGGGGTCGCCCTGGTGGCGGACGCACTGGCGGGTGATCCTGCCCCACGCCAAGCCCGGCATCGCGTCGGGTTCGGTCATGGTGTTCATGCTGTCGGCAGGATCGCTTCTGGTGCCGACGCTTCTGGGGTCCACCACCTCGAACTGGTTCACGCAGGTCGTGCAGCAATGGATGTTCGAAGGGCAGGACTGGAATACCGGATCGGCCTACGCCTTCCTTCTGCTGATCCTCTGCACTGTGTTCGTCAGCCTCGTCATGCGGGTGTTCCGCGTGAAGCTCTCTGACATCGCGCGATAGGGGGCAGGGATGAAACGCAAGTCCGACATCCTGTTCCACATCTACATGGGCCTGTTCCTGGCCTACATGATCATCCCCCTCCTGGTGATGGGCGGCGCGGCCTTCAACGACAGCCGCTTCCCCTCGATCCTGCCGTGGCGCGGCGGCACGACCCGCTGGTTCACCGAACTGTGGGCCGACGACCGCATGTGGATCGCCTTTGGCAACACGATCATCGTGGCGGTGGTCGTGGCGGCCCTGTCGGTGCTGGTGGGCACGGCGGCGGCCATCGTCATCAACAATGTGGCAGGACGGTTGCGGTCGGTTCTCTACGGCCTGATGGTGGCGCCCATCCTCGCCCCGGGCGCGGTGATCGGGATTTCGACGCTGCTTTTCTGGAATGCCTTCGGCGTGCCCGCCGGCCTGCACCTCTCGGTCCTCGGGCAGGTCAGCTTTGTCGCGGCCTTCGTGATGCTGCTGGTGCTGGCCCGCCTGCAAAGCTTCGACAACGCGCTGGAAGAGGCGGCGCTGGATCTCGGCGCCAGCCACGCCCAGGTGCTGCGGCGGATCCTCTTGCCGCATCTTTATCCGGCGATGGCGGCGGGGGCCGCGATCTCGTTCTTCCAGTCGATCGAGAACTTCAACGTGACGCTCTTCACCCGGGGCAACTCGGACACGCTGACGGTCTATGTCTTCTCCAAGGTCCGCACCGGCGTCACCCCCACGATCAACGCGCTGGCGGTGATCCTGATCGGCATCACCATGGTCTGCGCCGTCGCCTACGAAATCTCGCGCCGCCGCAAGGAACGGCGCGAGCGGATGCTGGCGGCCGAGGCAGAGTAGCAAGGGCGCTGCGGGGGTGTGAAACCCCCGCTTTGGCCCATCTTCAGGTGCAAAGCCCGGCTTTGGCCCCCAATTTTCTTACTGAAGAAAATTGCAAATTCCTCGAGTAAGGAATTTGGTCTAGGCCGCAACCTCGGACTTTGCATAAACCGCCCGCTCCAGCCACGCGGGGTTGATCTCCACCCCCCAGCCCGGCGCGTCGGTCACGGTGACATGCCCCCCCTCGACCCGGTAGGGATCGTTCAGGAACAGCCCCTCCTGCCAGGGATAGTAGTCCGGCCCCTCGATCGAGAACTCCAGATACTTCCCCGCATTCGGGATCGTGCGCAGAAGGTGCATGGTGCAGATCGTCACCATCCCGAGGTTCGCCGCATGGGGCGTACAGGGCAGACCCGCCTCGGCGGCCATCGAGGCGACCTGCAGGGTCTTGGCCAGCCCCCCCATGTACATCACATCCGGCTGCACGATATCGACCGCCCGCATCTCGATCATCCGGCGCCAGACGTTGAGGTCGCAGTCCTGCTCGCCCCCCGTCACGTCGATGGTCAGGGCCTCGGTCACCGCCTTCGTCTGGTCCATGTGCCAGTAGGGCGTCGGCTCCTCGAAATGCCCGATCCCCTCGGCCTCGAGCATCCGTCCCACGGCAATCGCCCGCGCCACGCCAAAGCCCGAGTTGCCGTCCACCAGCTTGTCGATGCCCGGCCCGAGTGCCCGTGCCACCACCGGGATCACCGCTTCCGTCCGCCCCGGCCATTCGTCCACGTCATGCCCGCATTCCGCGCCGACCCGCCACTTGAAGGCGTCAAAGCCCTTTTCGTCCCGCAACCGCAGAAAGCGTGCCGCCTCATCCTCGGGCGTGATGTCGCGCTTCATCGAACTCGCATAGGCCCGCAACCGCCCCGGTGTGCCGCCGATCAGCGCCACCACCGGCTTGCCCGCCCGTTTCCCGTGCAGGTCCCACAGAGCGGTGTCGAGACCCGCGAGGGCCCGGGCGCGGTGGCTGCCGGGGAACTTGTGCTCCTTCTCCTCGACCCGCTCCACCAGCGCCAGAATATTCTCGTGCGACTGGCCGAGGGCGTGTGGTGCCACAAGGCGATGCACGATCTGCGCCGTGATGTCGGCCATGTAGGTCGAGGTTTGGCCCCAGCCTTGCGCGCCCTCGTCATCCGTCACCCGCACGAAGCAGACGAACTCGTTGGTAAAAGTCTCGATGGATCTGATCCGCGCCATGCCCGCCCCCGCTGCTGCGGCGGCACCTTAGGCGCGCGGGGAATGGCTGGCTAGGGCTGTGCCAGGTGCGAAGTTGCGAGAAGTAGGGTCTTGCCGGATTTGTCCCGCGACAAATCCGGCCGCGCCTGCCTGCCCCCTGGCAGGCGCGTTGCCGCGCCCACCCCAGGCAGGCGCGCCCGGATTTACAGACCATCGCGCTTGCGTCACGCCCCTTGCCGGCGGGCTTGCGCCCTCCGGCAATCGCACCCGGCAAGGGTCCACTGGACCCTTGCTTTCGGGCCCTCTACCCCTTCCCATGCGCCTCGCGGATCGCCTCGACCAGTGCGGCGATGCGGGGCACGCGTAGGCGGTCGGGGCGCCAGGCGACCTGAAACTGCGCGGTATAGGCAAAGCGCTGCGGGGCAAGGGGGCGCATCCGCCCTGCGGCGACCCAAGGGGCGGCATAGTGCACCGGCAGGTAGCCGAGGAAGGCGCCCGACAGGATCAGCATCGCCTCCATCTCCATCTCGGCCACCACCGCCCCCACCCGCGTGCCCGCGAACACCTTGATGTCCCGCGTCCCCCAGTAGCTGCGCGCGACCAGCCGGTGGCGGCGCACCGCGTCGAAGTCAATCTCGGTGTCGGGGGTTGCGAAAAGCGGATGCCCCTCGCCCGCGTGGAACTGGTGCCTCTCCCGGTAAAGGTCCAAATAGTCGAGGCCGAGCGCCACGCGCGGGAAACTGCCAACCGCCACGTCCAGCGACGCCTCCGTCAGGCCCCGAAGCAGCTCATCCGGCGGGCGGCTGACCAGCCGCACCTCGGCCTCGGGCGCGCGGGCGGCGAACGCGGCCAGCGCCTGCACCATCCGCGCCTGCGGGTCGCCGATGGTCGCATCCAGCATTCCCACCCGCACCGGTCCCGCCAGCCGGTCGCGCAGGCCCGCGACGCGCGCCCCGAACCCTTCGGAGGCCGCCAGCAACTGCCGCGCTTCGGCCAGCACCGCCTCCCCCGCCTCGGTCAGCCGGAACCCCGCCCGCCCGCGCGAGCACAAGGACAGCCCAAGCCGGTCCTCCAACGCCTTGATCTGCCCCGAGATCGTGGAAAGCCCCACCCCCATCGCCACCCCCGCCTGCGCGAACCCGCCCGCATCGACCACGGCGGTAAAGGTCCGCAGCAGTTTCAGGTCGGCAGCGGTGACAAGGGCGCTCATTCCAGATTCCGTGAAGTGAACTGCGGGACATTCCGGCTTTACCGCAGCAACCCCGCACCACACAATCTGGTAAACCCCAAAAGGCCCGCGATGACCTGGACCCTTTCCTCTGAAACCGGCCGCCTGCGTGACGTGCTTCTCTGCCGTCCCGATCACTACCAATGGATCCCCACGAACGCGATCGCCCGCGCCACGCTGGCCGCAGGCCGCCCGATGGACCGCGCGGCGCTGAACGCCGAATATGCCGAGATGGAGGCCGCGCTGGACGAGGCCGGCGTCACCCGCCACTACCTGACGCCCGAAGCCGGCCTGCCCTATCAGGTCTATACCCGCGACAGCAGCCAAGTTTCCCCCGGCGGCCCCGCGATGACCATGCTCGCCATGCCGCAGCGGCGCGGGGAATACGCGGCGATTCTCGACTTTTACGGTTTCCCGATGTGGAAGATGGCGACCCAAGGCACGGTCGAGGGGGGCGACATCCACCTGATCCGCCCCGGCCTCGCCGCCATTGGCACCAGCGGGGGCCGCACTTCGACCGCGGGGGCCGAGCAATATGCCGGATGGCTGCGCGAGATGGGGTGGGAAGTGATCCTTGTCCCCTTCGACGACCATTTCCTGCACCTCGACGTGATCTTCTCGATGGCCGCCCCCGGTCTGGCGCTGGCCTGCACCGAGGTGCTGCCGGACATGTTCCTGCACTGGCTTCGCGACCGGCAGATCCGCGTGATCGACGTGGGCTACCGTGCGGCGATGGAGGATATGGCCTGCAACGTGCTGGCGCTAGGTGCCGGGAAGGTACTCTCGCCCCACCACTCCCGCAGCACCAATGCCGCTCTCAGGGCCGAGGGCCTGACCATCCTCGACCCCGAACTGCGCTTGTTCGCCCATGGTGGCGGCTCGGCGCATTGCATGACCATGCCGTTGGCCCGCGACGCCGACTGAAACCGCGCTATCTGCCGGAAAAACCACAGGGAGACTGCCATGAAACCGACTGCTGCCCTTGCCGCCCTTCTCGCCGGACTGGGCCTTCCCGCCGCAGCACAGGAACTGAACGCCCTGGTCTGGTGCGACCACACCGACCCCGCCCTGATCGAACCCTTCGAGAAGAAGTGGAACGTCAAGGTGAACCTCAAGGAGTATGAGGGGACGGGCGCGGGCCTCGCCATCATCGACCAGTCGCAACCCGGGGATTGGGATGTCCTCGTGATCGACGGCATCGACGTGCCGCGCGCAGTGGAAAAGGGGATCCTTGCCCCCCTGAACACCGCCGATCTGCCCTATGCCACCCTCTTCCCCGAGGTCGTCCTGCCCGAAACGCAGGTGATCGACGGCAACACCTATGCCGTCACCGAGAAGTTCGGCTACAACACGATTTCCTTCAACAAGTCCAAGGTTTCGGCCGCCGATCTGGCCGACATGACCAAGCTCTGGTCCGGCGCCTTTGCCGGGCGGCTGGCGGTCTATGACTACTACCTGCCGATGATCGGTCTGGTGGCGGCGGGCCTTGGCAAGAAGACCGCCGAACTGACGTTGGCCGACCTGCCCGCCATCGAGGAGGCGCTCTTCGCGCTCAAGGACTCGGCGGCGAGCGTGGGGGATGTGGTGTCCAGCCAGACCGCGATTGCCACGGGCGAGGTGGATATTCTGGTGGGCGGGGGTGAGTGGGTGACGGCGGGCCTCGTCGCCGACAACCCCGACCTCGACTGGACGATCCCCGATCAGGGCGCCGTCCGCTGGTCGCAATCGATCGGCGTCTTTGCCGACAGCACGCAACAGGATCTGGCCTTCGAATTCGTCAAGCACGTTCTCTCGCCAGAGGGGCAGGCGGCGCTGGCCACCTCGTCCTGCTACTGGGCGATGCCTGCGAACAAGGCTGCCGGGGATGTGCTGACGGCCGAGCAGAAGGCGGCCCTGCGGTGGGACGATCAGGCGGCGTATCTGTCTCGCGCGCAGCTTTACCCCGCGCCGGATGCCGAGTTGGATGCGGCGATGCAGGATGTCTGGACGCGGTTCCTCGCGAAGTGAGCGCGGTTCAGACGTCCCGGCAACGCCCGTCATGGCAGGGGCCATCGCCTCTGCCACGCGCGGCATTGCCCCGTGGCCGCCGGGACGCCCAAAGCGTCCCGGCCTGCGCCTGCCTGCCCCCGGCAGGCGCAGTCGCGCCAGCCCAGGCAGGCGCGGGCCTCTGTTGTGCTCGTGGTGAGGATCGGAGTGAACCGTCTCGCAAGCGCGGGGCGAAGGCAGTGCCTTCGCTGTTTCCCGCGCGGCGAGGTCATGCAGGA
>CAZVIS010000030.1:0-4993 GCA_964627355.1 uncultured Rhodobacterales bacterium
GGGCGATGCCGACCTCTTCGAGACGCACAAGCCCGCGATGCAGGCGATGGGCGACCGCATCTTCCACATCGGCCCCTTGGGATCAGCCTCGATCATCAAGGTGATCACCAACATGCTGGCCTTCATCCACCTCAAAGCCTGTTCCGAGGCCCTGATGCTGGCCAAGCGCGGGGGTCTTGACCTCGGGCAGGCCTGGCACGCCATCGCCGCCTCGTCGGGCACCAGCTTCGTGCACGAAACGGAAGGCGCGCTGATCCTGAACGGCAGCTATGACATCGCCTTCAACATCGACCTCGCGCTGAAGGACCTGGGCTTCGCGATGGGCTTCGGGCGCGAGTTCGGCGTGCCCCTGGAGCTTGCGGCAGCGACCGAGCAGACATACGTCGCGGCGCGCGCGGCCTATGGCGGCGCCGCGCAGTCGCCGATGATCGCGAAACTGCTCGAGGACATGCTGGGCACTGACTTGCGCGCCGAGGGCTTCCCCGCGCGGCTGGAGTAGGGTGCCGGCCGGGCACACGGTCATGTGACTGCGCCGCGCCGGGGGATGCGCCATGGTGTCGCGGCCTGCGCCCCCCCTGGCGCCCTGCCCGAAAGGAAACCCAAATGACCGTTCTTCCCCTGTCGCGCCGCGGCCTGTTCGGCGGTGCCGCCGCCGCTGCCGCCGGTACCCTGCTGGCCCCCCGTCTGGCACAGGCGCAGGCGACTGCCCCCGCCTTCCTGCCCACGGCCTATGACCGGATGGTCGGGGATGTCCGGGTGACGACCCTGCTGGACGGTGTCTTCCCGCTGCAGCAGACCCTTGTGACGAATCTCGACCCCGCCGCCATCGCCGAGGGGCTGCGCCGCGCCTATCTGGACCCTGCAGGGCCGGTGCCCTTGCCGGTGACGGTGCATGTGCTGCGGCAGGGCGACCAGATCACGGTCATCGATGGCGGTGCAGGGACGGCCTTTGGCCCCTCGCTTGGCCGTCTGGCGCCGTCGCTGGCGGCCATCGGCGTCGCGCCCGAATCGGTGAACCGGCTGGTTGTCACCCACATGCACCCCGACCACATCGGCGGCTTCGTGACCGAGGCGGGCGCGGCCTTCCCGGCGGCGACGCTGCATGTCTCGGCCGCCGATCTGGCCTTCTGGACCGATGAGGGGATCGCGGCGGGTGTGCCGGACAGTTCCAAGCCGTTCTTTGCGCTGGCCCGGGCGGTTGCTGCGGCCTATGGCGAGCGGGTGATGCCCTTCGAGGGCGATGTGGATCTGGGCGGCGGCCTCAGCGCCATCGCGATGCCGGGGCATACCATCGGCCATACCGGCTATCGGCTGTCCTCGGGCAATGACCAGCTGATCCTGTGGGGCGACATGGCGGCGGTGGCTGCGCTGCAGTTCACCCATCCCGACAGCGGCATCGCCTTTGACAGCGACGGGGTTCAGGCGGCTGCCACGCGGCGCAAGATGCTCGACATGATCGTGACGGACAGGATCGCCGTGGCAGGCACGCACCTGCCCTTCCCGGGGTTCGGCCATGTCGAGGCGAAGGACGGCGCCTATGCCTGGGTGCCCGAGGAGTGGAAGCTGCTCTGACGTCACAGGAAGCGGGGGGCACACCCCCCCGGAGCCCGGCCACGGGCCGGGCGTTCTTCGCCGAAACGGTCGGTCGGACCGTTTCGGCTCGCTCATCATCCCCCGTGCGATGGTTCTGCCGGAAAGACGGGGTCAGAGGGCTTCCAGTAGCCGCGCCGCCTCGGTTGCCGTGTCGGACAGAATCGAGCGATCCTCGCCCGGGAAGAAGCGGGCGCGGGTGGCGGTGGCCATCGGCGCGGGGCGGGCGACGATGACGCGGGGGCCGATGCGCGCCGTTTCGGCCTGCCAGCTGCGCGCCAATGCAACCTGTGCGGCCTTGGTCGCCCCATAGGCCCCGAAGAACTTCTGCCCCGCACGGGGGTCGTCGAAGAAAAGCGCCGTTCCCTTGTGTGCTCGCAAGAGCGGCTCAACCATCGGGATCAACAAGGCGGTGGCTGTGGCGTTGGTCTTCACCGACTTGTCCCAGTCCCGCGCATCGACCGACCCCGCGGGCGACAGGGGAGCCGCATGCACCGCTGCATGCACCCAGAGGCCTGCGCCCCCCCACCGGTCATGCACCGACCGGCAAAGGTGCCGCATCGCGTCGTCGTTCGTGATGTCCATGGGGGCGAGCGTCAGCCCCCCCGCTCCGGGCATCCCCGCCGCGCGCACCCGGTCGTCAAGCTCCTCCAGCCCCCCGACCGTCCGCGCCACCGCCACCACATGCCAGCCGCGCAAGGCAAGCTGTTCCGCCAGCGCAGCCCCAAGGCCGCGCGAGGCGCCGGTGACGAGGGCAATCTTCTGCATCAGGGGACCTGCGGGTGGAGGGGTGGGGAGCCTCCGGCGGGGATATTTGGGCCAAGATGAAAGGGCAAGAGGTCAGAGGGCCGCGATCTCGGCCTGACGGGCACGGACGATGCGGGCGACGAGGGCCTCCGGCAGGGGATGGGACGGGGTGAAGAGGATGCCGCTTTTCGAGGTCCTGAACCCTTCGCATTCGGGCAGGAGGGCCGGGATGATGTTGCCCGAATGCGGGTAGAGGCCGAGGTGGCGGGCAAAGGTCGCGTAGCCTGCGACCATCTTGCCCTTCGGCCCCGGCGCGCGGAAGCCGGGCATGGCGTAGCTGAGGCACTCGATGTGGTCGGGGAGGAGGTCGCGAAGGGTGGCGCGCAGGGCGGCGAGGGCCATGCGCTGGTCGTCGGGGAGGCGGGCGAGGTAGGCATCGACGTCGGAGGTCATGTCCGTCTCCCTGAACGAGAGGTCAGTGCGGTTCCAGATGCGGGCGGATGTCACGGCCGCAGCGGGCATAGAGGTCGAGCAGGGCGTCGAAGCTGATCCCTTCGCGCTGGTCGCGGGCGAGGGGCATCTCGTCGTCATGGGCGAAGAACAGGGGGCGGGCCGAGCCACCCTGCAGAATCACATCGACCTTCACGAAGCGGCCCTCGCAGTAGCCCGGCAGGTCGTTCGACAGCCAGCCGAAGAACCCGCCGAGGTCCAGTTCTCGGTCCGTGCCGAAGGCGGCGACGTAATCGGCAAAGCGGTCGGGATGAACCGAGGCCCAGGCCCCGAAGCCGAACCTTTGGTCCGTCCCTATGATCGGGATTTCCAGAACGCCGCGGATAAAGCGGTGCTCGCCAACGCTGCAAAGGTCCGAGGTCAATCGATCGTCGTCGACCTGCCGCGTACGTCCCGGCAGATCCCCGACGGGCCCGTGTGGCCAGGGCGACGGTGCGTGGCACACCATATCGAAGACCCCGCCAAAGGTACCTCCGCAGCACGGGCATCGATAGCTTTGGTCGTTGAATCTCTGCCAGCGGGGGTCATCCTGCAGCCCCGGCGCCACCGCCTACTCCGCCGCCTTCATCTCGAACCCGTTCTCGATCATGTCGGACGGGGCGATGGGGTATTCGCCCGAGAAGCAGGCGTCGCAGTATTTGGGGGCGCGGGCGTCGCGGCCTGCGGCCTCTCCCGCCGCGCGGTAGAGGCCGTCGAGGGTGACGAACTTGAGGCTGTCCACGCCGATCCAGTCGCGCATCTCGGACTCGGACATGTTCGCGGCGAGGAGTTTCGACCGTTCCGGCGTGTCCACCCCGTAGAAGCAGGGCCAGGCGGTGGGGGGAGAGGCGATGCGGAAGTGGACCTCGGCGGCGCCCGCCTCGAGGATCATGTCCTTGATCTTGCGCGAGGTGGTGCCGCGCACGACCGAGTCGTCCACGAGGATCACCCGTTTCCCCTTTACCAGCGCGCGGTTGACGTTGAGCTTGAGCCTGACGCCCATGTTGCGGATCTGCTCGGTCGGCTCGATGAAGGTGCGGCCCACATACTGGTTGCGCACGATGCCGAAGGCGAAGGGGATGCCGGATTGCTGGGAATAGCCGATGGCGGCGGGGGTGCCGCTGTCGGGGACGGGGCAGACCAGATCCCCGTCCGCCGGGGCCTCTTTTGCCAGTTCCACGCCGATCTGGCGGCGCGTCTCATAGACCGACCGGCCGCCGAGGATGCTGTCGGGCCTGCTGAAATACACATGCTCGAAGATGCAGAAGCGGCCGGTGGAGGGGCCGAAGGGGCGGAAGGACTGCAGCTTGCCGTTCTCGATCACCACCATCTCGCCCGCCTCGATCTCTCGCTCGAAGCTGGCGCCGATGATGTCGAGGGCGCAGGTCTCGGAGGCCAGAACCCAGCCTTCCTCGCCCACGCGGCCAAGGACCAGGGGGCGGACGCCCAGGGCATCGCGCACTCCGATCAGTTTTGTCCGCGTCATGGCGACGATGGAAAACGCCCCCTCGACCCGGCGGAGCGCGTCCTTGATCCGCTCGGGGATGGTCTTCTGGATCGACCGCGCCATCAGGTGGATGATGCATTCGCTGTCGGACGAGGACTGGAAGATCGACCCGCGCTCGATCAGCTCTTTCCGCAGCTGGCTGGCGTTCGTCAGGTTCCCGTTATGGGCAATCGCGGCGCCGCCCATCGAGAACTCGCCGAAGAAGGGCTGCACGTCGCGGATCGCGGTGGCGCCCTTGGACCCGGCGGTGGAATAGCGGACGTGCCCGATGGCCAGCGTGCCGGGCAGGGTGTCCATCACCGCGGGCGAGGTGAAGTTGTCGCGGACATAGCCGAAGCGACGGGCCGAGTTGAAGCCGTGATCGGGGTGGTAGGTGACGATCCCGCCCGCCTCTTGCCCCCGGTGCTGCAGCGCGTGCAGGCCAAGCGCCACGAAATTCGCCGCATCCTCGACGCCGATGACGCCGAAGATCCCGCACTCCTCCCGCAGCTTGTCGTCATCGAACGGGTGGCTGCGGAAGGGCATCATGGCGGCGCCTCGAATCCGTTTGGGGGTCAGCGCAGCATCTAGAGCGTGGGGGCCCGTTTGTCACGGGCCCGTCGCAATCAACCGCCCGTCGAAGGCGCCGGAGCGGGCGCCGGTGCCGCCGGATCGGGCGTC
>CAZVIS010000030.1:5093-18143 GCA_964627355.1 uncultured Rhodobacterales bacterium
TCAACCGCCCGTCGAAGGCGCCGGAGCGGGCGCCGGTGCCGCCGGATCGGGCGTCGCAGTGTCCGGGGCCGCGCAGACGCGGGTCAGATCCTCATAGCGCGCGACGATCCAGCCCGGCGCATCCTCGGGGATCGACTGGTCGATGTTGGCCTGGAAGCTGGCGAACACCTTGGCCGAGCGCGAGTCGTCCACCAGGGCGTAGGTACTTGGCCCCACGGCGCGGTCATAGACGATGAAGCCGATGGCGACGAGCAGGACCCCCCGCAGGACGCCGAACAGGAAGCCAAGGCCCTGATCCAGCCCGCCCAGGATCGACCGCTGCACCACGGACGACAAGAGCGGCGCGAAGAGCGAGGCGACGACCAGCCCCACAGCGAATACCGCCGCAAAGGCCGCGATGATCGACAGCTCGCAGCTGTCGGCCAGGAAGTCGCCAAGCATGGGCACTTCCTTGACCAAGGGCTGCACCTGCGCGGCAAAGTAATAGGCCAGCACCGCCGCACCGACCCAGCCGAGGATGGCGAGCGACTCCCGCACCAGTCCCCGCGAATAGGCGAGGATCGCCGAAATCACGATCAGCACCGCGACGCCACCATCGACGAGCGTAAAGTCCATCCGCGCACTCTCCTCAGGGCACGTCCGCACCCCATCGTCAAAAGGGCGTCACCCCGCCCCGAACATGTCGCCTGCCATTGCGGCAAGATCATGGAGCGGGCGCAGGCGCATCGCCTGATCGCCCGCAACCTTGGATCCCGCCGGCAGGGCCGCCTGCGAGAAACCAAGTTTCGCCGCCTCTTTCAACCGGTTTTCGGTCTGCGCGACGGGCCGCAGCGCGCCGGACAGGCTGATCTCGCCGAAAAGCACGAGGTCGGGCGGCAAAGCCACATCTTCCCTTGCGGAAAGAAGGGCGGCCGCGACGGCAAGATCGGCGGCGGGCTCGCTGACGCGCAGACCGCCCGCGACGTTCAGGAATACGTCAAGGCCGGTGAACGGAATGCCGCAGCGCGCCTCGAGGACGGCGAGGATGGTGGAGAGGCGTCCGGAATCCAGCCCCACCACCGTCCGCCTTGGTGTACCGAGCGTCGAAGGCGCAACCAGCGCCTGGATCTCGGTCAGCACGGGCCGCGTCCCCTCGATGCCAGCGAACACCGCCGACCCGGGCGACGGCTTGCCCCGTTCCGACAGGAACAGCGCCGAAGGGTTCGCCACCTCGGCCAACCCCGCGCCCGTCATCTCGAACACGCCGATCTCGTCCGCCGGGCCGAAGCGGTTCTTGACGGCACGCAGGATGCGGAACTGGTGGCCCCGCTCGCCCTCGAAGTAAAGGACCGTGTCCACCATGTGCTCGACCACGCGGGGACCGGCGATCTGGCCGTCCTTGGTGACATGGCCCACAAGGATGACGGCGGTGCCCCGCCTCTTGGCAAAGCTGACCAGCTCCTGCGCCGAGGCGCGGACCTGGCTGACCGACCCCGGCGCGGACTCGACCGTATCCAGCCACATCGTCTGGATCGAATCGATGACCGCAAGGTCAGGCCGCGTGGCGTCGAGCGTCGTCAGGATGTCGCGAAGCGAGGTCTCGGCCCCCAGTTGCACCGGCGCCTCGGAGAGACCCAAACGCGCCGCCCGCATCCGCACCTGCGCCGCCGCCTCCTCGCCCGAGATGTAGAGGGTGGAAAGCCCCTGCCGGGCAAAGCTCGCCGCCGCCTGCAACAGCAGCGTCGATTTCCCGATCCCCGGATCCCCGCCCACAAGGATCGCCGAGGCCGCGACCAGCCCCCCGCCCAGAACCCGGTCCAGTTCCGCCAGACCGCTCGCCGCGCGCGGGGGTGGCGCCTCGGCGGTGGCAAGGTCGCTCAGCGGAATCGTCCGCCCCTTTGCGCTGATCCCCGAAGGTCCCGCCGAAAGCGGCGCCTCCTCGGCAATCGTGTTCCATCCGCCGCAGGCATCGCACTTGCCCGACCATTTGCGATGGACCGCGCCGCAGGCGGTGCAGGTAAAGGCGGGGGCATGCTTGGCCATGCCGCTTAATGTACCGCGCGGGGCCGGTCCGCAAGCCGGGCGCCAGAGGAAAAGAAGATGGGTATTTGGGTCAAGAAGAAGGGGCAGCGGCTTCTTCTTGACTCAAATACCCCCGCCGGAGGCTCCCGCCCCTACCGCCCGCGCTGTCCTTCCAGAAGCGAGAGCGTCAGCGAGGCAAGGATGCAAGCCGTGAAGAGATAGAGGCCCCACGCGGTCTCCACTGTCGCCAACCCCACGCCTTTCGCCACCACGATGTAGAGCGCGATCAGAAAGATGTCGGCCATGGCGAGCTTGCCGAGGACATGCAGCGCCGGAAGGACGCGTGGGGAGAGAAGGCCGAAGTGGAGGAGGGCAAGTCCGATGGTCTTGAGGTAAGGCGCGAAGATCGCGAAAAAGGTCACCAGCAGGGCCAGCGCCGCATCCGTCTCCCACAGCGCCTGCAGGCCCGAGATGACCGAGATCTCGGACAGCCCGAAGATCGGCAGCACAGCTGCACGCAGCAGCGGCGCGAACCACGCCACCGGGAAGAGGATCAGGAGGGCGAGGTTCAGGATGTGGGCGGGACGCATGAGGCAGAGGTGAGGGGTGGGGGAGGGGGCGTCAAGGGTGATTGCAGGTGCCACCCGCTGCATCGTCGTCGATCCCTGGTTCCAGCTTGCTTCTCATGGCAGGGGCCATCGCCCCTGCCACGCGAGACGGATCCATGTGACCGCCGGGACTCATCGGCGTTCCGGCCTGCGCCTGCCTGCCCCTTGGCAGGCGCAGATGCGCCAGCCCAGGCAGGCGCAGGCCTCTGTCGTGCTTGTGGATGGGGTCGGGGTGGCGCCGTCTCGCAGGCGCGGGGCGAAGGCAGTGCCTTCGCTTTTTCCCGCGCGGGGATGTTGCGCAGGGCAGGACTGCGCTGGCCGCTCGCCTTACCGCACCGCGGCGATCGGCCCCTCGGCCCGCCCGTGGATGAACTGCTGGACGTAAGGGTCGGGCGTCGCGTCCATCTCGGCCACAGGCCCCGTCCATCGGATCGTCCCGCCGTGGAGCATCGCCACGTTGTCGGCAATCGCCCGCACGCTCGTCATGTCATGCGTGATCGTCATCGCGGTCGCCCCCATCTCGGAGACGATCTCGCGGATCAGTTCGTTGATGACGCCCGACATGATGGGATCAAGGCCCGTCGTCGGCTCGTCGAAGAAGATGATCTCGGGCTCGGCGGCAATCGCGCGGGCGAGGCTGACGCGTTTCTGCATGCCGCCGGACAGTTCCGCCGGGAACAGGTCCGCCACCCGCGCATCGAGGCCCACGCGGGCCAGCTTCTCCATTGCAATGGAACGCGCTTCCTCCTTGGGCCGCTTCGCAGGCCCCCGCAGCAGGCGGAACGCCACGTTCTCCCACACCTTCAGCGAGTCAAAGAGGGCCCCGCCCTGAAACAGCATCCCGAAGCGCGCCAAAAACGCATCGCGGTCCCCCTTCGTCACATCCTGCCCGTCCAGCGTGATCGTCCCCGCATCGGGCCGCACCAGCCCCAGGATGCATTTCAGCAGCACCGACTTGCCCGTCCCCGACCCGCCGATGATGACCATCGACGTGCCGCGCGGAATGGTCAGGTCCACCCCCTGCAGCACCCGGTTGGCCCCGAAGGCCTTGTGAACGCGCGACAGCTCGATCATGCGCCGAACAACACGGCGGTCAGCAGGAAGTTTGCCGCAAGGATCAGGATCGCCGCCGCCGCCACCGCCGTCTTCGTCGCCGCCCCCACCCCCTGCGCCCCGCGCCCCGAGCGCATCCCGTGGAAACACCCCATCAGCGTCGCGATGAAGCCGAAGACCGCGCCCTTGATGAGGGATGACACCACGTCCGGGGTTTCGAGGAAGTTCACCGTGTTGGTGATATAGGTGGCGGCGTTGAAGCCCAGACGCTCGGTCGCCACCAGATAGCCGCCGAAGATGCCGATCACGTCGCCGACACCGGTCAGCAGCGGCACCACCAGTGTCCCCGCCAGCACTCGCGGCACCGTCAGGTACTTCATCGGGTTGGTGGACAGGGTCACCAGCGCGTCGATCTGTTCCGTCACCTTCATCGTCGCAATCTCGGCCGCGATGGACGACGTCACCCGCGCCGCAATCATCAGGCCGACCAGAACCGGCCCCAGTTCCCGCACCATCCCGATGGCCACGATCTGCGGCACCACCGCCTCGGCATTGAACCTTGCACCGCCAGAGTAGATTTGCAGCGCCAGCGCCCCCCCGGTGAAGATCGCGGTCAGCCCCACCACCGGCAAGGACATCCAGCCCACCTGGAACAGCGCCGCCAGAAACTCGCGCGCGTAGAAGGGCGGGCGCAGGATGTGGCTGATGGTCTGGCCCGCAAAGATGGCGACCCTGCCAAGCGAGGCCAGCGCCGCCAGCACCGGCCGCCCCGTCCCCGCCAGCACGCCGGCAGGCGTCACAGCGCCCCCTCGGCATAGCGCCGGTCGTAGCGGGGGCCGAGCGAGGTGAGAATCTCATACCCGATGGTCCCGGCGGACCCCGCCAGATCGTCCACTGTCTGGTGCGGCCCCAGAATGTCCAGCGCGCGCGGATCGCCCGGCAGATGCGTCACATCGACAATGATGAGGTCCATCGACACCCGGCCGACGATGGGGCAGGGCACATCCTCGGCCCAGAGGACCGCGTTGTTCGACAACGTCCGCAGCAGCCCGTCCGCATAGCCGCCCGAGACGGTGGCCAGCCGCGCGGGCGCTTCGGCGGTCCAGGTGCAGCCGTAGCCCGCGATCTCTCCCGCCTCGACCTCGCGCACCTGCACCACGGGCAGGGACACGGTCACCACCCGGTTGCCCTGATCGAAGGGCTGCCCGCCATAAAGGCCGATCCCGGGGCGCGTCAGGTCGAAATGATAGGCCGCCCCCAGCAGGATCCCGCCCGTCGCGGACAGCGAACGCGGAAGATCCGTGCCGTCCGTCATCGCGTGAAAGGCCGCGAGTTGCTGGGCATTCATCGGGTGGTCCGGCTCGTCCGCGCAGGCCAGATGGCTCATCAGAAGGTCCGGCCCGGCATCAAGGACAAAGGCCGCGACCGCCTCCCACTCCCCCGCTTCCATCCCAAGACGGTTCATGCCCGTGTCCAGCTGGATGCCGAAAGGGTGGCCGGGCAGCGATTCCAGATGGCGCGTGACCTGGTCGATGGAATTGAGCATCGGCGTCAGGTCGAGGTCCCCGATCATCTCGGTATCGCCCGCCATATGGCCCGAAAAGACGCAGATCTGCGGCCCCGGCCCAAGCGCCTGCCGCACCACCGCCCCCTCTTCCGCCACTGCGACAAAGAACCGCCGCGCCCCCGCCTGCGCCAGCGCGCGGGCAACGCGCGTGGCGCCAAGTCCATAGGCGTCCGCCTTTACGACGGCCCCCGTCTGCGTGCCGGAAGATGACATGCGGTCCAGCGCGCGCCAGTTGGCCGCGACGGCATCAAGGTCGATCATCAAGGTTCCGGTGGCCATGCCTCGGTGTGGGGTCCCGCGCGCGCGAGGTCAAGGGGGGTGGGCCGGGGTTGACCTCGGCTCGCCCCCGGCGCAGCCTGCCCCGCCGAAGGAGCCCCCATGCCCGAACCCCTGTCCCCCCGCGCCATCCTCGACCGCCTCGTGGCCTTTCCGACCGTCAGCCGCGACTCGAACCTCGCGCTGGTCGACTGGGTCGAGGATTATCTGGAAGGTTGGGGTGTGACCGCGCACCGCGTCTGGAGTGACGACCGCACCAAGGCCGCGCTCTACGCGCAGGTCGGGCCGGATGTGGCGGGGGGCGTGGTGCTGTCGGGGCATTCCGACGTGGTGCCGGTGGACGGGCAGACGTGGACCTCGGACCCCTGGGTGGTGACGGAACGAGACGGGCGGCTGTACGGGCGGGGGACGGCGGACATGAAGGGGTTCGTGGCCCTGTCGCTCGCCGCCGTGCCCTTGGCCCTGCAGGCGGGCATCGCGCGCCCCCTCCAGATCGCGATTTCCTATGACGAGGAGGTGGGCTGCACCGGTGCGCCCCCCATGATCCGCGCCATGGCCGCGCATCTGCCGCGCGCCGCCGCCGTGATCGTGGGGGAACCGAGCCGGATGAAGGTGGTGACGGGCCACAAGGGCGGCGCGGGCTACAAGGTGCATGTGAAGGGGTTCGAGGTGCACTCCTCGCTGCTGCCCACCGGGGTTTCGGCGATCATGGAGGCCGCGCGCCTGATCCAGTGGGCGAACGACCGCAATGCCGAGGTGCAGGCCGCCCCCGTGGGCCCGATGGCCGCCCTCTTCGACCCGCCCTTCACCACGCTGCACACCGGCATGATCCAGGGCGGCACCGCCCACAACATCACCGCCGCCGACTGCACCTTCAGCTTCGAGTTCCGCGTGGTCCCCGGCGAATCCCCCGAAGGCTGGTGCGCCAGGTTCGAGGCCGAGGTTGCCCGTGTCGAGGCCCGGATGAAGGCCGTCCGTCCTGAGGCAGGCATCACCCTCGACCGCTTCTTCGACGTGCCGCCCCTGCGGCCCGAAACGAATGGCGCGGCGGAATCCTTTGCCCGCCGCCTGACCGGCGACAACGCCCCGCATGTGGTCAGTTACGGCACCGAAGCAGGGCAGTTCCAGGCCGAGGGCTATTCGGCCGTGGTTTGCGGCCCCGGCGACATCGCGCAGGCGCACCAGCCCGACGAATATCTCGAAGTCGCAGAATTCGATGCCGGATGGGCCTTTGTGCAGCGTGTGGTGGAGTCCCTTCGCGCATGACCTTCCCGTTTCACGACGACATGCCCGTCCGCTTTCCCGGGCCACCACCCGCCAGTGCCGACGTTGTGGTGGTCGGTGGCGGCATCATCGGGGTGATGACCGCCTGGCATCTGGCCGGGCAGGGACAGCGCGTGGTCCTGTGCGAGAAGGGCCGCGTCGGGGCCGAGCAGTCGGGGCGCAACTGGGGCTGGATCCGCCAGCAGGGCCGCGACCCTGCCGAGCTTCCCATCGTGATCGAATCGCTGCGCATGTGGGAAAGCCTGGCGCAGACTCTCGGCGATGACCTCGGCTTCCGCCGGACCGGCGTGATGTACCTGGCCCGGACCGAGGCCGAGATGGCCGCCTTCGAAGGCTTCCTGCCCCATGCCGCCGCGCATGGGGTGGATACCGTGATGCTGACCGCCGATGCGGTCCGCGCGCGCATCCAGGGCGACGGCGGCTGGTGCGGCGGCATGTTCACCGCCTCGGACGCGCGGGCCGAACCCTGGGTCGCGGTGCCGCTGATCGCCGGGGCGGCCGTGCAACGGGGCGTGACGATTGTCGAGAACTGTGCCGTCCGGGTGCTGGATATCGCGGCGGGCCGGGTGGCAGGTGTGGCGACCGAGAAGGGCCGCATCGCCTGTGACCGCGTGGTGGTCGCGGGGGGCGCCTGGTCGCGGCTGTTCCTGTCTGCCCATGGCGTCGAGATCCCGCAGCTCTCGGTCCTGGCCTCGGTCGCCGCGACCGAACCCTTGCCCGAAGTCTTTCCCGGCAATGCCTGCGACGCCGACCTTGCCTTTCGGCGCCGCGCGGACGGGGGCTATTCGCTGGCGCCGGGATCCGAACATGATTTCTTCATCGGTCCGGACGCCTTCCGCAGTTTCCGCCCCTATCTGACCACGCTGCGCAAGGACTGGCGTTCCACCCACTTTCGCCCGATCGCGCCGCGCGGCTTTCCCGACGCCTGGGGCACGCCGCGCACGTGGGATGCCAGCCGCCCCGGCCCCTTCGAAGCGACGCGCATCCTCAACCCCCGCCCGAACCGCGCCTCGCTCGACCGCGTGCAGGACGCCTTCGCCCGCGCTTTTCCCGCACTCGGCCGCCCGAGGCTGCGTGCCGCCTGGGCCGGCATGATCGACACGATGCCCGATGTGGTGCCCGTGGTGGACCACGCCCCCATCCCCGGCCTGACCATCGCCACGGGGATGAGCGGACATGGCTTCGGCATCGGCCCGGGGATGGGCCGCGTGGTCGCCGACCTCGTGATGGGCAGGCCCACCGGCCACGACCTGAGCCGCTTCCGCCTTGGCCGGTTCACCGACGGGTCGGGGATCACGCCGGGGCCCTGGTTGTAAGGGTGGCGGGTTCCTCATGGCCCCGGCCATCGCCGGGGCCACGCTCGACATTTCCCGGCTGACCGGTCGGGGGCCAAAGCCCCCGGCCAGCGCCTGCCTGGGCAGGCGCTTCTCGCCCGCCCCAGGCAGGCGCTGGCCTCTGATATTCGGGTGGAGAGGGTCGGGTTGAGGCGTCGCGCAGCGGGCGGGGCAACGCAAAGCGTTTCCTGATCCGCCCGAATGCCCCGTCGCCGCCCAACACGCGGCGCGCACCCCCTTTACCCCGCGCCCATCCCCCGCTAACCCCACGCCTTCCCAGAATGAGGCCCCCCATGCCCGCCTGCGGCATCGACTTCGGCACGTCGAACTCCACCGTCGCCATCGCGCCGGGCGGCACCGCGCGCCTCATCCCGCTCGAGGGCGCGCACCTCACCCTTCCCTCCGCCGTCTTCTGGCACGACGACGACCCCCCCGAATTCGGCCGCGCCGCAATCGAGGCCTATGTCCGCGGCGATCCGGGCCGCCTGATGCGCGGGCTGAAAAGCACGCTCGGCTCGGCGCTGATCCAAGAGCGGACCCGGGTGGGCAACCGCGCGGTCTCGTTCCGCGATATCGTCGCGCGCTACTTCGCCGAACTCCGCACCCGGCTGGACCGCGTGCAGCCCGCGACCGGGTCCGTCATCCTCGGTCGCCCCGTCCATTTCATCGACGACAATGCCGAGGGCGACCGCGCCGCGCAGGACACGCTTCAGGGGATCGCCCATGCGGTGGGGTTCCGCGAGGTGGGCTTCCAGTACGAACCCATCGCGGCCGCCCTGCAATACGAGACGACGATTACCGCCGAGGAGCTGGTCCTGATCGTCGATATCGGCGGCGGCACCTCGGATTTTTCGGTCGTCCGCGTGTCACCCGAACGGGCGAGGGCCCCCGACCGCGCCGCCGACATCCTCGCCAATGACGGCATCCGCGTCGGCGGCACCGACTTCGACCGGCTCCTGTCCCTCGCCGCCGTCATGCCGCACCTTGGCTATCTCTCCACCACCGGCGGCGGCAAGGGCACCATCCCCCGCCACTATTACCTCGACCTCGCCACCTGGCACCGGATCAACTTCCTTTACACCCAACGGGTCGAGGCCGACCTCAAGGCGCTGGAGGCGATGGCCGACCACCCCGAACGCCTCTCCCGCCTCCGCCGCGTGGTGGGCGCGCGGGCGGGCCACGGCCTCGCCATGACGGTCGAGGACGCCAAGATCGCCCTCTCCGGCCTTGACGCCACCCGCCTCCCCCTCGCCCCCCTGACCGGCGGCCCGAACCCCTTGGTGACGCGCGAGACCTTCGAGACCGCCATCGTCCCCCCCATCGAACGCGTCGCGGTGACCATCCGCAACGTGCTGACGCAGGCCGGAGTCACCCCCACAACCCTCGGCACCGTCTTCATGACCGGCGGCTCGAGCGACCTGCCGGTGCTGCGCAGGCTGGTGGCAGAGGTCCTGCCGGGCGTGAGGATCGCCACGGGGGACATGCTGGGGTCGGTGGGGACGGGGCTGGCGCTGGAGGCGGAGCGGCGGTTTGGGTGAGGGCGATTAGTTTACACGTTCACTATTTGGCGGCACTCTGCATTTGTTTGCGGAGTGCTCCCCTATGCTGAAGTTGCTTACGTCCCGGCTATTCTGGACCCTCTCGCCAGAGAGAGCCGACGAGGCTGTCCGCTCCGCTGCGATAGCGGGATGGATGGAAAAGTACCAACAAGGTGCTTCGCCGCACGCGCCCGCACTGGATCGCAGCTTTCACGCTTCGATTGATGCCGGAATGAAGAGGCTCTCGAATGATGGCACGCGGGACGCACCTGTCGACAGTGTCGACAGACTTCGTATCCATTTATTTGCCGCGTACTATCTGCCTACTCCTGTTTACGAGATCTTCTTTTCGAGGATCGTGAAATCCCAGAAGGCTCTTGAACTGTCTGCTGCTATTTTTGCCTTGCATGACGCTCAGGCCGTGCGCACCTTTCCTAACCTCCGCCCTGCCGCTGACAGACCCCGACCAAAGCCAGTGCTTCAATCCGTCGATGAGATCAAATTGCGTGAAGAGTGGCGCAAAAGCAAACCGTTGGTGTCATGCCGGTCCCCTCGCGAAGAAATCGTTCAGATTCTCGCAGGATTTTCAGCAGATGATCTTCACGAAATGGCGCATGGTGACGACGTTATGGATGCGCCGCTTATCGAGGCCATTGCCAGCCATCCTCTGTGCGATTGGGGATCGGCATGCGAGATCCTTCATAGCTTCAGCGCGTCGGCGTATCAAATGGCATGGCGAGATGGCAAGCTCGAGGATTCTTATCGTGAAGACGACCGTGCTTTGTTTCGCGCCTTCGCGGTGATTTCGGACCGGGCCCGGAATGGAAACTTCCGATCGAGAAGGTTCAAGCACAACTGGGATGTCGGCAAGCCTTTGAACAAGGATGGATCATCAAATCTCTACCACCCGAAACACTGGGTGAAGTGGCGTATTGCAGAAAATGCGCTGTTTCCAACCAACGGTGAGAAACATCGACCCGACGTCACGTTTGACGGTGGGAAAGTATTACCCAGTTTCGAGCGGTGGAAGCGCAACCGGGAGCTTGGCTTAGATGTAAGCCGAAGCTGAGCCGTGGCGCAGTAAGGGCGAATTTACACCTAAGGCGAACACACTTGCCCTCCGTTCACCAATCTTTCACCCCGGCGTTACAAGGCCCCGGCCATCGCCGGGGCCACGCGGAACGCCTCCCGGCTGACCGGTCGGGGGCCAAAGCCCCCGGCCAGCGCCTGCCTGCCCGGGGGCAGGCGCTTCTCGCCCGCCCAGGCAGGCGCTGGCCTCTGTCGTGAGTGGGGAGACGGTCTGGTGTAGGCGTGGTACTGCGGGCGGGGAAACGCAGTGCGTTTCCTGATCCGCCCGGGTTGGGCTTGCCCTCCCCTGCCCAATCCCTCACCCTCTCCCCCAAAGGAGTCTCCCCATGCCCGTCAAGAACCGCATCGCCGACATGCTCCCCGAACTCACCGAGGTTCGCCGCGACTTCCACATGCACCCGGAACTCCTCTTCGACGTCCACCGGACGGCGGCGCGGGTGGCGGACCTCCTCCGCGCCTATGGCTGCGACGAGGTGGTGGAGGGGATCGGGCGGACCGGGGTGGTGGGGGTGATCCGGGGGAACACGGATCGCTCGGGCCGGGTGATCGGTCTGCGCGCGGACATGGACGCGCTGCCGATCATCGAGGCGACGGGGGTGCCCTATGCCTCGACCGTGCCGGGAAAGATGCATGCCTGCGGGCATGACGGGCACACGACGATGCTGCTGGGGGCCGCGAAGTACCTGGCCGAGACGCGGAATTTCGACGGGACGGCGGTGGTGATCTTCCAGCCGGCGGAAGAGGGCGGCGGCGGCGGGCGCGAGATGGTGGCGGATGGCCTCATCGACCGCTGGAAGATCGACGAGGTCTACGGGATGCACAACATGCCGGGGATCCCGGTCGGGCATTTCGCGATCCGGCCCGGCGCGATGATGGCGGCGGCGGACCAGTTCGACATCGTGGTGACGGGGAAGGGGGGGCACGCGGCCAAGCCCCACGACTGCGTGGATACGACGGTGGTGGCCGCGCATATCATCGTGGCGGTGCAGACGATTGCCAGCCGCAACGTCGATCCGATGAAGCAGGTGGTGGTGTCGGTCTGCACGGTCGAGACGGACTCGACCGCGCATAACGTGATCCCGCAGGTGGTGAAGATGAAGGGGACCGTGCGGACGATGGACCACGGCGTGCAGGACTTCGTCGAGGCGCGGCTGGCCCAGGTGGTCGAGGGGACGGCGCTGGCCCTGGGCGCACGGGCGGAGCTGCACTACAAGCGCGGGTATCCGGTGACGGTGAACACGCCCGAGAATACCGTCTTTGCGGCCGAGGTGGCGAAGGCGGTGTCGGGCCAGATCAACACCGACACGGCCCCCCTGATGGGGGCCGAGGATTTCAGCTTCATGCTGAACGAGCGGCCGGGGGCCTACATCTTCCTCGGAAACGGGGATACCGCGATGGTCCATCACCCGGCCTACAACTTCGACGACACTGCGATCCCGTTCGGGGCGAGCTGGTATGCCGGGATGGTCGAGGCGCGTCTGCCTGCTTGAAGAAGGCAAGGGGGGCAGAGCCCCCCTTGGACCCCCGCACCCGGCCTGACCGTGGGGGCTGCCTGCCTCGGCAGGGCCGAGGCGGGACGGCGTGGGTCCTTGCCCTTGCCCCGAGAGGGCCGCCTGCCCTCCCGGACCCACCCGGGGGTACTTGGGCAAATGTGAAAGGGTAAGCAGACCCACGTTCTTCCTTCTCCTGTTTTCATCTGGTCCAAGTATCCTCAGGGGGTGAGGGCCGGAACGGCTCGAGGGGGCAGAAGGCCCCCTTTGGCAAGCGCCTAGGTCGACTGTGGGGGACCCGGGGTCCAAGGGGGTGCATGCGCCCCCTTGCCACCCCCAAGCGTATAGCGCGCGGGAGGGCCCCGTTACAGGTCGCGTAACCTTTTCCGGATCGCGCGGTTGTCGCCGCGGGTCAGCACCCAGCGGGCCATCCTTCGCGCCAGCGCCACATGCCCCCGCGCCACCGCCCGCTCGAAAAGCTCGCGCTGGTAGCGGGGGAAGGTCTTGCGCGCCCGCAGCATCGCATAATAGGCGGCCTCGGTCAGCGTGCCGTCCAGCGCCCCCACTGTCACCGCCCCAAGGATCCCCATCTGCTGCAGCGATGACCCCAGCCGGTGCCCCATCAGGGGCGCCCTCAGCCGCATGACGTTCCCCCCGGTGAACCGCGCCGCATGGGCGGCGTCGAGCGGCTCATAGGGGTCATACATCAGGACGACCCTTCGCGCGCCAAGGCTTGCAGTCGCGGCATCCCCCGTCGGCCCCGAATAATCGCGCCCCCAGGCGGTGGCATAGCGCGTCTCCCAGGGGACC
>CAZVIS010000031.1:0-3287 GCA_964627355.1 uncultured Rhodobacterales bacterium
ATCCCACACGGCGCTGGATCGTCGATCCTTTGGACGGCACCACGAACTTCCTGCACGGGCTGCCGCACTGGGCTGTCTCGATCGCGCTGGAACACAAGGGCGAGGTCGTGGCGGGCGTGATCTTCGACGCCGCCAAGGACGAACTCTACGTCGCCGAAAAGGGGCAGGGTGCCTGGATGAACGACCGCCGCCTGCGCGTGTCGGGGCGACGCACGATGATTGAGGGCGTGTTCGCCACGGGTGTGCCCTTCGGCACGCGGTCGGGCCTGCCGGCCACGCTGCAGGATCTGGCGCGGCTGATGCCGGTTTGTGCGGGGGTGCGGCGGTGGGGTGCGGCGGCGCTGGACCTCGCCTATGTCGCGGCGGGTCGGTTTGACGGCTATTGGGAGCGTGGGATCCACGCCTGGGATGTGGCCGCCGGGATCGTGCTGGTGCGCGAGGCGGGCGGCTTTGTCAGCGCCATCGACGAGGGCGCGCACCCCTTTGGCGGTGCCGTGATCGCCGGGAACGAAGCGCTGTTCGAGCCGTTCCGCAAGGTGATCCGGGGCGAATAGGGGCTGATCGCGCTTGGTGCAGCGCCTAATGCGGATGCCGCCTTGCGCGTTCTTCCCTAAGATCGACCGACGCCTCCGCGCGGGATCAAGCGAAGGCACTGCCTTCGCCCCGCGCCTGCGAGGCGGTGCAACCCGACCCTGTCCCCCAGCACAACAGAGGCCTGCGCCTGCCTGGGGTAGGCGCATCTGCGCCTGCCCGGGGGCAGGCAGGCGCAGGCCGGAACGCCGATGCGTTCCGGCGTCCAAGCTGACCTCTCCCGCGTGGCAGAGGCGATGGCCTCTGCCAGGGGGGCGATGGAGGAGTTACTGGCTAGCTCTCTCTTCCCCCCTCGAAACGCCCCCTTGTGCCGCGCCGGGCGATGCGGCAATCCTTGGGACAAATCCGAACGGAGGGTAAACAGATGACAGCCACGGTCCTTTCCGACCATATCTGGCGCACCGAGGGGACCGCGCTCTGGGTTAAGCGGGCGGTGCTCGTCGCCGCAGGTGTCGCGGCGCTGGCGGTGGCGGCGAAGATCAGCATCCCCGTCCCGCCCTCGCCGGTTCCCGTCACGCTCGGCACCTTTGCGGTGCTGTCGATCGGGGCGGCCTACGGCGCGCGTCTGGGGCTGGTCACCATCCTGGCCTACATGCTGGTCGGTGCCCTGGGGTTTGACGTCTTTGCCGGGTACAACGCCGAAAAACCGCTGGCCTACATGATGGGCACGACGGGCGGCTATCTTGTGGGCTATGTGTTGGCGACGCTGGCGCTTGGCCTTGCGGCGCGCAACGGTTGGGACCGCAGCGTGGGCGGGATGACCCTTGCCATGCTGATCGGCAACGCGCTGATCTATGCGGCGGGTCTGGTTTGGCTTTACGTCCTCGTCGCGGGCGGCCTGTTCAACGCCGAGACCTTCGCATCGCCCCTCGCGCAGACGCTGGCCTGGGGCCTGACGCCCTACCTGATCGGTGACGCGATGAAGCTGGCGCTGGCGGCGGTGCTGTTCCCGGTGCTGTGGAAGCTGGTGGGTTCGGCCCGCGCCTGAACAATCGCTCTTCGAGCCAAGGGCCGCGCCCGCCGGGCGCGGCCCTTTCCGTTTCAGCAGGCGGCCGTGTAGCGGTCGCCATAGCGGTCCTGATAGACGCACTGGCCGGGCTGGTTCGACCGGCCGATCAGGTTGCCCGCGATCGCACCAACAGCAGCGCCTGCAAGCGCGCCCTCGGTGCGGTTGTCGTCTCCCGACACCGCGGCGCCGATGGCGGCCCCGGCAAGGCTTCCGGTGACCGTGCTCTGGTCGGTCGGGGTGCAGGCGGCGAGCGTCAGGCCGCCAAGCGAGAAGGCGAGAAGAAGCGATTTCATGATGGGAACTCCTGCGGCAGATGAATGTCGCAGGACAACGCGCGGGGGGCGTTCGGGTTCCCGGGGGCGCGGCGCCGCCCGCATGGGGCAGCGCCTTTTCGCCGGTCAGGCCGCGCGGGCGGCGGCGACGGCGTCCTCGAGGATGTCCATGGCTTCGGCGAAATGGGCATCCGGGATGGTGATGGGGGCGAGGAAGCGGATCACGTTGCCATAGACGCCGCAGGTCAAAAGGATCAGCCCGCGCTTCAAGGCCTCGGTCCGGACGCGGCCGGTGAAGCCTGCGTCGGGCTCATGCGTGCCGGGGTTGGCGAATTCGACGCCGACCATGAAGCCGGGGCCGCGGATGTCCACGATCTCGGGCGTGACCGAGCGGATCGCCTCGAGCCGCTGCTTCAGCCGTCCGCCAAGTTCGTTGGCGCGGGCGCAGAGGTCCTCATCCTCGATCACGTCGAGCACCGCATTCGCAGCAGCGATGCCGAGGGGGTTGCCTGCATAGGTGCCGCCCAGACCGCCGGGATGCGCCGCATCCATCAGGTCGGCGCGGCCCGTGACGGCGGCCAGCGGCAGGCCGCCTGCGAGGCCCTTGGCCATCGTCACCATGTCGGCCGCAACCCCGTGCGCCTCCATCGCGAACAGGTGCCCGGTGCGGGCGAACCCGGTCTGCACCTCGTCCGCCACCATGACGATGCCATGCTGGTCGCACAGCTTGCGGATCGCGCGGATCAGGTCTGTGGGGGCGGGGTAGAAGCCGCCCTCGCCCTGCACAGGTTCGAACACGATGGCTGCGACGCGGGAGGGGTCGAGGTCGGCCTTGAACAGCTTCTCGATCCCCTTCATCGCGTCGGCGGTGGAAATCCCGTGCGGGTCCATTGGGAAGGGGACGTGGTAGACATCCGGCATCATCGCGCCGAAGCCCTTCTTGTAGGGCTCGACCTTGCCGGTCAGGGACATGCCCATGAAGGTCCGCCCGTGAAAGCCGCCGCCGAATGCGATGACGGCGTTGCGGCCCGTGGCTATGCGGGCGATCTTGATCGCGTTCTCGCAGGCTTCGGCCCCAGTGGTGACGAAGATGGTCTTTTTCGGGAAGTCGCCGGGGACCTTGTCATTCAGACGCTCGGCGAGGCGGATGTAGTTCTCATAGGGCAGCACCTGGTGGCAGGTGTGGGTGAAGCGGGACATCTGTTCCGTCACGGCGGCCATGACGCGGGGGTGGCAGTGGCCGGTGTTGACGACGGCGATGCCGGCGGCAAAGTCGATGTAGCGGTTGCCCTCGATATCCCAGATCTCGGCGTTGAGCGCCCGGTCGGCGTAGATCTGCGTCATCATCCCCACGCCGCGCGAGATCGCCTGATCCCGCCGCTTGGCCACATCCGCGTTCAGCATGTCGTTCCCTC
>CAZVIS010000031.1:3387-17780 GCA_964627355.1 uncultured Rhodobacterales bacterium
CAGGTCGTGCATCGCCATCAGCAGCGTGTCCGTCACGGCATCCAACTGCGCATCCGTCGCGCGCGACTGCGCCCATTGCGCAGTCAGGTTCAGGTGGTCCACGGCGCGCAGGATGTCGTCCACCTCGCGCATCGCCAGAAGCTTCTGACGTTCCGCCAGCCACCCCTTGATCGCGGCCATGTCAGGCGGCGTCAGCTTGCGGTCGCCGTGGGCCTTGATCTCGCCGTTCTTCACGTTGACGGTGGCGATCTGGTCCATCTCGATCCGGCGCTGGCGGTTCTCGGCGTCCACGCGGAACACCAGCGCGCCATTCTCGCGCACCCGGAAGTAATAGTCCGGCAGATCGGCCGCCATCGTCCCCTCCCGCTAGCGCAACCCCTCGCAGAACGCCTTGATCCGGGCGCAGGCGTCCGTCAGCACGGCGTCCGATGTCGCATAGCTCACCCGGAAGTTCGGGCTGATCCCGAAGGCCGAGCCGAAGACGACCGCCACCCCCGTCTCCTCCAAGAGCGCGGTCGCAAAGGCCTCGTCGTCGGTGATCCGGGTTCCGCCAACGGAGGTCTTTCCAATGCAGCCCGAGATGTCGGGATAGACGTAGAACGCCCCCTCAGGCTTCGGGCAGACGATGCCGGGGCAAGCGTTCAGGCCGTCCACGACAAGGTTCCGCCGCCGTTGGAACGCCTCACGGAAGGGCCCGAGAAAGTCCTGCGGGCCGGTCAGGGCGGCAAGGGCGGCATACTGGCTGACCGACGAGGGGTTCGAGGTCGATTGCGACTGGATCGTCCCCATCGCCTTGATGAGATGCGCAGGCCCCCCGGCATAGCCGATCCGCCAGCCGGTCATCGCATAGGCCTTGCTCACCCCGTTGCAGGTGAGCGTGCGGTCGTAGAGACCCGGTTCCACCTGCGCGGGCGTCGCGAATTCGAAGCCATCGAAGACGAGGTGTTCGTACATGTCGTCGGACATCACCCAGACATGGGGATGCCGCATCAGCACGTCGGTCAGCGCCTTGAGTTCCGCCCGGGAATAGGCAGCACCAGTGGGGTTCGAGGGCGAGTTGAAGATGAACCACTTGGTTTTGGGCGTGATCGCGGCTTCGAGGGCCTCGGGCGTCAGCTTGAACTCGGATGCGATGCCGCAGGGCACGAAAACCGGCGTGCCGCCTGCGAGCAGCACCATGTCGGGGTAGCTGACCCAGTAGGGTGCGGGGATGATGACCTCGTCCCCTTGGTTCAGCGTGGCCATCAGCGCGTTGTAAAGCACCTGCTTGCCGCCCGTGCCCACGGTGATCTGGGCGGGCGTGTAGGTCAGCCCGTTCTCACGCGCGAACTTGTCGCAGATGGCGCGCTTCAGCTCGGCGATGCCATCGACGGCGGTGTATTTGGTCTTGCCCGAGTCGATCGCCGACTTGGCTGCGACCTTGATGAAGTCGGGCGTGTCGAAGTCCGGCTCGCCCGCGCCAAGGCCGATCACGTCGCGCCCTGCCGCCTTGAGTTCGGCCGCCTTGGTGGTGACGGCGATGGTGGCCGAAGGTTTCACGCGGGCAAGGGTATCGGACAGGAAGGCCATGGCAGCTCCGGGTGGCTGGACGATGAGGCTTGGCCCTCATAGGGTGCGGGCATGACGGGTTCAAGCAGGATGACGTGATGGGCGAGGACTTGGCGACGGCGCGCAAGCGTCTGGCGATGCGGTCCTGGCGGCGCGGGACCAAGGAGATGGACCTGATCCTGGGGCCCTACGCCGACGCGCATTTGGCAGGGATGGGGGCCGAGGATCTGGCGGCCTTCGATGCGCTTCTGTCCGAGAATGACCAGGACCTAATGGGGTGGGTGATCGGGCAGGCCCCTGTACCGGCGGCACATGCCGCGCTGCTGGCGCGCCTTACAAAACACGCCCGAACCCGCCTGACCGCCTCGAATTGAGGCAAACACGCCGCGAGTTTACGGAATGTTGGCGTTTTGTCCCGAATCTGCGCTCCGGTCCCAGGCGGAGAACGATGATGCAACAGGAGATTCTGGACGGCTCGCAACGCGCCCTTATGGCGGGGTATCTGGAGAGTCTCGCCCTCGTCGAACGCCTTCACCGGCTGCTCCTCGACGTGATCAAGGACGAGTTCGAGCGGTTGGGGGTGCTGGAGATCAACTCTGTCCAGGCGTTGTTGCTGTTCAACATCGGCGAGAACGAAGTGACGGCGGGCGAGCTCAAGACCCGCGGTTACTACCAGGGCTCGAACGTCAGCTACAACCTCAAGAAGCTGGTCGAATTGGGCTACATGCACCACCAGCGGTCCGAGATCGACCGCCGGTCGGTCCGCGTGCGCCTGACCGAAAAGGGGCGGCGGGTGCGCAGCATGCTCACGGAGCTTTTCGCCCGGCATGCGCAGGGGCTGGAGAAGCGCGGGATCATCGGCGTCGCGGGAATCGACGACATCAACACCAGCCTCAAGCGGATGGAGCGGTACTGGACGGACCAGATCCGCTATATCTACTGAGGCGGTGCAGGGGGACGTTCCGTCCCCCATCTGGCCCTGCGGGCCATTCACCCCCTGAAGAATACTTGGAAACAGAAGAAGGCGCAGGGCCTTGTGGCCCTGTGTCCGCAGGGCGGGAGTGGGCGTGGATCGGCGTCAGGTGCGGGGCTCTTTGTGCCTGTTCGGCGTGCGGGATTGTCGGGATGCGTCCCCAGTCGGGTCCGGCTATGTTCACCGCCAGAGATGCGCATGTCCGGCCAGTGCGCCCTGCGCCTTTGAGAGGAGGCGGTTGAGGGGCGAAGGGTGGGGGATCGCGCCGGTTGCCAGGCGTTCGACGGCGACCTCGGGCGGGCAGGGGCGGCGCGAGACGGGATCGAAATAGCGCGGATAGGAGATCAGCGCCGCATGGGCGAGGTGCAAGAGGTCCGGTCGCGGCAAGGGGTGGCCGTCAGGATGGTGGCGACGGCGATCCGGCACCGGGCCTGCGTCGGTCGTCAGCCCCCAACCCGCATAGAACGGCGCGCCGAGGCAGGTGACCCGCTTGCCACGAAGCAGCGCCTCGAACCCCAGAAGCGACGTGATCGTCCAAACCTCGTCGCAGGCATCGATGAGGGCGAGGGGATCCGCGCTGCTTGCCACCACATCAGCGAGCGGCAGCGTGTCCGCGGCAAGGGACCCGGGCCGCAAACCTGCCTCGACATCGGGGTGGGGCTTGTAAACCAGCACCGCCCCCGGTCGGGCGTCACGAGCGGCCCGAAGCAAGGCTGCGTTCGTGCGGGTCTCGCCCGCACCGAAGCGGATCGATGCGTCGTCCTCGACCTGTCCGGCGACCAGCACGCGGGGGCCGTCCGGCAGAGGCGGCATGGAGCCCGTCAGGTTGTACTTGCTGACGCCCCCCGCCACGATGCGCGCGACCAGCCGTTCCGCCCGCAGGCGCCCGCCGGGGGGCAAGGGCGACCGGATCAGCATCTCAAGCTCTGACGGGCGGGTCGCGTCGTAGTAGATGCCCTGCTGGTCGGTGACGAGGCTGAGCGGTGGCACAAGGTCTGCGCCCAGCCCGCGCGAGCGGAGGAACCCGTCCTCGACCCGTCGGATCACCAGCGCGGGGGCGGCCAGATCGGGGTATGCCTTGCCCGCCCAGACCAGCAGGTCGCGTCCGCTGGCCCGCGCGCGTGCGACGGCTTGCGGTGCATCGTCACGGAAGATCAGGGGTTTCGTTGCGCCGAACACCTGTTGCAGGCGCCCCCTTTTCCACAGGCGCATGCCCAGGGCGACATGGCCCTGCGCATCCTCGCGGTGGCGGCGCACCTCGGCCTCCAGCTGGTCGATCACTTCCTCGAAGGAACACAGCCTGTCGCGGCAGGGGTCGTACCAGACCGGCGCGAGGATCATCGCCGCGGCGAAAAGCTGCGCCGATGTCAGCTTGCGGCGGCGGCGGGGGATGGGCCGCTCGTCGGTCGTCAGGCCCCAGCCGGCATAGAAGGGCTGACCCCAGACACGGGGGCGGTGACCGGCGAGGATCGCCTCGAACCCGAGCTGCGAGGACAGCGTGTGAACCGCGACTGCACCTTCGAGCAGGCGCCAGGGGCTGACGGGCTCGGTCAGGACTGTCACCCTTTCGCCAGCGTCGCCCAGGCCGAAATGCCCGGGACGCAGGCCCAGGGCGGTTTCCGGATGGGTCTTGATGACCACGCGTGCGCGGGGGTGGTCGATCAGCGCGGCAGCCAGCATCTCGGCAAAGGCCGATGGGGGTGCCCCGGAATGCCGGACCGACGCGTCCCCCTGCGTCTGATCGACGACCAGGACATAGCCGGGGGCGGGTAGGGGGGTGTCCTGGCGGTGAATGTTGTATTTCGACAGGTCGCTGTACTTCAGACGGTTGATACCGTGGCGCGCCCGCTGCAGAAGGTTCGAATTGTCCAAGGGATCGCGCGCCAGAATCTGCTCCAGCCGCGACGGGACAGTCGCGTCGAAATGCACGCCGTCCCTGTCGATCAAGAGGCCGAGCGGCGCATCGCCCATCCGGCCCGGGCGGACCGAGCGCAGGAAGGCATCCTCGATCCGCACCAGCGGTACGCCGCGCTGCGCGGCGACCGCCTCGCCCCGTGCCGCGGTAGGAGAGCGCCCCCAGACTGCCACGCCGTCGCCAGGACCGGGCAGGCCAAGGCGCAGGTCGTGGCCGGACAGCGACAGGATGCGACGCAACCGGCGCTCAACCAGGAAACCGGCATTGTAGACGAACAGCCGCCGCGGGATCTCCCCGCCTGCGGTGCCGTCACCCCCCACGGCGCGATCAGTTGCCCGCGGCGTTGGACAGCGATCCAGCCGCACTGGCGGTGCCGGTGATCGCGCCGAGCGTCTTTTGCCACTGCACGAAGGGTGCCTCGGTCACATAGACGGTGTCGCCGTCGCGGATCAGGAAGTCGCGGGCCTCGAAAATCCCGGTCGGCGCGGTCAGGTCAAGCACATAGACCATGCGCTGGTCGCCGATCAGGTCGTTGCGGCCAAGCACGGCGTTTGCAATCTCGGCCGGCTCGTTGCGCAGGACGAAGACGCCCGTCGGATCGGCGAGGTTTGTGCTCAGCCCACCGACCGTCGCAATCGCCTCGATTGCCGAAAGGGTCTGAGTTTCGAACGCCACGCGGCTTTGCGCGCCCGTGGCGCCAAGAGCCACGAAGGCGCGCGTGTCCTGTTCGACGACCACCCGGTCGCCCGGGCGAAGCGCGATGTCGAGCGCCGGATTGGCGTAGAGGTCCTCAAGCCAGACCTTTCCGGTCTGTCCCCCCCGGGTGATCCGGACGATTGCGACCGATGGCTCGATCGCGACACCTCCAGCACGGGCCAGCATGGCCGACAGGGTGCGCGTCGGGCGTTCGATCGGGTAGACGCCCTGAGCCGCGACCGCGCCCGCGACCGACACGGTCGAGCCGTCGCCCGCTGCGCGCTGCACAGTCACCTGCGGGTCGGGCGTCTGGGTTTCAAGCTTGCGGGTGATGGCAAGACGCAGCCCCTCGGGCGTCTGGCCCGCGGCCTTTATCCGGCCCGCGTAGGGGATGAAGATGAACCCCTCTCCATCCACCTGCACGGTATCAAGGACCGACACGCGCTGCCCGGTATTGCCCAGAAGCGGGTCGTCGCGCACGTTCTCGAACACGGTCACATTCAGCACGTCACCAGGCGAAATCGCATCCGATCCGATCACGCCGGCGTTCTGGAACGCCGACCCAAAGCCAAGCGCGGGCGTCACGGCGGTTGCGCGCGTTACCCGCGCATTCACGGTCACCACGAAGGCGTCGCCCTGTTTCAGGACCGACCCGCTGAAGATTTCGGACTTGTTGGGGCCGGAACGGGGCAATGCACATCCGCTCAGCGCAAGCGCCGACACCATGATTGCAAGGCTCCGGACGGCGCCGGAGGCAAGTTTTCGCACTGCCCGTACTCCTGCACTGGAGCGTTATTCGCGTCTTTTGCGACAACCCTAGATAATTGAACAGGAAAAAACCAGCGGGCGAACGCGGTATCAGGGAATGACGCGCAACTGTTGCCGCGGTGCCGCTTTGCCGGATGTCAGGGCATCATACGGGTCTTCGGCGGCGAGCATCATGTCCACGATCTGTCGCAGCAGTGCGCGGCGACTTCGGGCAGCATAAAAGCCACCCGGGATCTGGCTGGTTTCCAAGAGATAGTGCCGAAAATCCCTGTAGGCGCGGCTGTCGGGACGGGTGGGCTGGGCAAAGAAGTCGGGCAGGGGTTGGGTCGAGACGAACTCGGGCTTGGCGTAGATGGCAGCGCCGAAGGTGCGCAGCGGCAGGCCGCGCCACAGGACCTGCTGCCCGGCGGTCGAATTCACCGTGACCGCACTGCGCGCGTCGTTCAGCAGCGCCGCAAGTTTGCCGCCGCGCACGAAATGGACCCGCCCGGTCAGGCCGTGCTGTCGCGCCAGCCTGCGGATCTCGCGCGCTACGGGGACGCGGCCGTCCTCCAGCGGGTGGGCCTTGAAGACGAGGTGATGGTGGCGCGGTGCGCCCTTGGCAAAGCCGTCCATCACCATGTCGATGAACTCGGTGATGGTGCGGAAAGGGGAATGCATCCGGAAGCTGGCGTCGTGTTCCAGTTGCAGCAGGACAAGGTGATAGGGAAAGCCGCCTTGCCGGATGCGGGTCTGGGCCAGCATCCGCTCCCACCGGTGAAACGGCATGGCAAGGATGCGCCTGATGTAAAGGCCAAACTCCTCGCGCACGGTCAGGTCGCGGTGCGGGCGGTAGCCGCGATAGGCGCGCGAGCCGGTCATCACCCACCAGTGATAGGCCGCCCCCCAGAAAATGTGCTGCCGCATGTCTCCCCAATGCGAGGGCGCCTCGGGCACGTCCATGTCGAGGGTGGCAAGCGCCGCCTGCATCTGCGCCACCGGCATCTGCATCAGCCGCGAATAGCCGTTTGATCCCCCGCGTTCGTAGGTGACCCAATAGGGGCGCAGGTAGCCTTCCTCGAACACATGCACGCAGAGGCCCCGGTCGCGCGCCAGCGCTGCTGCCTGCGCGTGCACGGGCCGCGTGTCGCCATAAAGGACAAGGTCGGTGATCCCCTTGCCGCCAAGGATCGCAGCGCAGGCGTCGGGCCAGCGTTCGGCGGTGTCGAGAAAGGGGATGTAGCTGTCTCGGTCCCCCCACATCGCCGCATCGCCGCCGTTGAAGCCCACGCGCCAGACCTGCGCGCCAGAGGCGGTCAGCATTTGCCCAAGCCTGCGGAAGAAGGGCCCATGCGGCCCTTGCAACAGCAGGAAATGGCGCCCCTCTCCGGTGGCGGGCATCGGTGGTCCCCTGATTTCCCCGGGGTCAGCATGACGTCCCTTTGGGTTAACGTGAAGTTATCCGATCCGGCAGGTGCCGATTTGAGGCGGCGCTGTGGCAGGACTTGCGCAGGCACGGGGGCGGGGCTAGGTCGGACACAAAGGCAGGGGGCGCGTATGTTCACGGGGATCGTCACGGATGTCGGGCGGGTTCTGGCGGTCGAGCGGCCGGGCGACCTGCGGGCGCGCATCGGCACCGCCTATGACACCGGGCGCATCGACATCGGGGCCTCGATCTCCTGCGACGGGGTGTGCCTGACGGTGGTGGCGCTTGGGGCCGACTGGTTCGACGTACAGGTCTCGGCGGAAACCGTGTCGAAGACGAACCTTGGCGGGTGGGCCCCCGGCAAGCGGATCAATCTGGAACGCGCGCTGAAGGTGGGGGATGAGCTTGGAGGGCACATCGTCAGCGGGCACGTGGATGGGCTGGCGATGGTGACGGGCCTGCGGGTTGAGGGCGAGAGCCTGCGGGTGACGTTTCGGGCGCCGGATGCCCTCGCGGGGTTCATCGCGCCGAAAGGTTCGGTCTGCCTCAACGGCACCTCGCTGACGGTGAACGAGGTCGAGGGGGCGAGTTTCGGCGTCAACCTGATCCCGCATACGCAAGCCGTGACGACCTGGGACGAGGTTGCCCTGGGCGATGCGGTGAACCTCGAGATCGACACGCTCGCCCACTATGTCGCGCGGCTGCGGGAGTGGGGGACGGCATGATCGGGCACAACGGGGGTCCCACGATGGAGCCGGGGGCAAGCTGGCGTCGGCACTGCTGGACGGCGGCACGCGAGCGGCTGTTGCCGCACCTGCCACTGGAGGTTCTGCGCGGGCGGCTGAAGCGGGCGGCGGAACTGGGGCTGGACTACAGCACCTATGCGGGGATTCGGGCGAGCACGGGGCATGATGTGGTGGCAGTGCTGTTTTCCTCGAATGCGCTGAATGCCACGCCGGTGGTGCCTGCGGACCGGACGGGTAAGCTGGCAGCGGTGCAGGCCGCACGGATCGGCCTTGCCACGCTCCCCCTTTCCGCGCCCGCCCTCCTTCGAGGGGCCGCCGGAACCCTCGACGCCGCGCATCCCGCGCCGATGGCCCACGCCGCCTGGCGCGTTGCGCGCGAGGCGCTGCGCGCGGCCCTTGACCGCACGCCGGGCGACCGCGCGATCCTTGTCGGCGCCTATGGCCCCGAGGCGGATTGGGTCGCGGCGGGGGGGCTCGCGGGTTATGTTCCGGCAGAAAGGTACTTCGCAGCCCCCTGACCCGGCGTCACTGTTGTCGCATGATGTACATGCGCTACCGATACGGCTGGCTGTGTCAGCCTGGGGGGAGAATCGACATGATGCGCAGTATCGTATTGGCGGCTGGAATTGCGGCGTTCGGCGCGGTTGGGGCAATCGCCTCGCCGCTGACCGACAAGTATTCGAGTTTCTGGGTGTTCGGAGATAGCCTGAGCGACAATGGGAATCTGTTCAGAGCGATAGGACTGCCGCCCGATCCCTACTTCGACGGCCGTTTTTCGGACGGGCCGGTCTGGAACGAGGGGATCCTGCAAGATTTCACCGCTGCGGGCGAGGTGTCTGCCAACTTCGCCTTTGGTGGCGCAACCGCAGTAGCAAACGGCGATCCGGTCCCCGACCTGTCGCTGCAACTTGGGAGTTTCGGCGCCTCGGTTCCCAAGGAAGCACTCGGCGACCGCCCGCTCGCCTCGCTCTGGTTCGGGGCGAACGACATTCTGAACGCGATCGAAGACTTTGCAAAAGGCCTTAAGGTCGACAGCGAAGTGCTGGCCGCCGCAGCGGCCGCGGCAGACGCGGTCGGGGCGGGTGTGAGGGCGCTGGATTTGTCTGGGATCACTGATTTCGCAGTTTGGAACCTGCCCGATATTGGTCTGACGCCGCGCTACCAACTGTTCGAGCCCGGTTCGGCCACATTGGCCTCGGAAGCCTCGAAAGCCTTTAACGCGCAGCTTGATATCGTGCTGGCAGGGCTGAAGGACGACGGCTTGCAGGTTACCAAGATCGACACCGCCGGTCTGTTTGCGGAGGTGCTTGCCGATCCGGGAGCGTTCGACCTGAAAAACCTGACCACACCTTGCGCCCTGCTTGGCGGGGTGCCTTGCGACGACTTCCTCTACTTCGATGACATTCACCCCACCGCCGCCGCCCACGCCGTCCTTGCCGATACCTTCGCCGCCGCCGTCCCGCTTCCCGCAACCGGTGTCCTCCTCGCCTTCGGCCTCGGCCTGCTCGCCCTGCGCCGCCGCGCGGCCTGACCGCTTCGGCATCGGCGCGCGCCCCTTGTGCGCCGATGCCTCTGGCCAAGCGCCGCCCCCCGGGTTAGATGCCGGGCAAGGCACTGGGGGCGGCGGAATGGGCGACGGCACGACCGACTACAGCGACGCGATCTCCTCGGTCGAGGAGATCATCGACGACGCGCGCAATGGCCGGATGTTCATTCTGGTGGACCATGAGGACCGCGAGAACGAGGGAGACCTCGTGATCCCCGCGCAGATGGCCACGCCCGCCGCGATCAACTTCATGGCCACGCACGGGCGGGGGCTGATTTGCCTGTCGCTGCCCTCGGCCCGGATCGACGCGCTTGGCCTGCATCTGATGAGCCCCAAGAATTCGAGCCGCCACGAGACCGCCTTCACGATTTCCATCGAGGCGCGCGAGGGGGTGACGACCGGGATTTCCGCCGCCGACCGGGCGCGCACGATTTCGGTGGCGATTGACCCGACGAAGGGGCCGCAGGACATCGCGACGCCCGGCCACGTCTTTCCCCTGCGCGCGCGCGACGGGGGCGTGCTCGTGCGCGCAGGCCATACCGAGGCGGCGGTGGACATCAGCCGTCTGGCGGGGCTGAACCCCAGTGGCGTGATCTGCGAGATCATGAACGACGACGGCACGATGGCGCGGCTGCCCGACCTTGTGGCCTTTGCGCAGCGCCACAACCTCAAGATCGGCACGATCAGCGACCTGATCGCCTACCGCCGCCGGAACGACAACCTCGTCCGCGCCACCACCGAGAAGCGGGTGACCAGCGAATTCGGCGGCGACTGGCTGATGCGCATCTATACCGACGAGACCGAGGGCGCCGAGCACGTGATGCTCATCAAGGGCGACATCTCGGGCGACGATCCGGTGCTGGTCCGGATGCACACGCTCGACCCGATGCTTGACGTGATCGGGCTGGGGGCTGCGGGGCGGACGGGCGAGTTCGGCGACGCGATGCGCCTGATCGCGGCCGAGGGGCGGGGGGTGCTGGTCCTTCTGCGCGACATCCACGCCAAGATCGTGTCCGAGGGCGAGGTATCGCCCCAGACCCTGCGGCAATACGGGCTGGGGGCGCAGATCCTGTCCTCGCTCGGCCTCAAGAAGCTGATCCTGCTGACCAATTCGCCGAAGCCCCGGGTCGTCGGGCTCGACGCCTATGGCCTTGAAATCGTCGGCACCCGCCGCATTCCGATGGAGTGAGCCATGGCCGGACAAAGCCACTACACGCTGCCCTTGCCCGCGTTTGAGACCCCGCCGAAGCTGCTGATCGTGGTTGCCCCCTATTACCGCGACATCGCCGATGACCTGATCGCCGGGGCGCGGGCCAAGGCTGCGGCCTGCGGGGCCGAGGTTGATCTGGTCGAGGTGCCGGGCGCGCTGGAGATCCCGCCTGCGATTGCCGCCGCCGCGCGGCTGGCGAAGTATGACGGCTACGTCGCCCTCGGCTGCATCATCCGGGGCGAGACGACGCATTACGACACGGTCTGCAACGACAGCTCGCACGGGCTGATGCTCTTGGGCCTGCAGGGACTTTGCATCGGGAACGGCATCCTGACGGTGGAAAACCACGGGCAGGCTGCGGTCCGCGCGAACCCCGCCGATCAGGACAAGGGCGGCGGGGCGGCGGCGGCGGCCTTGCACCTCATCGCGCTCAACCGCCGCTGGAAGGGCGAGGGGCGGCCCGTGGGCTTCCGTGCGGGGTTCACGCCGGCATGACTTCGACCAAACGCCAGATGAAGTCCGCCGCACGGCTTTATGCCGTGCAGGCGCTGTTCCAGATGGAAGCGGCGGGCCAGACCGCCGAGACCGTCGCCAAGGAGTTCGAAACGCACCGCTTCGGCCTGCCTTATGAAGAGGGCGAGGATGCGCTGGCCGAGGGCGACCCCGACCATTTCCGGGCTCTGCTGGATCATGCCGTGAACTGGCAGGCCTCGATCGATCAGATGACCGACCGGGCGCTGGTGGCGAAATGGCCGATCGCGCGGATCGACCCCGTCCTGCGCGCCCTCTTCCGCGCCGCCGGGGCCGAGATGACGCAGATGGATACACCGCCTAAGGTGGTCATCACTGAGTTCGTGGATGTGGCGAAGGCGTTCTTTCCCGACGGCAAAGAGCCCAAGTTCGTCAATGCCGTGCTGGACCACATGGCGCATGAGGCCAAGCCTGCCGGGCTCTGACCGTCACTTCGGTGTGATGCCAGCACGACTCGCTTTCGTTGCCGTAACGCGGGTTGCTAGCCTGCGTCCGGATGCCACATGGGCGGCGGTGAACGGAGGGATCGGGATGAACTGGATAGTGGACGGGCTCAAGAGGATCGGCATGGTTGGCGCGGCACTGGCCTTTGCGGCAGGCATGGCCCTTGCCGAACCGGCGGTGAACGCGACGTCCGAAGGCGTGGCCATCGATGGCTTCGACGTGGTGAACTACTTCACCGAAGGCGCCCCCGCCGAGGGCCTGCCCGAGCACAGCGTCAGCTACCTTGGCAAGGCATGGCACTTTGCCAGCGCAGAGCATGCCGCGCTGTTCGCCGCCGACCCCGCGAAATATGCGCCACAGGTGAACGGCTACTGCTCCTATGCCGCGTCCGAGGGCTATGCCGCCGAGGTGGATGTCATCAACGGCTGGGCCGTGATCGACGGCAAGCTGTACCTCAACTGGAACGCCGAGGTCCGCGATACTTTCGTGGCCGAGCAGGCGGCGCGCATTCCCAAGGTGGGGGAGAACACGCCCAAGGTTCTGGCGGGCCTTCTGGACGGCACGACCGAGTTCTATCCTCATTCGAGCGATCCTTCCGTAGGGATCAGCCATCCGCAGAAGCTGAACTGACGCGCGGGTCGGCACGGGGGTTTCCGGCAAGGGTTTCCGTGGTAGCCTGTCAGCCTCACGACTGGAGGGCCCACCATGCCGAAGCTTGTCCGCCTGTATATCGCCAGCGTCGCCATCGGCTTTGCCGTCGCGGCGCTGTTCGTCGCCCTGCTTCTTATGCTTGACGTGGTGGGGCTGCGGGGCCTGATCCTCGGCTCGGATTCAGGGGTTCTGGCGGTCGCGATGCTGGTGTTCTTTCACGGGATCGTCTTTGCCGGCGTGCAGTTCGGCATCGCCGTAATGCGGCTGGCCGAACCCGTGGAGCGCGGCCCCCGTGGCCCGCTGCGCCCGATCCCCGTGCCGGTTGCAGCCGGAAAGGGCGGCGGGAACCGCAGCAACCGTGGAGGCGTGAGTTTCCCGAGAGCCTGAGTGTTCAGGTGGTCGCCAGATACCAGGGCCTGGACCCTGGCAGAGCCAGCTCCCTCGGAGATGCTTATCGGCCACTGGAAAATGGCCTCTCACGCGTAGAGCAGTACCCGCCACGTCCAGAGATAGGGCGCGCGGGGCAGGGCTGCAAGCGGCATCCTTCGCAGGGGGCTTGCAGGATGTTCACCTTTGGTTCATCTTTCCGGCATGGACACGCCTGACCCCATGCCCCCGATGCCCGGCCAGCGGCTTGCCCGCGGGGTCTGTCGGCATCTGGCGGGTCTGGGCTTTGCAACGGTCGAGGAGATGGGGCTGTCAACGGGCCTGCGGGTCGATGTGATGGCGCTTGGTCCCAAGGGCGAGGTCTGGGTGGTCGAGTGCAAGTCCGGCCGGGCCGACTTTGCTGCCGACCGCAAGTGGCAGGGCTACCTCGAATTCTGCGACCGCTTCTTCTGGGCGGTGGATGAGGCCTTTCCGGTGGCGCTTTTGCCCGAGGCGACGGGCCTGATCCTCGCCGACGCCTATGACGCCGAGATCCTGCGGATGGGGCCCGAGACGCCCTTGCCCGGGGCGCGCCGCAAGGCGGTGCTGCACCGTTTTGCCCGCCATGCCGCGCTGCGGCTGCAAGGGCTGCGCGACCCCGGTTTCGCGGTCGAACGGGTGTTGGCCTAGCGCTTCTTCTTCGGCTTGTCGCCCATGCCCCGCGCGGCGGCGGCAGCGGCCATCAACTCCTCGGCGATCTCTTCCGCCTCTTCGGGGTCGAAGTCGAGCGGCAGTTCCACCCCCTCGGCCTCGACATAGATGCGGACCATGCCAAGGCTGGTGGGGCCGATCTGCAGGTTGGCGGCGATGTCGCTTTGCTTGTCGATGCCCATGCTGGTCCCCCGTTCCGGATGGGACCGGGGCCTAGCGCGCGGGGCCTTGCCGCGCAAGCGGCAATTGACGGGGGGGTGCGGGGCGGCAGCCTGAGCGGGAAGGGGGGACCGGCATGATCGAGGTGGTGTTGAGACCGTTCCGCGACGAGGATTCCGACTGGATCATCGAGCGGCATGGGGCGCTTTATGCGCAAGCCGAAGGGTTCGACGAGACCTTTCCGGTGCTGGTGGCTGGAATCGTGCGGGACTTCCTGACCGCGCATGACCCGGAGCGGGAGCGGGGCTGGGTGGCCGAGCGGGAGGGTCAGCGGCTGGGGTCGATCTTCTGCGTCGATGCGGGGGATGGGGTGGCCAAGCTGCGGCTGTTCCTGGTGGAGCCGGAAGCGCGGGGGACGGGGTTGGCGCAGCGGATGCTGGAGGCTTGCGTAGGTTTCGCGCAGGAGGCTGGCTATGCCCGGATGCGGCTCTGGACGCATGAGAGCCACCGGGCGGCGGGGCGGCTTTATGCGCGGAACAGGTTCGAACTGACGGCCTCGGCCGCCGCGCGGTCCTTCGGGGTAGATGTGGTCGAACAGACCTGGGAACGGGATCTGTGAGCCTTGCAATCGCGGGGGGGCGGGGGTATGTGACGGCCCGAGTGCCGACATAGCTCAGTTGGTTAGAGCACCAGATTGTGGATCTGGGGGTCCCCCGTTCGAGCC
>CAZVIS010000032.1:0-17640 GCA_964627355.1 uncultured Rhodobacterales bacterium
GGTTGCAGGCGGGGGTCCGCCGCCCTATACCGCTGGCCATGTCAAACCGTGCCCCCCTGCCCCCTGAAATCGCCCGCCGCCGGACCTTTGCGATCATCTCGCACCCCGACGCCGGGAAAACCACGCTGACCGAGAAGTTCCTGCTGTTCGGGGGCGCCATCCAGATGGCGGGCCAAGTCCGCGCCAAGGGCGAGGCGCGGCGCACGCGGTCGGACTTCATGAAACTGGAGCAGGAGCGGGGAATTTCCGTCAGCGCTTCGGCCATGTCCTTCGACTACAAGACATGGCGGTTCAACCTGGTGGACACGCCCGGCCACAGCGATTTCTCCGAAGATACCTATCGCACGCTGACCGCCGTTGACGCCGCGATCATGGTGATCGACGGGGCGAAGGGGGTCGAGTCACAGACGCGCAAGCTGTTTGAGGTCTGCCGTCTGCGCGACCTGCCGATCCTGACCTTCTGCAACAAGATGGACCGGGAAAGCCGCGATACCTTCGAGATCATCGACGAGATTCAAGAGAACCTCGCCATCGACGTGACGCCTGCGTCGTGGCCGATCGGGATGGGGCGCGAGTTTCTGGGCTGCTATGACATCCTGCATGACCGGCTGGAACTGATGGACCGCGCCGACCGGAACCGCGTGGCGGAATCGATCAAGATCGACGGGCTTTCGGACCCGAAACTGGCCGCGCACATCCCGGCGGAGTTGTTGAAGAAACTGCTGGAAGAACTTGAAATGGCGCGGGAATTGCTTCCGGCATTTGACCGGGCGTCGTTCCTGAATGGCTCGATGACGCCGATCTGGTTCGGGTCGGCGATCAATTCCTTTGGTGTGAAGGAACTGATGGACGGCATGGGCGAGAACGGCCCCGAACCGCAGGTGCAGAAGGCCGCCGAGCGCGGCATCGCGCCTGAAGAGCCGACGGTTGCGGGGTTCGTCTTCAAGGTGCAGGCCAACATGGACCCCAAGCACCGCGACCGCGTGGCCTTTGTGCGCCTGGCCTCCGGCCATTTCGAACGCGGCATGAAACTGACCCATGTGCGGACGAAAAAGCCGATGGCGGTGGCCAACCCCGTCATGTTCCTCGCCGCTGACCGGGAGCTGGCCGAGGAGGCCTGGGCGGGCGACATCATCGGCATTCCGAACCACGGGCAGTTGCGCATCGGCGACGCGCTGACGGAAGGTGAAAGCTTGCGGTTCACCGGCATCCCGAGTTTCGCGCCGGAACTTCTGCAATCGGTCCGCGCGATGGACCCGATGAAGGCCAAGCACCTCGACAAGGCGCTGATGCAGTTTGCCGAGGAAGGGGCCGCGAAGGTCTTCAAGCCGATGATCGGGTCGGGCTTCATCGTGGGCGTCGTGGGCGCCCTGCAATTCGACGTGCTGGCCAGCCGGATCGAGCAGGAATACGCCCTGCCCGTGCGGTTCGAGCCTTCGAACTTCACCAGCGCCCGCTGGGTTTCGGGGCCAAAGCCCGAGGTCGAGGCCTTTGTCAGCGTCAACAAGGGTCATATCGCGCAGGATAGCGACGGCGACATGGTGTACCTGACGCGCCTGAAATGGGACATCGACCGGGTGGAACGGGATTATCCGAAGGTGCGCCTGACCGCGACGAAGGAGATGATGGTGTGATCGTCAGAAGAATGGGAGCAATAGCGCTGGTGCTCTTGATGTGCGGCTGCGTTCAGGGCGCTTCAGGTGATATCCCTACGCAAGACGAAGCCCCAGCTTCATGGCCCAAGACTTGTCAGGCAGCAATTGATTACATCGTAACCAACATGAGCGAAGTGGACAAAGCAGGTCTGCGGAAAGACAAGAAAGAGGACCTTGTTCAGTACCACCACGGCTGGGGAACGGGCATCCGTAACGAGTTTGGCCTGTGGGGCGGAAACACTGCCTTGGCGCAGGATTGCCACAAACGCTACGGCGGCCCCTCAGATGAATGGTCTTTGCATCCAGACACGATTTCGGGTCTCATAATCGAGCAAGTCTGGCGGGCTGTAGGCGGAACCTAGGACCCAAGCTGCCGGTTATTGTGTGTTCGGCCACCTGAACTTGACCTTCCCGTCAATTTCCGCTACGCGCGAGCCGGGGCATCAGGCCCCAGACGCCGGGGCGCCCGGTTCAGCAGCGTCCCAGAATTTTCGCGGCCCGATGCCGCACTTACAGGACGCTCATGACGAAATTCTCCGACCTCGCGCTTGATCCGCGCGTTCTTCAGGCCGTCGCCGAAGCCGGCTACGAGACCCCTACCCCGATCCAGGCCCAGGCCATTCCACATGCCCTCGAAGGCAAGGATGTTCTTGGCATCGCCCAGACCGGCACCGGCAAGACCGCCAGCTTCGTGCTGCCGATGGTCACCCTGCTGGGCCAGGGCCGGGCGCGGGCGCGGATGCCGCGGTCGCTGGTGCTGGCACCGACGCGGGAACTTGCCGCACAGGTGGCCGAGAACTTCGAGACCTATGCCAAGTACACCAAGCTGACCAAGGCCCTGCTCATCGGCGGCGTATCCTTTGGCGAGCAGGACAAGCTGATCGACCGGGGCGTCGATGTGCTGATCGCGACGCCGGGCCGGTTGCTCGACCATTTCGAGCGCGGCAAGCTGCTGCTGAACGGCGTCCAGATCATGGTGGTGGACGAGGCGGACCGCATGCTCGACATGGGGTTCATTCCGGATATCGAGCGCATCTTCTCGCTGACGCCCTTCACCCGGCAGACCTTCTTCTATTCCGCCACGATGGCCCCCGAGATCGAGCGGATCACGAACACCTTCCTGACGGGTGCCGTGAAGATCGAGGTGGCGCGGCAGGCTACCACGTCCGAGACAATCGAGCAGGCGCTCATCCAGTTCACGCCCTCGCGCCGCGACCGCAGCTTTACCGAAAAGCGTGCCGTCCTGCGCGCCCTGATCCGGGCCGAAGGCGAAAGCTGCACCAACGCCATCATCTTCTGCAACCGCAAGATGGATGTGGATGTGGTCGCCAAATCACTGAAGTCGCACGGCTTCAATGCGGCGCCGATCCATGGGGATCTGGATCAGTCGGTGCGGACCAAGACGCTGGACGGGTTCCGCGACGGGTCGCTGCACCTGCTGGTGGCCTCGGATGTGGCGGCGCGGGGCCTCGATATCCCGGCGGTGAGCCACGTCTTCAACTTCGATGTCCCCAGCCACCCCGAGGATTACGTCCACCGCATCGGCCGCACGGGCCGGGCCGGACGTCTGGGCAAGGCCTATACGATCGCCACGCCGAACGATGACAAGTATCTGGGCGCCATCGAGAATCTGGTGAAGAAGCCGATCCCGCGCGGCACCCTGCCCGAAGGCTTCGTGATGCCGACCGAGGATGAAGGGCGCGGCGACGGGCGGCCCGAGGGGCGTGGCGAAGGGCGCGGGGACCGCGACCGGGATCGCGGCGGGCGCGACCGCGGTGGCAGGGATCGCGGCGGGCGCGACGACCGCCGCCGGGACGAGCGGCGCGAGCCTGCGGTCGAGGCCGTCGTGGCGGCCCCGGTGGCCGCCGAGCCGCGCCGGGAAGAGCCGCGCCGGGACGAACCCCGCCGCGATGACCGGAGGGATGAACGTCGCGACTATCGCCGCGACGACCGCCGAGACGACCGCGACCGCGTGGTGGGCATGGGCGACCATGTGCCCGACTTCATCCTGCGCAGCTTCAAGATCGCGGCCGCGACGGCGGACGAGTCCGAGGACGACGCCCCCGCGACCGGCACCGAGGGCTGACACCCTTTCCAGAATGCCAAAGGCCCCGCAGTGCGGGGCCTTTTTGCTGGGACGGGGGCGAAAAGAGACATCGGGCGCACCCCCCTTCCCTGGCGAGAAGGGGAGGCGCCCCTGCATCAGCCGTCGGTCAGGCGGCTGACGACCACCGTCACCTCGGGTTTCTTGCCGATCTCTTCCATCGCCACCTGCCGCACCACGCGGCGGATGCCTTCGTCGAGCTTGTCGTCGTCACGCAGGACTTTGGCCCCGGCCCCGTCGAGGAATCCGGTCAACTCACGCTCCAGCACATCGACCAGCGGCGCGCGCGACCGGCCCGTGCCGGGCAGGCCCATCAGTTCCACCCAGGCCTCGCCCATGGGCACGTCGTTCTCGTCGAGGATGACGGTCGCCAGCGCGTGGCCGTTCAAGGCCATCCGGATCCGGTCCCGCACAATGCCGTCCTTGGCGCCAATCAGGACCGTTCCGTCGAGGTAAAGGCGCCCGGTCTCGATGTACTCGGCCACCTCGGGGATCTCGTCGGTCAGATCCATCATCATGCCGTTGGTCGCAACCTCGGCGGTCAGGCCCGCCGCCTTGGCGATGCGGACATGCTCGCGCAGGTGACGGTGCTCGCCGTGCATCGGGATCAGGATGCCGGGCTTCAGGATCGCATGGACCTTCTGCAGGTCGGGGCGGTTCGCGTGGCCCGAGACGTGGTAGAGGCCGCCGGATTCGTCTACCACCTCGACCCCCATTTCGGAATAGGCGTTGATGATCGAGAGGACGGGACGCTCGTTCCCCGGGATGGTGCGCGAGGAGAAGAGGAAGGTGTCGCCCTCTTTCAGTTCCAGCCCCAGATAGCGGCCCCGGGACAGTTGGGCCGAGGCCGCGCGGCGTTCGCCCTGGCTGCCGGTGACGAGCAGCATCAGGTTCTGGCGCGGCACCTCGACCGCCGCTTCGGAGGGGATGGTGCGGGGGAAGTCCTTGAGAACGCCGGACTCTTCCGCCGCCTTGACCATCCGCTGCATGGCGCGGCCCAGAAGGCAGACCGACCGGCCCGCGGCCACGCCCGCCTCGGCCAGTGTTTTCAGCCGGGCTACGTTGGAGGCGAAGGTGGTTGCCACGACCATGCCGGTGGCAGCGGAAATCAGCTTGGTCAGGGGTTCCTTGAGCGTGCTTTCCGACCGACCCGGATGCGGCGAGAAGACGTTCGTCGAATCGCACATCAGCGCCTTGACGGGTCGCTCGGCGGCGATGGCGGCGAAGGCAGCCTCGTCCCAGGCCTCTCCCACCAGCGGCGCGGGGTCGAGCTTGAAGTCGCCGGTATGCACCACGCGGCCTGCGGGCGTGTCGATGATGAGGGCCGCACTTTCGGGGATCGAGTGGCTGATCGGTTGGAACTGGACCTTGAAGGGACCGGCCTCGACCACATGAGGGCGCGGCTCGACCACGGTGAAGGCGTCGCGCGGATGGCCGAACTCGTCGAACTTCAGCCGCCCGATGGTCGCGGTGAAGCGGCGGGCGTAGATCTTCGCCTTGAGCTGCGGCCAGAGGTGGCCGAGCGCACCGATGTGATCCTCATGCGCGTGGGTGATGAAGATTGCCTCCAGCCGGTCAGCGCGCTCGGTCAGCCAGGTGATGTCGGGCATGATGAGCTCGATCCCGGGCGAGGTCTCCATGTCGCCGAAGGTCACGCCGAGATCGACGAGGATCAGGCGTTCCCTGTCCTCGGGACCATAACCATAGACATAGGCATTCATGCCCACTTCGCCTGCCCCGCCGAGAGGCAGGTAGATCAGCCGTTCCTTCATCGTCGTGTCGTCCTTCGTGTGTCGGCGGGGTTCGCCCCCCGCGGGCTATGCATTCAATCGGTGGATCAGGACGAGACCGTGCATGGTCAGATCATCCTCGACCGCATCGAAAATTTCCGTGTCCTGGCCGAAGAGCGGGGCAAGGCCCCCGGTGGCGATCACCTTCATCGGGCGGGCGCGTTCCGCGCGGATGCGGGCCACCAGCCCCTCGACCAGGGCGATGTAGCCCCAATACACGCCCGCCTGCATGCAGGCCACCGTATTCGTGCCGATCACCGACAGAGGTTTCGATATGTCAACATGCGGCAGGGCGGCGGCGGCCATGTGCAGCGCCTCGAGGCTGAGGTTGACGCCGGGCGCGATCACGCCGCCGATATAGGCGCCATCGTCATCGACCACATCGAAGGTCGTGGCGGTGCCGAAATCCACCACGATCAGGTTGCCGCCATGCCGGTCATGCGCGGCCACGGTGTTCACCAAGCGGTCGGGGCCGACGGTGGTGCCGGGATCGACGCGGGGCGGGACCGGCAGGCGGCATTCGGGCTTGCCCACGACGAGGGGGCGGGTGTCGAAATAGCGGTTGCAGAGGACGCGGAGGTTGAAGACGACGCGCGGGACGGTGGACGAGATGATGGACTGGGTGATCTTCACGTCGAGTTTCGTCAGCGTCATCAGCGTGGTCAGCCAGACGAAGTATTCGTCCGCCGTGCGCTTGTTGTCGGTCGCGATGCGCCAGGTGGCGAGAAAGCGGGTGCCGTCCCAGATTGCGAAGACGGTGTTGGTGTTGCCGCAGTCGATGGTCAGGAGCATGGGCGTCTCGCGGGTTTGGGGCGTTGGAGCGGGGGTTTCACACCCCCGCGCCCCCGTGGGATATTTGTGGACGAAGAATGATCAGAAGAACACCTCGGCGGCGGGGATGGTCTCGCGGCCTTGCGCCGTGCGCAGGATGAGGGCGCCGGTGGGGTCAATGGTCTCGAAGGTTCCCTCGCGGGTCAGGGTGCCGGTGCGGGCGCGGATGGGTTGGCCGAGGTTCGCGGCGCAGGCGAGCCAGGCCTCGCGGAGGGGGGCGAAGCCTTGCGCGATGAAGCGGTGTTCCCAGGCGGCATAGGCGGGGGCGAGGTGGGCGAGGAAGGTGCTGGGTTCGGCGCGGAGCCCGGTCTCAGACAGAAGCGTGACGGGGCGGAGGGCGCCGGGGTCGAGCATTGCGGGGTCAGGGGCGGCGATCAGGTTGACGCCGACGCCGATGCAAAGGTGGGTGACGCCCTGCGCGTCCCCCGCGCTTTCCAAGAGGATCCCGGCAAGCTTGCCGCCGTTGCAGAGGACGTCGTTGGGCCATTTCAGGGTGAAGGCTGACGGAAGGCCGGTCAGGGCGACAAGCGAATCGCGCAGGGCCAGCGCGGCGGCGAAGCTGCGCAGGGCAACCGTCGCGGGCGGCTCGGACGGTTTCAGGACCAGCGTGGCGTGGAAGTTGCCGCGGGGGCTGGCCCAGGCCCGGCCCCTGCGGCCGCGACCGATGGTCTGCTCTCCAGCGAGGATCCAGCATGGGCCGGTCAGGCCGGGCGCGATCCGGGCGCCTTCCGCGTTCGTGCTGTCCACCGTGTCCAGCACGATCCGGCCCGTGCCGTCGGGCCAGACTGGCGCTTCAGCGGACAAGCGCTTCGGCGGCCAGCGCCGCGGGCCCCTCGATCCCGAAGAGGTTGACGACACCCACCACCATCACTGCCGCCACCGCCATCAGCATCAGCCACGGCGCAGGCGCCATGCGGGTGTCGAGCCCCTCTCCCTCGGTCCCGAAATACATCAGGAACACGATGCGGATATAGTAGTAGGCCCCGATCACCGAGGCGATCACGCCAAGGGTCGCCAGCCACCCCATGTCGGCATCAAGCGCCGCCTCCAGCACCGCGAACTTGGCGAAGAACCCAAGCATCGGCGGCACGCCTGCCATGCTGAACATCAGGATCAGCAGGGCCAGTGCCGGCAGGGGCGCGCGTTTCGACAGCATGTTCAGGCTGTCGATGGTGGTGACGGAACGCCCGTCCCGCTCCATCGACAGGATGAAGGCGAAGGTGCCGACGTTCATCGTGGCATAGATCGCCATGTAGAGAAGCATCGCCTCGACCCCCGTGGCCGCCACGCCCGCGTCGGAGGAGGCAGCGGCGGCGAGGCCGATCAGGGCGAACCCCATATGCGCGATCGAGGAATAGGCCATCAGGCGCTTGATGTCCTTCTGCCCGATCGCCGCGATGGCCCCGAGGAACATCGAGATGACCGACAGGAAGGCGATGATCTGGCCCCAGTCGCCCGGAACCCGCCCGAAGGCATCGAACACCAGCCGCGCCATCAGCGCCATGGCGGCGACCTTGGGCGCCGTGGCGAAGAAGGCCGTCACCGGGGTCGGCGCGCCCTCGTAGACGTCGGGCGTCCACATGTGGAAGGGCGCGGCCGAGATCTTGAAGGCGAGGCCTGCCAGCATGAACACGATCCCGAACAGCAGGCCAAGCGGCGGCTCCTCTCCCAGAACCGACAGGATGCCCGAGAACACGGTCGTCCCGGCATAGCCATAGGTCAGCGAGGCGCCATAGAGCAGAAGGCCCGAGGACAGCGCGCCGAGGACGAAGTACTTCAACCCGGCTTCCGTCGATTTCGCATTGTCGCGCCGGATGGCCGCGATGACGTAGAGGGCCAGCGACTGCAACTCGAGCCCCATGTAGAGCGCGATGAGGTCGCCCGCCGAGACCATCATCATCATGCCGAGGACGGAAAGCGCGACGAGGATCGGATACTCGAACCGCAACAGGTTCCGCCGGCTCATGTGGTCCTGGCTGATGACAAGGACGGCGGCGGCGGACAGAAGGATCGTCACCTTGGCAAAGCGGGCGAAGGGGTCGTCGATGAACATGCCGCCGAACGCGCTGCGCGACCCGTTGCCGACCCCGATCCAGAAGGCAAGGATCAGGAACAACCCGGCCGTGGCCCAGAGGATCGTCGGCGCCAGCTTGTCCTTGGACAGCGAGACGCCGACCATCAGTGCCCCCATGGCATAGATCGCCAGCACGAACTCGGGCAGGATGGTGGTGAAATCGGCGGATGTCATGGCCCCGGCCCCTTCAGTTCTGCGCGAGTTCGGTTTGGCGGGCGATGTCGAGCCCGGCCTGATGGTCAGCCACCAGCGCCTCGACCGTCGGGCCGATCACGTCGGTCACCGCCGCCGGATAAATGCCGAGCCACAGCGTCATGATGACGAGGGGCGCCATCGTCGCGACCTCTCGCCGGTCCATGTCGGTGATGGATTTCAACGCGTTCTTGATGAGGTCGCCAAAGACGACCCGACGGTACAGCCACAGCGCATAGGCGGGCGACAGGATGACGCCCGTGGCAGCCACGGCACCGACCCAGGTATCCACCTGGAACACCGCGACCAGCGACAGGAATTCCCCTGGGAAACCGGACGTGCCCGGAAGCCCCATGTTGGCAAAGGTGAAGTACATGAAGAGCAGCGCATAGATCGGCATCCGGATCACGAGACCCCCATAGGCCGAGATCTCGCGCGTGTGCATCCGGTCGTAGATCACGCCCACGCAGAGGAAGAGCGCGCCCGAGATCAGGCCGTGGCTGATCATCTGGAAGATCGCCCCGTCCACCCCCTGCACGTTGACCGAGAAGATACCCATGGTGACAAAGCCCATGTGCGCCACCGACCAGTAGGCGATAAGCTTCTTCATATCCTCCTGCGCCAGCGCCACCAGCGAGGTGTAGACCACCGCGATCGCCGACAGCCACAGGCACAGCGGCGCGAAGATCTCGGTCGCCACGGGGAACATCGGCAGGTTGAAGCGGATGAAGCCGTAGCCGCCCATCTTCAGCAGGATCGCCGCCAGCACCACGGACCCCGCCGTCGGGGCCTGAACGTGGGCGTCGGGCAGCCACGTGTGCACCGGCCACATCGGCATCTTCACCGCGAAGGAGATGAAGAAGGCGAGGAACAGCATCGTCTGCAGGCCGCCGGTGATGGTCAGGCCGAGGAGGGTAAAGCTCTCGGATGCGAAGGTGTGATTGAGCAGCGCCGGGATGTCGGTCGTGCCCGCGTCCACATACATCGCCACCATCGCCACAAGCATCAGGACGGACCCGAGGAAGGTGTAAAGGAAGAACTTAAAGGCCGCGTAGATCCGCTCTTTCCCGCCCCAGATGCCGATGATGAGGAACATCGGGATCAGTCCCGCCTCAAAGAACAGGTAGAACAGCACAAGGTCCAGCGCGCAGAACACGCCGAGCATCAGTGTCTCCAGCAGCAGGAACGCGATCATGTATTCCTTGGTCCGGTGCGTGACGCCCCAGCAGGACAGGATCGTGATGGGCATCAGGAACGTGGTCAGCATGACCAGAAGGATCGACAGGCCATCGACGCCCATTTTGTACTTCAGGCCCATGATCCAGTCGTATTCCTCGACGAACTGGAAGCCGGTGTTGGACGGATCGAACTGGAAATAGACGAAAAGCGACACGAGGAACGTGCCGGATGTCGCCATCAGCGCCACATACTTGGCATTCCGCTGCGCCGCGGCATCGTCGCCGCGCAGGAACAGCGCGAGGATAGCGGCCGCCACGGCGGGGGCGAAGGTGATGATGGACAGGACCGAGTCCATTTCAGTTCCCTCCCGACAAGGCGACCCAGGTGATAAGGACCGCGATCCCCAAGACCATGTAGAAGGCGTAGGTGAAGATGTAGCCCGACTGCGCCCGGCCCGCCGCGCGCGTCAGCATGGGGATGAAGCCCATGGCCAGCCCGTTGATGCCACCGTCGATGACCGCGCCGTCGCCCTTCTTCCAGAAGAACCCGGCCAACCACAGCGACGGCCGCACGATAAGGGCATCGAAGATCTCGTCGAAGTACCACTTGTTGAGGAGGAACAGGTACAGCGGCCGCTGGTTCGCGGCGAGGCGTCCGGGCCAATCCGGGCGGCGGATGTAGAACTGGTAGGCCAGCAGGAAGCCTAGAACCATCGCCACGAACGGCGAGGCCTTGACCCAGGTCGGGACGTAGTGGGCATCGTGCAGGCGGGTGTTGTCAGGGTGGATGAAGATCGCCCCCTTTGGTGCCTCGCCGATCACCATCGGCGCGGTGGCGGCATGGCCCTCGGTCGCGGTGTCGGCGCCATGGCCCTCGGTCGCCGTCGCGGCGGCGTGGCCTTCGGTAGCCGTATCCGCCGCCGCATGGCCTTCGGCCGCCGTCTCTGCGTGACCTTCGGCCTTCGCCTCGCCATGCCCGGCCTCTGCGGCCTCGTGATGCACGGCAGGCTCCATCCCGAACCAGGCGCGGACCTTTTCTTCCTCGCCGAAGAAGACGTTGTACCAGATCATCCCCGAGAAGACGGCGCCGAAGCCCAGAAGCAAGAGCGGAACCAGCATGATCTTCGGGCTTTCATGCGGCATGTGGTGGTCATGGGCATGCTCGGGCTCTGCCGGGACATGGGCGTGGCCGTGGCCGTGGTCCTGCGGGTCCTGGGAATGACCGTGGCCATGTGTGCCGCGGCCCCAGCGGGGCTGGCCGTAGAAGGTCAGGAACATCAGCCGCCATGAATAGAAGGACGTCATGAAGGCCGAGATCACCAGCAGCCAAAAGGCATACTGCGACCCCACATAGGCACTCTCGATCACCGCATCCTTCGACAGGAACCCGGCAAAGCCGATATGCGTCAGCGGGATCCCCACCCCGGTGATCGCCAGCGTCCCCACCATCATCGCGGCAAAGGTCATCGGCAGGTGCTTCCGAAGGCCGCCGTAGTTGCGCATGTCCTGCTCGTGGTGCGTCGCGTGGATCACCGAGCCTGCGCCAAGGAACAGCATCGCCTTGAAGAAGGCATGCGTGAACAGGTGGAACATCGCCGCCGAATAGACGCCGACCCCCGCCGCCACGAACATGTAGCCAAGCTGCGAGCAGGTCGAATAGGCGATCACCCGCTTGATGTCGTTCTGCACCAGACCCACGGTCGCCGCAAAGAACGCGGTCGACGCCCCGATGATTGTGACGATCATCAGCGCCCCCGGCGCGTACTCCATCAAGGGCGACATCCGGCAGACCAGGAACACCCCCGCCGTCACCATCGTCGCGGCATGGATCAGCGCGGACACAGGCGTCGGCCCCTCCATCGCGTCGGGCAGCCAGGTGTGCAGGAAAAGCTGCGCCGATTTCCCCATGGCGCCGACGAACAGCATGAAGGCGATCAGGTTCGCCGCGTTCCAGTCCTGCCACAGGAAGGGAATGGTCGTCTGCGCCAGCATCGGGGCGGCCGCGAAGATATCCTCGAACCGCAAGCTGTCCGTCGTGATGAACAAGAGGAACATCCCGATGGAGAAGCCGAAGTCCCCCACCCGGTTGACGATGAACGCCTTCATCGCCGCCGCATTGGCGGAAGGCTTGCGGTAGTAGAACCCGATCAGCAGGTAGGACGCGACGCCCACCCCCTCCCACCCGAAGAACATCTGGACAAGGTTGTCCGAGGTGACGAGGCCCAGCATGGCAAAGGTGAAGAGCGACAGGTAGGCAAAGAAGCGCGCCTTGTAATGCTCGCCCCCCTTCCACTGGTCGTCATGCGCCATGTAGCCGAAGGAATAGAGGTGGACGATGGCCGACACCGTGTTGACCACGACCAGCATGATCGCCGTCAGCCGGTCCATCCGGATCGCCCAATCGACCGACAGCGACCCGCTCTCGATCCAGCGCAGCAGCACCACCTGCTCCAGCACGCCGTCATGCGTCAGGAACAGGATCCAGGACAGCACCGCCGCCAGCCCCACGAGCGAGGTCGCGATGATCTGCGCCGCCGTCTCGCCCGTCAGCCGCCAGCCGAACCCGCAGATCAGGGCCCCGATGGCGGGGGCAAAGAAGATGATCGCTTCCATTGCGTCAGCCCTTCATCACGTTGGCGTCTTCGACATCGATGGTGCCCCGCGTGCGGAAGAACACGACAAGGATGGCAAGGCCGATCGCCGCCTCGGCCGCCGCGACCGTGAGGACGAACATGGTGAAGACCTGCCCCACCAGATCCCCCAAATGCGCCGAGAAGGCGACGAGGTTGATGTTGACGGCGAGCAGCATCAGTTCGATCGACATCAGGATGACGATCACGTTCTTCCGGTTGAGGAAGATCCCGAAGATGCCGATGACGAACAAGGCCGCCGCCACCGTCAGGTAATGTTCAAGTCCCACTGTCGCCATCGTCATTCCCTCGGGGTCTGATGCCCTTTGTCCGTTCCGTCGCGGATCGCTCCGCCTCGTAGGGCGGGGTTCACCCCGCCGTCTGTGCCGCGAGAGTCGGGGTGCACCCCGAGCCTCAGGCCTTGAATCCCGCCTTCAGCGCCACGCATTGCTCGGCGGAGCGTCCCGCGCCGAGCGTGAAGGGCACCCCCGCCGCCGTCAGCCCCGCCTGCAGCCCTGCGAAATCGGTCAGCCCTACCTTCAGCCGCGTCACCTGAGTCTCGGCCGCCGCGCGCAGGTCGAAGTCGGGGCCGTGGCGGCGCGGGTCAGCCATGCTTTGCGCGACGGTCGCCGTCAACTCGACGCCTGCGCTGCAATCCACCACGATGACCTGCTGGCGCGTGCCCGCACCGCGCTTGGCCCCCTTGCACACCTCGCTCCGCGGCCCGGTCAGATACCGCCCCGCCGGATCGCCAAGCCGCCCATATGTCGTCGTCCCGTCACAGGCCGTGGCAAGCCCCATGTCCACCGCCTGCTCATCCGTCACGCAAGCCGCAAGCACCGCCAGCCCGCAGAGGGCGGCGGCGAGGGTCAGGGTATGGGTCCGGCGCAGGGTCGTCATCTTCGTATCCTTGTCGGGCGGGTCACCCGGTATCATGCTCCCCAAACTCGGGGAGGTGCTCTAAGCATCAGCCGCCGTAGAAAAGCTTGCACCCGCACCCAAGGGTGAATTTGCTTTTGTTGATTGCAACGATGCTCTTGGTTTTGGCTTCGAGTTGGAACTGGACTTTCATTGATCCAGCAGCAGACAGTACCTCATCGACCGACATATGTTCGCCACGCGCTGCAGCCTCCCTGACCTTCCCTTCGAGCGCAAAGCTTTCAAGATCGGTTCTTTGAACATAGCCGTCCGGTCCGACGTACTCATCATTTTCGCCGATTGGATCGTATGTTCCACCAAAGATCGCAACGCGCCCGGAATTACAATCCTGGACAAGATAGTCGATTTCGGTCCAGCCACAGATGTCAACAACTCCCATGGACTGAAGCACAAAGCCACCGCCCAAATCTTCCGCTTCTGACAAGTACCCCCCGGGCCCTCTCTTGTACTGGGCAGAGCATTGCTCCCCCTTCACGAGGAGCGGTTTCTCGGGCGGTTCCAACGAAGGCTCACAAGCGCTGGCCGCTTTGGCCACCAAAAGGACTCCAAGAAGCAAGCCAAGCCCCCGCATCACAACCCCTGCCCCGGCTTCACGTCCACCAACTCCATCGCCTTGGCCGGGTCGCGGTACATCTGGGCCAGCACGTCCTGACGCTTGATGTCGGACCGATGCCGCAGGGTCAGAAGGATCGCGCCGATCATCGCGACGAGGAGGATCATCCCGGCGAGTTGGAAGAGGAGGAGGTACTTGTCGTAGATCAGCAGGCCGAGCGCGCGGGTGTTCTCGACCTCGGCCAGATCCGGCGTCGGCGCGCCGCGCAGACCCAAGGCGCCGTCCGCCTGCACCCAGGCGCCATAGGCCAGCCCAAGTTGCATCAGGAGCACCACCCCGATCAGCAGGGCCAAAGGCATGTAGCGCGCCATCTCGCCCTTCAGTTCGGCAAAGTCCACGTCCAGCATCATGACGACAAACAGGAACAGCACCGCCACCGCGCCCACATAGACGATGATGAGCAGCATCGCCACGAACTCGGCCCCCAGAAGCACGAAGAGGCCCGCCGAGGAGAGGAAGGCGAGGATCAGCCACAGCACCGAATGCACCGGGTTGCGGCTGACGGTGACCATCAGGCCCGCCGCGACGGCGGTGATCGCGAAGGCGTAAAAGGCAAGGTCGGCGATGGTCATGCCGGTTTCTCCTCGGTTTCCGCGAAGACGCTCTGGGCGGTTTCCAGCGCCTTCTGCATGGCGGGCAGGCCGCCAAACATGCTCATCTGGTAGATCACTTCGGCAATCTCGCGCTGCGTGGCCCCGGCTTCCAGCGCGTGGCGGACGGTCAGCTTCAACTGCGTCTCGGCCTGCGCGCCGAGGACGGTGAGCGCGGCGATGGTGACAAGCATCCGCGTCTTGGCGTCCAGCCCGTCCTTGTTGAAGGTGCGGCCAAAGGCCATCTCCATGAAATCCTTGGACATGGTGGGGATCATGTCCTCGAACCCCTTGACCTTGAAGGTCTCGAGCGCAGGGTTGAAGGCCCGCGCCATCTGCTGCCCCTGCTCGACCATCGCGGCCATCATCTTGGCGAAGGCATCAGTCATCGGTAGGGCGCATCCAGTTCGAGGTTGCGGGCGATCTCGGCTTCCCAGCGGTCGCCGTTCGCAAGGAGCTTCTCCTTGGTGTAGAACAGCTCTTCCCGCGTTTCGGTCGAGAATTCGAAGTTCGGCCCTTCGACGATGGCGTCCACCGGGCAGGCCTCCTGGCAGAAGCCGCAGTAGATGCACTTCGTCATGTCGATGTCATAGCGCGTAGTGCGCCTTGACCCGTCTTCCCGAGGCTCTGCGTCGATGGTGATGGCCTGCGCGGGGCAGATCGCCTCGCAGAGCTTGCAGGCGATGCAGCGTTCTTCGCCGTTGGGATAGCGGCGCAGGACATGCTCTCCGCGGAAGCGAGGGGAGAGCGGCCCCTTCTCATGCGGGTAGTTGAGCGTGGCCTTGGGCGCGAAGAAGTACTTCATGCCGAGGCCGAACCCCTTGATGAAGTCGAAGAGCAGGAAGTAGCGGGTGGCGCGGGTCCAGTCGATATTCGCCATGTCAGCCTCCAATCGCCCAACGGGCCCAGAACCCGCCGAACACCTCGAATTTCGCCAGGAACGCGACGATCACGACCCAACCGATCGACATCGGCAGGAACACCTTCCAGCCGATCCGCATCAGCTGGTCATAGCGGTAGCGGGGCACGATGGCCTTCACCATCGCGAAGAGGAAGAAGAAGAACGCCATCTTGGCGACCATCCACAGCGCGCCATCCGGCAGCCCCGGAATGGGCGATAGCCAGCCGCCGAAGAACAGAAGGGACATCAGCGCGCACATCAGGAAGATCGCGATGTATTCGCCGGCCATGAACAGCAGGTAGGGGGTGGAGGAGTATTCGACCATGAAGCCCGCGACCAACTCGCTTTCGGCTTCGGGCAGGTCGAAGGGGGGACGGTTCGTTTCGGCCAGCGCCGAGATGAAGAACAGGACCACCATCGGGAGGTGCGGCAGCCAGTACCAGCCAAAGAGGCCATAGCCGGTGTCCTGCGCCGCGACGATGGCCGAGAGGTTCATCGATCCCGTCGAGATGATGATCCCGATGATGATGAGGCCCAAGGACACCTCATAGGAGATCATCTGCGCCGCCGACCGAAGGGACCCGAGGAAGGGATACTTCGAGTTCGACGCCCACCCGCCCATGATGACGCCGTAGACCTCCAGCGATGACACCGCAAAGACGAACAGGATCGCCACGTTGATGTCCGCGAGGATCCAGCCGTCGCTGAAGGGGATCACGGCCCAGGCCAGCACCGCCAGCACGAAGGACAGCATGGGCGCGAGGAAGAAGACCGGCCGGTCGGCCCCGGCGGGGACCACGATTTCCTTGACGACATACTTCAGCGCGTCGGCCACCGTCTGCAGCAGACCCCAGGCGCCCACCACGTTAGGCCCGCGCCGCATCTGCACGGCGGCCCAGATCTTGCGGTCACCGTAGACCAGAAACAGCAGCGAAATCATTACGAAACCGATGACCAGCAGGCTTTGCGCCGCGATCAGAAGGGCGATCCCCGCCCCGGTCTGCATGAACCCGTCCATTCTTGTTCTGCTCCCCTAGACCGTCGGTATGCCCTGACTGCCGCAATCGCGCACCACCACCTCGGCATCCAGCGTGCGTATGCCGCGCGGCAGCGTGGCCGAGATGGTGTAAACCGCATCGCCGCGCCAAAGGCCACCGCTTTTCGCCACGTTGGTGCGGACGTGACGCGCAAATCCATAGCCCCGTATCAACGCATACTGCGCCGCAGCGCAGCGGGCATAGGCGTCCACATCCTCGCGCCCGCGACCACCGGCCATGGCGACGCGCAAGTTCACCAGATCGTCGTCCAGAAGCACCGTCTCGATCCCGCGATACTCAGGGACAGCCTCGCTGCGCGCGACCTCGGGCCCCGGCGCGCAGGCGGCAGCGGCGGGCAATGCCGCCACCGCCATCGCGAGGGAGAGACGACGCGCCATCTGCTACTCCGCCGCCATCGGGGGGGCCTGCCGCTCGGCGGCAAGCCGCGAAAGTTCCGCCATCAGGGACGAGGCGCGCGCGATCGGGTTTGTCAGGTAGAAGTCGCGGATCGCAGGCCGGAAGGTCGCCTTGGCCGGATCGGCGAGGGGCAGAGGCGACCAGGCGTTCACCGGCACCTCGTCAATCCGCCCCAGATGCGGATGCGCCGCAATCAGCGTCCGGCGCAGGGCCGCGAGCGAATCCCACGGCAGCACCGCGCCCAGTTCCGCCGACAGCGCCCGCAGGATCGCCCAGTTTTCCTTCGCCTCGCCCGGCGCGAAACCTGCCCGCATTGCCAATTGAGGCCGCCCTTCGGTGTTGACGAAGAGGCCGTTCTCCTCGGTGTAGGCGGCCCCTGGCAGGATAATGTCGGCGCGCATCGCGCCCCGGTCGCCGTGGCTGCCCTGATAGATGACCAGCGGCCCCTTCGCGATCTCGACCTCATCGGCGCCGAGGTTGAAGATCACCTCGGCCCCTTCCGTCGCCGCCGTCAGCCCGCCCTCTGTCACGCAACCCACGTCCATCGCGCCCACGCGCGAGGCCGCCGTGTGCAGGACGAGCAGCTTTGAGTTCGAGTTCTCGGCCAGCCGCATCGCATGGGCCAGCACCGCCGCGCCATCTGCCTCATTGATCGCGCCCTGCCCCACGATGACCACCGTGGGCTTGGC
>CAZVIS010000033.1:0-17230 GCA_964627355.1 uncultured Rhodobacterales bacterium
TAGGGTCGAGTGGCGTCGTTGCGCTTCGGGCGGGGAAACGCAATGCGTTTCCTGATCCGCCCGGGGCAGCGTCGGACGGGATTAACCGATGCGGTAGCCCAAAACGTGCTCGGGCACCGCTAACCCCGGCGGCAGATGCGGGTCGGGGATCGGGGTGCCGGTCGTCAGAGACAGCGGCAGGATACCCGCCCAGACGGGCCATGTCCTATCCTCGGGCGGGTCGGTGGGGAAGCCTGTGCCGATCTTGGCTGAGGCTTCGGTGAGGGGAAGCGAGAGGATCGCGGTGGCTTTCAGTTCCTGCGCGGTCATCGGGCGCAACTGCTCCCACCGGCCGGGAAAAAGGCGGTCCATCATGGTCTTGAGGGCAGCGGTCTTGGCGGCGGAGCCGGTCACCTGTTCGGCTACGCCGAACACCATAACCGAGCGGTAGTTGACCGAGTGCTCAAGGCCGGAACGGGCGAGGACCATGCCGTCGGTCAGGGTGACAGTGACGCAGACGGGCATTCCGCCTGCGCGGCGGATCATCCGGCTGGCCGAGGAGCCGTGCCAGAAGATGCGGTCCCCGTCGCGCCATTGCAGGGTGGGGGTGACGACGGGGTGGCCGTCGAGAAGGTGCCCCACATGCGCGACCGGCATCGCGTCGAGGATCGCGTCGATGGTGGCGCGGTCGTAGGCGGCCTTGTGGTGCAGGCGGCGGGCGCGGGTGCGGGGGGTGGGCATAGAGGGCCTTTCCGAAGAAGGCGGGGGGGCCAGCCCCCCCGCACCCCCCCGGGATATTTGTGGACGAAGAATGGGGCAAGGGTCAGCGGAAGGCGGGGCCGTGGGCCCAGAGGGTGAGGGACCAGCGGGTGCCTTGGGTGACCGGCGTCACGCGGTGGAGGACGAAGCTGGGGAAGAGCGTGGCGCTGCCGCGGGTGCGGGGGGCGGCGTGTTCGGCGGCGTCGGGGCGAAGCTGGAGGGTGCCGCCTTCGTACGCGGCGGGGTCGGAGAGTTGCACGACCATCGTGAGCTTTCGGCGGGCGGCGAGGCCCTGGCGGCCGATGTCCGAATGCCAGTCGAAATGGCCCTGTCGGGCGGCATCGTAACGGGCGAACTGCGCGCTTTCGGCGAAGTCGTCGAGGGCGAAGGCGAAGCTGCGGTTCGCCTCGGCCACGGTGCGGATCATGGCGTCCATGACGGGGGCGGTGTCGGGCAGGTCGTCGAGCCAGACGAGGTCGGCGCGACGGAGGTCATGGGCGGTGGCGCCGCCCTGAAGGCGGGCATCGCGGGCGGGGGCGGTGGCGGCCCGGGCGATCAGGGCCTCGCAGGCGTCGGGGGTCAGGGCGTCGTCGAGGGTGAGGAAGGGCAGCATGCGGAGCCTTTGGGCGGGCCCGCGCCCGGGGGACGCGGGCCAGATGGGTCAGGGTGTCGAATGGCCCGCGTGGCCGGAATGGTCCATCGCGCCGTGGCCTTCGGGTTTGCGGTCGTTGTCCACGGGCACGTCGAGGGTCACGACCTCTCCGCGTTCGAAGGTCAGGGTGAGGGTGACGGTATCGCCCTGCGCCAGCGGGCGGCTGAGGCCCATCAGCATGATGTGGTCGCCGCCCCGGTCCAGCTTGGTGGTGCCGCCGCCGGGAATGGCGAAGCCCTCCTCGACCTGCAGCATCTGCATGACGCCGTTGGCATCTTCCTTGTGGGTGTGCAGTTCCACCCGCTGTGCCACGTCCGAAGTGGCGGAGAGCAGGCGGTCGGGCTGGTCGGAATGGTTGACGATCGTCAGGAAGACCGCACCCGAATTGGCCGAGGCGCGGGCATAGGCGTCCTCGACATGGGGGCCGTCATGGGCAAGGGCAGCGGTGGCGAGAAGCGCCGCGAGGGCGGCGGCGAGAAGCGGTTTCAGCATGATGTGTCCTGTCGGTTGATCGGGAACGGAGCGGGATCAGGCCGAGAGGGGCGGGGCGCGGGCGGGCGGCGTCGTGTGGGACGGGCCGCGCACCGCCAACAGGGCCGCCTGCGCGGGCGAGAGGGGCCGCAGGCTGTGCGGCGGCTGCCCGGGGGCCGTGGCGGTGGGCGGCAGCAAAAGGGCGAGGATGCAGGCCGGGCAGTGGTGCGACGGGGCGACGGGATTGCCCTGCGCGTCCAGCGTGACGGTCACCGGGCCGTCGCCGGTGCAGAGCGTCATCTCCATCCCCGGGGCCGACATAGCCGTGCGCGCGACCGCCACTGTCTGCGAGGCGAGCGCCAGAATCAGAGCAAGGATCAGCGCAAGGGCGGGGTGACGAAGCATGATGGCCCCTGATAGCTGCCCTCGGTCCCCGGGGAAAGGCGGCGCATGCGCGCAATGCGAAAGGCCCCGCAGGTGCGCGGGGCCTTTGATTTGGGCGTCGTACAGACAGTCAGGCGGCAGCGGTGGCAGCGACGGCTTTCTTCTCCAGCTCGCGCTTGATCTTCAGCGCCTTGGGCGACAGCTCGTCCTCTTTCGCCTTGGCGAGGAAGGCGTCGAGGCCGCCGCGGTGGTCCACGGTGCGCAGCGCGTGCGACGAGATGCGCAGGCGGAAGGCCTGGCCGAGGATGTCCGAGATCAGCGTGACCTCGTTCAGGTTCGGCAGGAAGCGCCGCTTGGTCTTGTTGTTGGCGTGGCTGACGTTGTTCCCGGACATCGGGCCCTTGCCACTGAGTTCGCAGACGCGCGACATCGTCACATTCCTTGTTCTGGCCCGGCTTGCAGGGGCCGACTGTTCAAAAATCCGGGCAGGGCCGCCCGAAGGGCAGCGACACCGCGCTCATCCGGGGGCGTCTAAGGGGAAACGGGGGCGGCGTCAAGCGATTCACCTGATGGTGGAAGGGTGGGTGAGGTGGTCTTTGCCCCCTGCCGGGCGCTGGGATCGGGCGGATCAGGAAAGGCACCGCCTTTCCCCGCCCGCAGCGGAACGGTGCCATCCGACCGTCTCCACAAGCACAACAGAGGCCAGCGCCTGCCTGAGCGGGCGCGGAATCGCGCCTGCCAGGGGGCAGGCAGGCGCGGGCCGGGGGCTTTGGCCCCCGACCGGTCCAGCGGGGAACGTACGGCGTGGCCAAGGCGACGGCCTTGGCCATTGAACTCGGGAAAGCTCTGGTTGCGCGTGGCAGCCCGTCAGGCCCCGACGCCGATCCCCGGCAGAAGCTGCACGCCGTTGATCTGCCAGCCCTCGGGCGTCTCGACCATCTGGTAGTCGAGGACGTGGGTGCGGCCGGACTGGTCGGTCACCAGCACGCGCTGCACCTGCGTGCCCGCGACCTCCCTCCGTTCCAGCATCTGCACGTCACTGGGCCGATAGACCATCGGATAGCCCTGCCGCACCATCGCGCCGAAATTCTCGGGCGTGCCGAAGATGCCCTTGATGGTGGGCGAGGCAAAGGTGAAGGCACGGGCGAAGTCGTCGGCGAGGAAGGCGTCGAACTGGCTGCGGATCGTGTTCTCGATGCCGGCGTCCTGCGCTGTGGCGGGCGAGGTCAGCGCAAGCGCTGCGGCGAGGATCAGGGGGGAAAGGACGGCGAGACGCATGGCTTGTCTCCGTATGACCATCGGATAAGGTCTAGCACCCGTCCCTGCCCGGGCAAGAGGAGCCTGCATGGCCTTTTCGCTGCATCACGACGACGCGAGCCTGACCGACGCGCTGCGGCGCATCGCGGGATCGGAACTTTCTGCGGCGCTGGCGCATGCGCCGGGGGCCAAGGGGGCCGTGCACGACAGCCGCAAGCGGGTGAAGAAGCTGCGCGCCCTGCTGCGGCTGGTGCGGGCGGGCTTTCCGGGCGGAGCGGCGGAGAATGCGCTGTTGCGGGATGCGGCGGGGGGGCTGTCGGCGCTGCGGGACGCCGAGGTGATGCTGGCCACGCATGACAAACTTCTGCCCGAGGGCGGCGCGGTGCGCGCCCATCTGGTGCAGCGGATGGAGCGGGCGGCGGCGGATCCGGCGCAAGACGCCCGCACGGCGGCCTTCCGGGCGGTGCTGGCGGGGGTGCAGTCGCGGGTGGGGACATGGCGGGTGAAGGGGCGCGAGGCGGAGGTGCTGGCCGAGGGGCTGGCGCGCACCCGCGCCCGCGCCGTGCAGGCGATGGCCGCCGCCCGCAAGACGCGCGAGCCCGAGGCCTTGCACGACTGGCGCAAGCGCGTGAAGGACGGCTGGTATCAGGCGCGGCTCTTCGAGCCGGTGTGGCCCGAGGTGATGAAACCCCTCGAGGTCGCGTCGAACCGGCTGGGAGAGGCGCTTGGCGACCACCACGATCTGGCGGTATTCGAGGGGTGGCTGGATAGCTTGCCGGGCGGCCTTGCTGCCGAGGCGGCGGAGTTGCGGGTGCGGGCACGGCGGGCGCAGGGGGCGCTGGAGGTCGAGGCCTTTGCGCTTGGCGCGCGGGTGCACGCAGGGGACCCGGCGGAGGTGGCGGCGCTGTGGGTGGCCTGGTGGCAGGCGTGGCGACGTGCCTCTGCGTGACGGGTTGCTGGCGAAGCGCAGCGGGGGCATGGTCGCCGCGTCCCGGAGGCCCATGATGATTCCCGCCCGCTTTGCCCCCTATCTCTTTGGCCTGATCCTGTCGGGGATGATGTCCTGCATCGTCTCGGGCATCGCCACAGGGCGGGCGATGGGGTTGGTCCCGGGAGTCTTCCAGAGCTGGATGACCAGTTGGGCGTTTTCCTGGGCGGTGGCCTTTCCGACGGTCCTGATCGTGGCCCCGCTGACCCGCCGCATCGTTGCGCGGCTGACGCGCTGAGGCTATGGTCCGGGCGAGCCTGCAAGGAGCCGCCGCATGACCGCCCATGACGCCCCCGAGACCCAGACGGTGACCACCTGGAAGGTCGCCTGCGACGGCGGGAGCAGCGAAGGGGGGGGCGCGCTTGGCCATCCGCGCGTCTGGCTGGTGATCCCCGAGGATCGCGGCTGGGTCGAATGCGGCTATTGCGACAAGCGCTATGTGATCGACCGCGCGCAAGCGGGCGGCGACCACTAGGATGCGGCGCGCCGCGCGGATGGCGCTGGCGCTGATCCTTGTTCCCGTTCTGCCGGTGGTGGTCTGGCTGCTCGCCGGGCTGGCGGGCGCTTTGGTGCCGGGACCGGCGGCGGCGGTGGCCCCCGGCGCGGGCGTGGAGCGCGTGGGGCTGGTGGCGGGGCCGATCCACTATGACTTTCTTCTGCCGCTGACGGAGGGGGTGCGAGAGCAGTTCGCCTTTGCCGAAGGGGCGGGCGTGCCGGTGCGGCATCCTGGGGCGGAATGGCTGATCGTTGGGTGGGGCGCGCGGGGGTTCTATACGAGCACCGAGACGCTGGCCGACATGGCGCCCGCGACGATCGCGCAGGCGGCGACGGGCGATGTGGCGGTGATGCGGCTGGACGTGATCGGGCCGGTGGCGGCCGGCGCGCCGGTGACGTGGCTGACGCTGCCCGGGCCTGCTTTCGAGGCGCTGGTCGGGGCGATTGCGGGGGATGCGGGCGTGGCGCCCCTGCCCTATCCGGGCTTTACCGATACAGATGCGTTTTTCCCTGCCGCCGGACGCTTTCACCTGATGCGGACCTGCAATGTCTGGGTTGGGGAGCGGTTGCGCGCGGCGGGGCTGCCGTTCGGGGTCTGGACTCCTACGCCGCAGGCGGTGCGGTTGTCGCTGTGGTGGAACGGGTTGGCGGGGTAGGCGCCTGATGTCTCTGCCGGAGCGGGGGTTTCACACCCCCCAGCCCGGCCACGGGCCGGGCGTTCTTCGCGGAAAACGTCCACTGGACGTTTTCTGATCGCTCATCACCCCCCGTGGGATATTTGAACCAAGATGAAGGGGTTAACGGCGGCGCGGGAGGAGTGCGCCGGTGATCGCCCCCGCGACGATGCCGAGGGGCGTCCAGAAGAAGGCGACCTGCATGGCATAGGCGCCCTCGGCCTGTGTGATGTCGAAGGCCCAAGCCGCCACGACGCAGAGGGCGATGGCCCCTGCCCCGCCCGCGATTGCTCCCAGCATTGCCCAACCCAAACGCCGCATGCCGGGGACGGTAGCATAGGGCGCGGGATCGTGCGAAGAGTTGCGGCAAACGGGACGGAGGCGCGAATGACGTTCGGCAAGGGGTGCCACCTGCATCTGATCGATGCCTCGGCCTATATCTTTCGTGCTTATCACGCGCTGCCGCCGCTGACGCGGAAGTCGGACGGGTTGCCGGTGGGGGCGGTGGCGGGGTTCTGCAACATCCTGTGGAACGAGATCACCAAGGACCGGGGCGCCGAGGCCGCGACGCATATTGCGGCGGTGTTCGACTTTTCATCCAAGACCTTCCGGAACGAGATCTACCCCCTTTACAAGGCGCAGCGGCCCGAGCCGCCCGAGGATCTGCGCCCGCAGTTCCCCCTGACGCGGGATGCGACGCGGGCGTTCAATGTGGCCTGTCTGGAGACCGAGAATTTCGAGGCGGACGACATCATCGCGACCTTGGCGCGGATGGCGGTGGAGGCGGGGGGGGCCTGCACCATCATCTCGTCGGACAAGGATCTCATGCAGCTTGTGGGCGGCGGCGTGGTGATGCGCGACCCGATGAAGGACCGCCGGATCGACCGGGACGAGGTGATCGAGAAGTTCGGCGTCCCGCCCGAGCGGGTGGTGGATGTGCAGGCGCTGGCCGGGGATTCGGTCGACAACGTGCCGGGGGCGCCGGGGATCGGGCTGAAGACGGCGGCGCTGCTTATTCAGGAATATGGCGATCTGGATACGCTCTTGGCGCGCGCGGGCGAGATCAAGCAGCCGAAGCGGCGCGAGGCCTTGGTCGAGAATGCGGACCTGATCCGGATTTCGCGCGATCTGGTGACCCTTCGCAGCGATGTGGCGCTGGATGTGGGCCTCGACGATCTGGAGGTGCGGCTGCCGGACGCCGAGAAGGTCATGGCCTTCCTGACCGAGATGGAGTTCCGGACCCTGACGCGGCGGGTGGCGGAACGGCTGAAGGTCGCGGCCCCGGCGGTGCCCGAGGGGCCTGCTGTGGTGGAGGAGAAGGCTGCAGAGGTGATCCCCTTCGCTCATGACGCCTATGAGGCGGTGACGGAGATGGCGGCGCTTGACCGATGGATTGCGCTGATCCGCGAGCGGGGGTGGGTCGCCATCGATACCGAGACGACGAGTCTCGACGAGATGCGGGCGGAGTTGGTGGGGATCTCTCTGTCGGTAGAGCCGGGGGCGGCCTGCTATATTCCGGTGGGGCATACGGCGGGGGGCGGGGACCTCTTCGGGTCCTCCAAGCTGGTCGAGGGGCAGTTGGGTCTGGAGACGGTTCTGGCGGCGCTGCGGCCGGTGCTGGAGGACGCAAGCATCCTCAAGATCGGCCAGAACATGAAGTACGACTGGAAGATCTTCGCCCGCCACGGCATCCGCATGACCCCGATCGAGGACACGATGCTGATGTCCTATGCGATGCATGCGGGGCTGCATGGGCACGGGATGGATGGGTTGTCCGAGACCTACCTTGGGCATGTGCCCATTCCGATCAAGGGCTTGCTGGGATCGGGCAAGGCGCAGGTGACGTTCGACCGGGTGCCTTTGGCCGATGCCGTGCGCTATGCCGCCGAGGATGCGGATGTGACCCTGCGCCTGTGGCGGACGTTCAAGCCGCAGTTGCACCGGGCGCGGGTGACGACGGTGTATGAGACGCTTGAGCGCCCGCTTGTCCCGGTGCTGGCGGACATGGAGATGGCGGGCATTCAGGTGGACCGCGATACGCTGTCGCGCATGTCCAACGCCTTTGCGCAAAAGATGGCAGGGCTGGAGGCGGAACTGCATGAGATTGCGGGGCGGCCATTTAATGTTGGCTCTCCCAAGCAGCTTGGGGAGATCCTGTTCGATGAGATGGGGGTGCCGGGGGGCGAAAAGGGCAAGACCGGGGCCTATGCCACCGGGGCGGATGTGCTGGAGGATATCACGACGCTGGAGGACACGCATCCGAAGGGTGCTTTGCTGGCCGCGCGGCTGTTGGACTGGCGGCAGTTGTCCAAGCTGAAATCGACCTACACCGATGCGCTTCAGACCGCGATCAACCCCGAGACGGGGCGGGTGCATACGTCGTACTCGATTGCGGGGGCGAACACGGGGCGGCTCGCCTCGACCGATCCGAACCTGCAGAACATTCCGGTGCGGACGGAAGAGGGGCGGCGGATAAGGCAGGCCTTCGTGGCGCCGAAGGGGCGGGTTCTGGTGAGCCTCGACTACAGCCAGATCGAGCTTCGGATTCTGGCGCATATCGCGGACATTCCCGCGCTGAAGCAGGCCTTCAAGGAGGGGATCGACATTCACGCGATGACGGCGTCCGAGATGTTCAATGTGCCGCTGGACCAGATGACGCCGGAGGTGCGGCGGCAGGCGAAGGCGATCAATTTCGGCGTCATCTACGGGATTTCGGGGTTTGGCCTTGCGCGGAACCTGCGGATCCCCCGGGCGGATGCGCAGGGGTTCATCGACCGCTACTTCGAGCGGTTTCCGGGGATACGGGAATACATGGACCAGACGGTGGCCTTCGCCAAGGCGAACGGGTTCGTGCAGACGCTGTTCGGCCGCAAGATCCATACGCCGGATATCAACGCCAAGGGCCCCGGCGCAGGCTTTGCCCGCCGCGCGGCGATCAACGCGCCCATTCAGGGGACGGCGGCGGATGTGATCCGGCGGGCGATGATAAGGATGCCTGCGGCGATTGCGGGGATCGACGCGAAGATGCTGTTGCAGGTGCATGACGAATTGCTGTTCGAGGTGGCGGAGGGCGAGGCGGACCGCCTGTCGGCCATTGCGAAAGAGGTGATGGAGGGGGCGTCGCACCCCGCTGTTCACCTGTCGGTGCCCTTGACGGTGGAGTCCGGGCGGGGGCTGAACTGGGCTGAGGCGCATTGAGGAGGCTTTGTGTGGTGCTGGCGCTGGTGGCGGGACCCGCCCTTGCGGAAGGCAGCTTCTTCTCGGATGCCGGGGATGAATACGTTGCGGTGTTCAACGCGCATGGGGTGGTGCTGACCTCGGTTTACCCGAAGGCCTTTGCGCGGTTCGAGCCGTGGGAGGATCACCGGATCGAGCGGGGGCCTGCGGTCATCGCATTTGGCAAGGATTGCGATGCCTTGCACAGCGTCTGGGGCAAGGGTCGGTGGTATCAGGTGAACGGGGGGTTTCTGGCCGAGTTCGCGCGGGGGGATCTCTGGTTCGAACGGCAAGAACTGGTGCTGCCCGGGGGCGACTGCACCTGGTTGCCCTCGGACAGCGATACGTGGCCCGGAAACCAGCCGGATCCGATAGGCCCCTAGGCCCCTCAGGGGGAGCCGTGGGCTGCGGGCTGATCGGGCTGGCTGTGCGGGCCCTTGCCCATCACGTCCAGCGACCCGTCATAGATCATCTTGAGCGCGACATAGAGGATCAGCACAAGGCCGACCCAGGCGATCCAGCGGTACTTGGACAGAAGCCGCGCGACGAAGGTGGCGGCGAGGCCCATCAGGGCGATGGACAGGATCAGCCCGATGAAGAGGACGGACGGATGGTCATGCGCGGCGCCCGCCACGGCGAGCACGTTGTCGAGGCTCATCGAGACGTCGGCGATGACGATCTGCAGGGCGGCCTGGCCGAGCGTCTTGCGGGGTGCGCGGCCTGCGACGGACCCGTCGGCATTGAGGTCGGCATCTGCCAGCGCCTCTTGCGCATCGGACTCATGCGCCTCGTGTCCGCTGCGCAGCTCGCGGTACATCTTCCAGCAGACCCAGAGCAGCAAGACGCCCCCGGCCAAGAGCAGGCCGGTGATCCCGAGGAGGGTCGTGGTGATGAGGGCAAAGCCGATCCGCAGCACGGTCGCGGCGATGATGCCGATGAGAATGGCCTTGTTGCGCTGCTCGCGCGGCAGGCCGGCGGCGGCAAGGCCGATGACCACCGCATTGTCGCCCGCCAGCACAAGGTCGATCATGATGACCTGACCAAGCGCGGTCAGACCCGGGCCGGTGAAGATCTCGGTGAAGATGTCCTGCAGCAAGATCGCCCCCCGTCCCGTTGGTTGAGCCTCCTTAAAGGGAAGCCCCTGCGGCATCAACCGCCTTTGCGGCGGGGATTGCGCGCTGCGGAACGGCAGACTAGTCCATGGCCATGCTCTCGTACCAGCACCTTTACCATGCCGGAAATCTGGCGGACGTGCACAAGCACGCGATGCTGGCGGCGATGCTGGGCTACATGACTCAGAAGGACAAGCCGCTGACCTATATCGAGACGCATGCGGGCCGGGCGCTTTATGATCTGGCGTCGCCCGAGGCGGTCAAGACGGGCGAGGCGGCGGCGGGCGTCGGGCGGGCGGAGGGGTTGTTTGCGGCGGACCATCCTTATCGGCGCAGGCTGGCGGAGGTAAGGGCGCGCCATGGCGCCACGGCCTATCCGGGGTCGCCCCTGATCGCGGCACTGACGTTGCGGGATGGCGATGTGATGCATCTGGCCGACCTGCACCCGCAGGAGCATGCGGCGCTGGCCGCCGCGATGGCCCCCTGGGGGGCGCATGTGCGGCGCGAGGATGGCCTCGCCATGGCGCTGGCGCTGGCTCCGCCGACGCCGCGCCGGGGGCTGATGCTGGTGGACCCCTCGTGGGAGGTGAAGGCGGATTACGAGGTGGTGCCGACGGTGCTGGTGAAGGCTGCCGCGAAGTGGAACGTGGGGGTGCTGGCGCTGTGGTATCCGATCCTGTCGGATGGGCCGCACACAGCCATGCTGGGCAAGCTGGGGTCGGCCTTTCCGGAAGCCCTGCGGCATGAGGTGCGCTTTCCCCCGGTGCGGCCCGGGCACCGGATGGTCGGCTCGGGGATGTTCGTCGTCAACCCGCCCTGGGGCACGGCCGAGGCGGCCGCAGAGATTGCCGCAATCATCGAAAGGGCCACGGCATGCTGACCTTCCACACGCTCGATGTGTTCACCGAGACGCCTTATACAGGTAACCCTTTGGCCGTCGTGCTGGGGGCGGATGGCCTGAGCACGGCGCAGATGCAGACCATTGCGCGCGAGTTCAACCTGTCCGAGACGATCTTCGTCATGGCGCCGCGTGATGCCGCGAATCCCGCGCGGGTGAGGATCTTCTTTCCCACGGCGGAGATCCCCTTTGCCGGCCACCCGACGCTGGGCTGTGCTGTCCTGCTGGCCGGACTGGAACATGGCGAGGGCGATTGGGACGCGACGGTGGTGCTGGAGGAAGAGGCGGGGCTGGTGCCCGTGGCCCTGACCCGGCGGGGCGGGATCACACGCGGGCGCTTTGCGGCGCCGGTGCTGCCGGTGCAGGTGGGCGAGGCTGATCCGGTGCAGGTGGCGGGGGCCTTGGGTCTGTCACCCGCGCAGATCGGGCGGGGGGCGCATCGGGCGGGGGTGTGGCGGGGCGGGCCGACCTTCCTGATCGTGCCGGTGGCGGATGCGGCGGCCCTCGCTGAGGCCGCGCCGCGCGAGCCTGCATGGTCGGCGCTGATGACGGCGGCGGGGGTGGACAGTGCCTTCCTCCATGCGCCGGGAATCGAGACCGACCTCGAGACGCGGATGTTCTCGCCCACCGCAGGCATCCCCGAGGATCCGGCGACAGGCTCGGCCACCGCGATCCTTGCGGGCGCCTTGCACGCGGCGGGGGTGCTGGCCGAAGGGGAGACGCGGTTCACTCTCCGGCAGGGCGCGCAGATGGGGCGACCCAGCCGCCTTGACCTGAGCGTCACCGTGACCGGGGGCCGGATCGGCGCCGTGCATGTCGGCGGCGCGGCGGTTCCCCTGTCGGAAGGGCGCCTTCGCCCGCCCGCCTAGACTGCGAGGTTAATCGGGCAGCCGCCGCCAGAAGCGCAGCATGAGCAGCGCCGCCGCGACGGTCAGCCCGATCACCAGCCCGACCCAGAGGCCCACGCCGCCGTATCCCAGCGGAAAGGCGAGAACATAGCTGCAGGGGATCCCGATCACCCAGTAGCTGACCACCGCCAGCACCATCGGCACCCGCGTGTCCTGCACGCCGCGCAAGAGCCCAAGCGCCATCACCTGCATCGCATCCGCCACCTGGAACGCCGCCGCCAGCGCCAAAAGGACCGTGCCGAAGGCGACGATGGCCGTGGCCTCGGGGTCGGCGGGGTTCAGGAACAGCCCGATGATCGGCGCGGGGAAGGTCAGGAACAGCGCCACCGTGGCCAGTACGAAGCACAAGGACAGCCCGACCGCCACCTTGGCCCCCAGCCGCAAGCCCCCCGCATCGCCGCGACCGAGGGCGCGACCCGTCCGCACGGTCGCGGCACTCGACAGGCCCACATGCACCATGAAGGTGATCGAGGCGACCTGCATGGCGATGCCGTGCGCGGCCAGTTCCACCGTCCCGATCATCCCCATCATCAGGACCGACGCCTGGAAGAGCCCACCCTCCGCCACGCTTGTCAGCCCGATGGGCCAGCCGAGGCGGAACACCTGCACCAACGCCTGCGGGTCCGCCCGCCAGAACCGCTGGAACAGGCGGAAGCGGCGCAACGCGGGCTCGCGCGCGGCATAGAGGGCAAGGGCGACAAAGGTGATGATCTGCGTCGCCACCGTGGCAATGGCCGACCCCGCGACGCCAAGCTCCGGCGCGCCGAGGTTGCCGAACACCAGCACCCAGTTGAGGGCGGCGTTCACCACCACCGCCGCCAACGTCACCACCAGCACGATCCGCGTCCGCTCCAGTGCCGCAAGGTAGTTCGACAGAACCCGCACCAGCAGCGCCGGGATCATTCCCAGCCCGGCGATGGCCAGATACTGCCCCGCCAGCGCCGCCACATCGGGCTGCTGGCCCAGATGCCGCAGGATGGGTCCCGAGAACAGGAACACAGGCAGCACCGCCAGCCCGAAGGCGATCGACAGCCACATCCCCATCCGCGTGTCGCGGCGTACCGTCGTCTCGTCGTTGCGGCCAAGCGCCGCCGCCACCATCGGCATCACCGCCTGCGCAAAGCCTGCGCCGAGGATGAACACGATGAAGAAGCTCGATGAGCCGAGGACCACGGCCGCCAGCTCCGTCACCCCATAGCGGCCCACGATGATCGTGTCCGTCACATGCAACGCCATCTGCGCCAGATGGCTGCCGATCAAGGGCAGGCCAAGCGTCAGCGTCGCGCGCGCGTGGTCTCCCGCTGTCAGCGGGGCGTCTTGGGGGATCGTGGTGGCCATGGGGACGGGGTAACGCGGGGCGCGCGGGCGGGCAAGGGCCCTAGCCGCGCCGCGCGGCAAAGAATTCGCGCAGCAGGGTCGCGGCCTCGGCCCCCGCGATCCCGTCATAGACCTCGGGCGCGTGGTGGCACTGCGGATGCGCAAAGACCCGCGCGCCCTGTGCCACGCCCCCGGATTTCGGATCCGCCGCGCCATAGTACAGTCGTGCGATCCGCGCCGCCGCGATGGCGCCCGCGCACATCGCACAAGGCTCCAGCGTCACGTAAAGATCGAACCCCTCCAGCCGCTCCTGCCCGGTGGCGGCACAGGCCGCGCGGATCGCCAGCATCTCGGCATGCGCCGTGGGATCGGCCATCTCGCGCGTCCGGTTGCCTGCCCGCGCCACGACCTCGCCCGCAGACACCACGACCGCGCCCACGGGAACCTCGCCCCGCGCGCCCGCCGCCCGCGCCTCGTCCAGCGCAATTTCCATGAAGGACCGGAACCCGCTCATGCCCCCGGGTGTGCCCGCAGGCCCTCGCGAAAGCAACCTCGCCTTGCCCCTTCTTTTGCCTCCAAGTATCCTCCGGGGGTGCGGGGGTGGAAAACCCCCGCTGGTGCCGCCCGTCCCGCGGTCGAAGGATCGCCCGTGACCGACACCAAGCCACCCCCCGCCCGCAAACCTGCCGCCCGCAAGCCCGCCGCAAAGCCCGCGCCCAAGGCCACTCCCGGCGAGCGTATCGCCAAGGTCCTGTCGCGCGCGGGCGTCGCCTCGCGGCGCGAGGCCGAGCGGATGATCGAACTGGGCGAGGTTGCGGTGAACGGCAAGGTCATCGACAGCCCTGCCCTCAACGTCCTGCCCGCCGACCGGATCACCGTGCGGGGCGAGGCGATTGCGGCCGCGGAACCCGCGCGGCTGTGGCTCTACTACAAGCCCGACGGGCTGGTGACATCCGCCTCGGACGAAAAGGGCCGCCCGACGATCTTTGACGCGCTGCCGCCCGAGTTGCCACGCGTGATGACCATCGGGCGGCTGGATTTGACGTCAGAGGGGCTGTTGCTGCTGACGAATGACGGCGAGCTCAAGCGGCGGCTGGAGTTGCCCTCGACCGGCTGGCTGCGGAAGTACCGGGTACGGGTAAAGGGGAACCCGACGGACCCGGACCTCGACCCGCTGCGCAAGGGGATCAGCGTGGAAGGCGAGGCGTTCCAGCCGATGGAGGTCAAGCTTGACCGCCATCAGGGGGCGAATGCCTGGCTGACGGTGGGCCTGCGCGAAGGCAAGAACCGCGAGATCCGGCGGGCGATGAACGCGATCGGCCTGACAGTGAACCGGCTGATCCGGGTCAGCTATGGCCCCTTCCGGCTGAACGAGATGAAACCCGGCGAGGTCGAAGAGGTGAAGGGACGCGTGCTGCGCGACCAGTTGGGGCTGGAGGTGGCGGCGCACGACGAGGCAAGCGAGACCGCTGCGGGGCGCACCACCAAGCCCCGCCGCGCCCCCGGACGGACGACCGACCTGACCCCCGAAGGCGGGCCGAGAAAGGTTCGCACCTTCTCCTCCAAAGGCACCGGAGGCCCGCGGCAGCGACCGGAGGCTGCGGCGGGCGCCAAACCCGCCCGCGCGCCCCGCCCCGCTCAGGCCGCAGCCCCTGCGTCTCGGCCCGGCACACCCGCCGGAGGCAAGCCCGCCCGCGCCCCCCGACCTGCGCAACCCGCGTCAGCTGCCCCCCGGACCGGCAGCGCCGACGGACCCAAGTCCCCCCGCGCGCCCCGCCCCGCCAGTCCTGCACCGTCACGTCCCCGCCCCCCGCGCAAGGGCGAGTGACAGCGCCTCGGCGCTGGCAGCGGGCGGCCCTCTCGGCTATGGTCGCGACGGATAGGCAGCAAGAGGCGCAATCATGCAGGCATCGGGATTGCAGAGCACGGCCTACATCCTGCTCGTGGCTCTGGTCCTTTACGTCGCCTTTCTGGGGGCGGCGTGATGGCACAGCGCTATGGCGGGAAGTACAGCCCCGACGCAAAGGTCGATGGGGCGAAACCGGGCCAGCCGGCGCAGGCCCACCCCTTTGACGGGCAGCGCCCGACGCGGGCGGGGTTCCGCGCGAACCTTCTGTTCGTCCTGCCGTTCCTTTTCGCGTGGCGGGCCTTTCTGGGGGAGCCGGCAGACCTGATCGCGGGGCTGGGGACCTTTGCGCTGCTGATGCTGGCGGCCTGGCTGACGCGCGAGGGGATCCTGGCGCAAGAGGCGTACGACAGCCGCAAGGTCGCCCGCCGTCCGGCGATCCCGCGCAAGATCTTCGGCAGCGTCCTGATGGGGGCGGGGCTGGCGCTTTCTACCTTCTACTCGGGTCATGGGCCGGTGATTGCGGCTGCACTGGGCCTGATCGGGGCGGTCCTGCACATCGCGGCCTTTGGCCCCGACCCCCTGTCCGACAAGGGCGCCGAGGGGATCGACGCCTTCCAGACCGAGCGGGTGGCGAGTGCCGTGGACGAGGCGGAGAAGCACCTCAAGGCGATGAAGGATGCGATCCTGCGCGCCGGGGACCGGCGGCTGGAGGGGCGGGTGGACCGCTTTGCCGCCACCGCGCGGCAGATGTTCCGCACGGTCGAGGGCGACCCGCGCGACCTGACGGCGGCGCGCAAGTATCTGGGCGTCTATCTGATGGGTGCGCGCGATGCCTCGGTCAAGTTCGCCGACCTTTACGCGCAGAACCGCGATCCGCAGGCGCTGGCGGATTACACGGCCCTTCTCGACGACCTTGAGACCAACTTTGCCGACCGTACCGCGAAACTGCTGGAGAACGGCAAGACCGACCTCGACGTGGAAATCGGGGTGCTGCGGGACCGGCTGAAACTGGAAAGCTGAATTCGGCGGGTTTTTGCCCGGCCGCCGTGCGGTCCGTCACAAAACCGTGCTGGCATTCGGCCACGACCTGTCGCAGAGTCGCAACAACGCCCTGTGCAGGCGCAGCATTGTGCGCTAGCGGGGAACACGGGAAATCGGCCCGCCTGAGGCGGCCCTGACAAGGAAGACGCACCCCATGGCCAGCACCATCCGCACCGAGGCCGCAGCGGCCCTCGCCGAAGTCGAGAAAGTCACCGCCGTCGTCCTGCCCGAGCCCGGGCGCGAGCTGGTGCCGCTGGAGGCCGCCCCTGCCCCGGTCGCCGAGGACATCCGCAAGCGGATGGCGGAACTCGACATGACAAACACGCAGTCGATCATCTCGTTCGGGTCCAAGGCCCAGGCCGAATTGCAGGTCATCAGCCAGGAAATGCTGGCCGATGTGAAGAACAAGGACGTGGGGCCCGCCGGGGACTCGCTGCGGGACATCGTGACGACGATCCGGGGCTTTTCGGTCAGCGAACTGGATGTGCGTCGTAAGGCCAGCTGGTGGGAACGCCTGCTGGGCCGGGCCGCCCCCTTTGCCAATTTCCTGTCGCGGTTCGAGACGGTGCAGGGCCAGATCGACAAGATCACCGAAAGCCTGCTGAAGCACGAACACACGCTGCTGAAGGACATCAAGGCGCTTGATATCCTGTATGAAAAGACCCTGAACTTCTATGACGAGCTGGCCCTCTACATCGCGGCGGGTGAGGCCAAGATCAAGGAACTGGACACCACCACGATCCCGGCCAAGGAAGCCTCGGTCAATGCAGCGCCCGAGAACGAGCAGGTCAAGGTGGCGCAGGAGTTGCGCGACCTGCGGTCCGCGCGCGACGATCTGGAACGCCGGGTTCATGACCTGAAGCTGACGCGGCAGGTCACGATGCAGTCGCTGCCCTCGATCCGGCTGGTGCAGGAGAACGACAAGTCGCTGGTGACGAAGATCAACTCGACCCTCGTGAACACCGTGCCCCTGTGGGAGACGCAGCTGGCGCAGGCGGTCACCATCCAGCGGTCGCGCGAGGCCGCCGAGGCGATCCGGGGTGCCAACGACCTGACGAACGAGTTGCTGACCGCCAATGCCGAGAACCTGCAGCAGGCCAACCGCGTCGTGCGCACCGAGATGGAGCGCGGCGTCTTCGACATCGAGGCGGTGAAGAAGGCGAACGCCACGCTGATCGCCACGATCAACGAAAGCCTTGCCATCGCCGACGAGGGGAAGAAGCGCCGCTC
>CAZVIS010000034.1:0-17139 GCA_964627355.1 uncultured Rhodobacterales bacterium
TTCCAGCGTGAAGTCGCCCTCGGGCAGGGCCGCCATCGGGACCGTCAGGCCGGTGGCATCCGACGTGACCGTGAGCGCGCGCCCATCCACCTTCAGCGAGATCAGCCGCAACCGCTCACCATCCAGCCGCAGGTCGTGGCGACCCGGGCGGGCGGGGTTGGGCGAGAGGGAGAGGCGGGCGGTGACCTGCGTAGCAAGGGGGGACAGCCGGAAGGTCAGGTCCACCGCGCGCAAGGCGTACGGCCAGGGCTGGTAGTCGGCGAGGTAGATGGTTTCGGGCTCGGGGCTCGTATCGGGCATGGCGGTTCCTTGCGTCGTTCCCTGCACGATAGCCGCGTTGCCGCCGTGCGCAACCTTACGTCCGCGCCTTCTCAAAGGCGGCCCAGGCGGCCTCGAAGGCGGCGAAGGTAAAGCCCTCGGCGCGGGCGGGGTCGAGGATCAGGCGTTCGGTCGCTTGCAGGCGGGCGATGGCGGTGGAGAGGTAGGGAATAACCTCCGGTGGGATAACGAGGGCGCCGTGGCGGTCGGCGTGGATGAGGTCGCCTTGGGTGACGGTGAGGCCCATGACGGTGACGGGCTGGCCGAGGGTGCGGATGTGGACGAAGCCGTGGCTGGGGCCGATGCTGCCCGCGATGACGGGAAAGCCCTGCGGCAGGTCGCCGAGGTCGCGGACCACCCCGTTCGTCAGGGCGCCAGAGAGGCCAAAGGCCTTGTGGATCGTCGTGTTCACCTCGCCCCAATAGGCGCCGATGCAATGCGGGAAATCGAGGTCCTCGATGACTGCGACCGCAGGCTTTGGCGCGTCGTGCATGGCCCGGTAATAGGCCATGCGGCGGGCGCGGATGACCTCGGGCGGCTCGGTCGGGGGGGCGATGGCGGACAGCTGCGCGGTGACGGCGCGGCCCACGATGGCGCGGCCCGGTTCGGTGCAGACCATCGTGCCGCGAGTGAAGGCCGAAAAGCCGCGCTTGCCTTGGGCCGCCTCGATGGCATTGCAGACCGTAGGGGTGTCGACGCGGGACAGCAGGTCAAGCAGGGGTTGGTCCATCATTCCTCCAGCCAGCGGCGCAGGGCTGCTGTGGTCTCATTGGGTTTCTCCAGCGTCGGCAGGTGCCCTGCCCCCTCGATCACCACCAGCCGCGACTGCGGCATAAGGCGGTACATCAGATCGTGCTTGTCGCGGCGGCAGAGGCGGTCGTGCTCTCCGGTCAGGACCAGTGCCGGACCGGTGAAGGCGGCCAGTGTCGCGCATTGGTCGGGGCGTGCGGCAAGCGCACGGGACGAGCTGGCGAAGACTTCGGGACCGAGGGACAGCGCCATATCGAGGCAGAGGTCGAGGATGGCGGGATCGGATCCGGGGGCGAGGTAATGGGGCATCATCTCGTCGCGCATCACGCCGGCAAGGTCCCCGGCCTCGGCACGGGCGATCTGGGCGGGGCGGCGGGCCTGCACCGCCGCCGTCTCGGCCAGCGGATTGGTGTCGAGCAGGGCGAGGCGTTCCACCCGGTCGGGCGACTGCCGCGTGATCTCCATGGCAAGGATACCGCCCATGGACAGTCCCGCGAGGGCAAAGCGGTCGGGCATCTGCGCCAGAAGATCCGCCGCCATCGCCCCCATCGTGTCGCGGGGGGGCAGCGGGAGCACCTGTGCGTCAAGCGCCATAGCCTGCGGCCCCCACAGCCGAGCGTCGCACATCATGCCGGGCAGAAGGATCAGGGTCATGCCACGCGCCGCGCGCCTTCGGCCAGGGTGGCAAGCTTGGCCCAGGCGATTTCCGGGTCCACCGCGCCGAAGCCTGCGAAAGTGCCAAAGCCGCAGTCGGACCCGGCGATCACCCGGTCGGTGCCGAGGATCCCCGTGAACCGCTCGAGCCGTTGTGCGACAAGATCGGGGTGCTCGACGAAGTTCGTTGTTGTGTCCACGGCGCCGGGGACGAGGATCTTGTCTTCGGGGATCTCGGCCGCGCGGTCGCGGAAGACGGTCCATTCGTGGCCATGCCGGGGGTTCGCCGTCTCGAACAGGACATAGCGGGCGGGGACGGACATCAAAAGGGGGAAGACCATCGCCATGTCGATGTCGCAGACATGCGGGCCCTCGTAGTTGCCCCAGCAGATGTGCAGCCGGATCCGGTCCTGCGGCAGACCTTGCAGGGCATGGGTCAGCGCCTCGACATGCATGGCCGCCACGCGCAGGAATTCGTCGTCCGTGAGGTGCGTGAAGAGCATGTGGCGCGAGAGCGCGAGGTCGGGGCAGTCGAGTTGCAGGTCGAGGTCCGCGTCGAGGATCGTGCGGTATTCGTCCCGCATCGCTTCGGCCAGGGCGGCGAGATAGTCCTCGCGCGTCGGGTAGTGGGCGTTCTGGAGGAAAAGCGAGATCACCCCGGGCGAGGCCGCGTTCATGAAGCCGCGAGAGGCACCTTCGGCCGCCATCGCGGCCTGAAGGTTCGCGATGTCCTTCTGCAACTCGCCCTGCCCCTTGCTAACCACGGGGCCGGTGCACTGGGGACGGGCATACTTGGGCGTGCCGCCCTGCTTCGCCAGCCGGTCGAGGAAGGTCGGGAAAAGCTTGAGGTCGGCCGGCGCATTGCGGGGGCTGTCACCCGAAAAGCCGGTGTAGCGGTCCTTCACATAGGTCGCGTAGCTGATCTTCGAGACCTCGCCGTCCGAGACGATATCGATCCCTGCCGCGACCTGCCGCCGCACATTCTCACGCGTGGCCCCGGCCATGCAGGCGTCGAAGGCGGTGGGGTCATACTCCTCTCCCCGCTCGCGCGCAAAGAGGAAATCGACCACGGCCTGCGGGCGCGGAAGGGAACCGACGTGGGTGGTCAGGAGGGGCATGGGCGGTCCTTCGGGTTCAGGGCAAGAGGGCGAGGGCGGTCCCGGTCCAGTAAAGACCAAGGCGGCAGTCGGACCCTGCGTTTCGCGCGGTGCAGGTGGACGGCACACCGCCCACGAGCACACCGTCGAGCCCGTTGCTCATGGGCGCCACGGTGGCGCCAAGGCCGAGGATCGTCTCGGGCTGGCCTTTCGTCGGGAACAGGTGGCTGACGAAGATTTCGATGTCGCAGGCTGCCGCCCCGCAATGGTCCTGATAGGCGCGCCCGGGGCAGGTCACCCCGCGCAGGTCGAGCACTGCATCGGGCTGACCGTCTCCATCCAGATTCGCAGCCATCAGGGCGTTCGGGGCAAGCGAGGGGGGCGCACCACAGACATTGGCCGCATGGGTGCGGGCGGCGAGGTCCATGGCGCCCTGAGCGGGGGCCTGGGGTGGTGGCGCCGCTGGCAAGGGCGAGGGCCATGCCACGCCGACCGCCGCATAAAGCCGCGCACAATCCCTGACCAGCGTGGCGAAGGCCGGGGCAAAGCCGCTGGTCGTATGCTGCACGGCGCGGCCCCGGGCGCTGACGTTTATAGTGGGCACCTCGGTCATCAGCGACCAGAGGGGGCTGTCGGCATGCATCACCACCGACCACTCGTCCCAGATCGGGTTCCACTGGGCCGGGGGCAGACGGTATCCCCTCCCGTCCATGGCGCGGATTTCAAGATCGTTCATCTTCTCGCCGAGATCGGCAGGGGCGCCGAAGGGTGGGCCTTGCAGGATCAGCTCCACTGCGCCGGGCGGGGTGATGCGGGGATGATTGTTGCCCGTCTGGTCCCCTGTCAGCCCGCCCGCCGAAGGGCCGCCGCAAGACAGGAACAGCCCCTCCTCTGCGCCCGCACCCGCCTCGAAGAATGCGCCATCGTCGATCACGCCACCTTCCCAGAACTGGGCAGCGGCGCTGGCAGGCCAAAGAAGGGCAAGAAGAGGCAGCAGGCGTGGCATGGGCATGGATGGCGTCTCGTGGCGTCCCCGGAAAAGCGATCATGCGGAGCGGCGATGCCCCCCGCAAGCCCGGACGGTCAGAGAAGCCGCCCTGTGGCGCCCGGCGGGTCGTCCGTGCCGACGACGTGGTAAAGGCTCGCCTCGCCCGTCATCGAGGGGACGGCGGTGTGCGGCAGGAGCGCAGGCACAAGGCAGGTGTCGCCGGGGTTGAGGACAGCCTCTCCCCCCTCCCACATCAGCCGCCAGTGGCCGCGCATCGGCATGAGGACCGAGGCGCGGTCGTGGCTGTGGAACGCCTCGGTCGCAGAGCCTCGGGTGACAAAGCTGACCTCGAACCCCGGGCGGTCGCGAAGTTTGCCCTTTTCGCCGATCACAATGGCAGCCTCGCGGTCGGCCAGCGCCATCAGGTCCCAGTAGCGGGCGACGTGGTTCGGGACGACGTCGGCCGTGGTCGGCTCGGGGAAGGCGGCGAGTTCGGCGTCGGTGAGAAGCGGCATGGGGCCGACACCCGCAGGCAGCGCCGCGCCCTTCTTCGTGTCGTAAAGCTTGCCGTTCGCGCCCAGGACCAACCCGTGGTCCCGCGCATCCTCGATCACCTGTGGCGCCCAGATCACCCCGCCCCCGGCATCATCCCCGCCAAGGATCGCCATGATCATCCCGTAATCGGTCCCGATGTTCTCGAACCCGCGGAAAATGCCAGTGGGGATGTTGATGATGTCGCCTTCTTCCAGCACCACCGCGCCCGCGGTGCCCCACCGGCCCCAGAAGAACCGCCAGCGGCCCTTGAGGACAAAGAACACCTCGGCGGTGCGGTGGCTGTGCAGCGAGTTGCGGCATTTGGGGGGCTGGCCTGCGGCACCGATGTTGAAGCCCGGGGTCTCGACGATATGGACGTGCTGGTCGGGGGATTCCGAGACGCCGCCCCCGATGATGGTGAAGTTCTCCTTCTGGTTCGAGCCGGGGGTATGGGCGTCGATGAAGGCGGTCTTGCAGGGGCGAAGCTCGCCATAGCGGACGATGTTCTTCTGCATGTCTTGGGGGGTCATCGGAGGGGGTCCTTAAGGGGGGCTCATCGCTCCCTTGCGGCCGCTCTTCGCCAGCGAGGAGCGCCCGCAAGGGAGCGATGAGCGGTTCAGAGGGCGCCGAAATGCAGGAGGATCTGCTTCCAGATCGCGGTTTCGTCGATGAGGGTGACTTCGCGGCGAAGCCCCCAGGGGCCGAATTCGGCGTGGGTGATGCCGAGGACAAAGACGGGCGCACCGGTCGGGGCACCGAAGGAGCCCCAGCCGGAGTGCTTGCCCTGCAGGCTCCAACGGACCGCCGCGCGAGGGGGCATCAGGGGGTCGTCGCGGCCGATCTGGTGATGGACGGAAAAGGTGGCATCGGGGAAGGCCGCGCGGAGTTGCATCCAGAAGCGGTCGGCGTCACCGGGGCCATGGCCGGTGACACCGCCGGGATACTCCAGCTGCGCCGCGCGGTCGTAGGTCGCGGAGAGCGCGGCGAAATCAGCGCCCATGACGCGGGAGATGAGGTCCGCAAGCCTTGCGCCCCATTCGTTGTCATTGCCCTGACCCTTGTAAGGGCCAGGCTTGTCGGTCGCGGGGCTCAGGGGTTTGGTAGCGGCCTCGGCCCCCCCTTCGCGCGCGACCTGGTCGCGGGCGAAGTCGCGCGGGTCCCAGCCCATCTGGCGCACGATGGCGCCCTGGTCGCGGATGAGCCATTCGTCGTTGATCTGGTTGTTGATCGCATGGCAGTCGGCGATGATGCGGTAGGTCAGCCGCTTGCCTGTCGCCCGGCCATAGGCACCGTCCCCGGTGTGGGTCGCGGTGGACAGCAGGCGGTGCGAGGACAGCATCCCCTCTTCCGGCGTGCCGGACCAGATCACGTCCTCTCCCAGCAAGGTCCGGTCCGGAAACTCGGCCAGCGTCGCCATTGTCGCTGCGATCACGCCCTTATTTCCAACCACGACCGAGGCGGGGGAGCGCACAACGATATCGTCCGAATAGTAGCGGTGAAGCGTTGCGATGCCCCGATCCTCCCAGATCTCCTTGGTGATCCCGAGGATGTAGTCGGGGAAGTCGCGGAATTTCGGATCGAACCCCTTCATTCTGCGGCCACTCCATAGGGGATGTTGCGCCCGCCGTAACGGCGGACGCGGATGTTGCACTGCTCTGCGTGGCCGACGAAGCCTTCCAGCATGCAGAGGCGGGAGCCGTATTCCCCGATCATCGCGGCGGCGCCGTCGGTGATGACGCGCTGGTAGCTGTGGGTTTTCAGGAACTTGCCGACCCAAAGGCCACCGGTATAACGCCCGGCCTTGCGGGTGGGCAGGGTGTGGTTGGTGCCGATGACCTTGTCGCCGTTCGCGACATTGGTGCGGGGGCCGAGGAAGAGGGCGCCGTAGCTGTGCATGTGTTCCAGATACCAGTCGTCGCGGTCGGTCATCACCTGCACATGCTCGTAGGCCATGTCGTTGGCGACACTCAGCATTTCGGCATGGGTTTCGCACAGGATCACCTCGCCGTAGTCGCGCCAGCTGACGGCGGCGGTGGCGGCGGTGGGGAGGATCTTCAGCAGGCGCTCCACCTCGGCCAGCGTGCCTTCGGCGAGCTTGCGGCTGGTGGTCAGCAGACAGGCGGGCGAGTTGTACCCGTGTTCAGCCTGCCCGAGGAGGTCGGTGGCGACGAGTTCGGCATCCACCGTGTCGTCGGCGATGACCATGGTTTCGGTCGGCCCGGCAAAAAGGTCGATGCCGACGCGGCCATAGAGCTGGCGCTTGGCCTCGGCGACATAGGCGTTGCCGGGGCCGACGATCATGTCCACCGGGGCGATGCTCTGGGTGCCAAGCGCCATCGCGCCCACGGCCTGTATCCCGCCGATCACGTAGATCTCATGCGCGCCGCCAAGTTGCATGGCGGCGACGATGGCCGGGTGCGGCGCGCCGTTCACCGGGGGGGCCGAGGCGATAATGCGGGGGACGCCTGCGACCTGGGCGGTGAGCACCGACATATGGGCGCTGGCCACCATCGGGAACTTGCCGCCGGGGACGTAGCAGCCCACGGACTGCACCGGAATGTTGCGGTGGCCGAGAATGACGCCGGGCAAGGTCTCCACCTCGATATCGGTCATACTCGCCCGCTGCGCCTGGGCAAAGGTGCGGATCTGGGTTTGGGCAAAGCGAATGTCCTCCATGTCGCGGGTGCTGACGCGGGACATGGCGGCCTCGATTTCTGAGGGGGTGAGGCGGAAGGCCGGGGGGTCGTAGCGGTCGAACCTGACCGAAAGGTCGCGCACGGCGGCATCGCCGCGCGTGGCAATGTCGGCCAGCACGCCCTCGACCGTGGCGCGGACCTTGGCGTCATCCTCGGCGCGCTCGGCCTCGGGCTTGCCGCGTTTGAGGGGGGTGATGGGCATCGGGGTCTCCGTCAGGAAAAGGGAGTCGGGGCAAGCCCCGACCTACGGTTTGGGCGGGGTTTTCTCGCCGCGGTCAAAGGCCTCCCAGCCGTGACCGTTGAAGGCGTCCACACCGAGTTGGGCCATGACATGGGGGAAATCGACCATCACCCAGTTGTCGGTGATGCGGCCGTCCACCACCTTCCAGAAATCCATGTAGCGGATTTCCACGCGCTTGCCGGTGGGGGCGATCCCCATGAACTCGCCGGCGTGGGTGGCCTCTTGCCGACCGAAGGCGGCGGCCCATTCGCCCATGTAGAGGCGGGCCTCATCGACGCAGACCTTGTCCTTGAAGGCGGCCTGGAAAGGTTTCTGCCAGTTGTCCTGGAACGCGCGCAGGCCATGCTTGGTGCCGCAGCCCTGGTTTCCCAGCCAGCGGAAACTCTCGGCGAAGAACTCACCGATGTCGGCGATGCGATGGTCGTTGAGGCCGTCGACCATGCCTTCGATCACCGCGCGGGTGGCGTCGGTCTTGGTCATGTCGGTGTGCCTGGTCAGCACGGCCTGTTCGGGGCGGGAGCCTTTCATGGGGTGGTCTTTCGTGTTTGACGGAAGGCGGGGGGCCAGCCCCCCGGACCCCCCGGGGTATTCTTGCAAAAATGAGGACGGGAGGGGGTCGGATGCCCTCGGATCAGGCCGTCGCGCGGCAGGTGGCGGAAGGCGGGGTGCGTCATCCCTTGACCGCCCCTGCCGTAAGGCCGCTGACGATCTGGCGCTGGAACACCATCACGAGCAGGAAGAGGGGCGCGGTGATCGAGACGGCGGCGGCGACGGCAAGGACCTGGTCGGTCGTCGTCGTCTCGCGGTTGAAGAAGCTGGCGATGGCCGGAACCATCGTCTGGTTCGACGGATCGAGGAGGAGCGAGGTCACGAGATAGTCGTTGTAGCCGAGGAGGAAGCTGAAGAGCCCCGTGGTGATGACCCCCGGCCACATCACCGGCATGATGACCCAGCGGAAGGCCTGGAAATGGGTGCAGCCATCGACGCGCGCGGCCTCATCGAGTTCAGACGGGATCGACTGGAAAAAACTGCGCAGCATCCAGATCGTGAATGGCTGGTTGATGGCGACAAGCACCGCGATGACGGCAAGGGGCTGGCCGTAAAGAGTGGGGGCATTCTCGCCGAAGATCGGCGTGAGCCATTCGGAGGAGGTGATGAAGAAGGGCAGATACCCGGTCACCAGTACCGAATGCGGCAGGGCGCGGAACACCAGTGCCGCGATCAGGATGGCGAAGGCGAGGGTGCTTCCGGCGCGGCTGAGGGCATAGCCCGCTAAGGTGCCGACGGTCAGGGAGACGACGGTGACGCCGAGGGTGACATAGACCGAGTTCAGGAAGTTCTCCCAGAAGGCGCGCTCCACCCAGACGGTCTGGTAATGCTCGATCGTGAAGCCGATGAGGGGGCCGAGGCCGAGGGTGGTGTCGAGGTTCAGGAGTGGGCCGAGGACCCAGACGGCGACAGCCAGCCAGAGAGCTGCGAAGGCGACGCTGCCGAGGATCCAGCCTGCAAGCGGGGGGCCCAGCTTGGCGACGACGCGCGGCAGAGGCCTTGTGGCGGCCCAGGCCGTGAGGGCGGCGAAGGCGGCGAGGATCAGGAGGTCGAGAAGGCTGAGGCCCTTTCCCGCCGCCAGGGTCGCGGGGCCGGTCAGCACGGTCCATGGGCTGTCGGCAAAGGCGTCGAGGGGGGCCTTCACACTCATCACCCCGATCCAGAAGATCGGGAAGGCGGCGATCAGGCACCAGAGGGCGAGGAAGGTGCCCGACCCGAAGCGCAGGGCGAAGGACTGGCGCAGCGCGCGCGGACCCGACATCAGCGTGTCCCCCGGTGCTGCGCCCAGGTGCGGCGGAGAAGCGGGATGAGCAGGATCACGATCCCGACCATCGTCAGCATGGACGAAGCGGCGGCGCGGCTGATCGAGCGGTTCCCCGTCGAGTCCGGGATCAGGAAGTCGTAGGTCAGGTACTGGAGCGAGATCACATGCGCCTCGGCGCGAAAGCCCACAACTTCGTCAAACACACGGTAGGCGTCCATCAGGTGGATCAGCGTCACGAAGATGATGAGGGGCATCAGGTGCGGCACGATCACATAGCGCAGCCGCTGCCAGCGCGAGGCGCCGTCGATCATCGCGGCCTCGACTGCGTCGGTGTTCAGGGTTTGCAGCCCTGCGTAAAGGATGATGAAGGCGAAGGGCGCGACGTGCCAGACGCGGTAGAACATCATCAGGATCTCGATCGTCCAGCCTTGCGAGAACATCGAGACAGGGTGGCCCGCCATCCATTCGAGCGCATGGTTCAGAAGGCCGTCCGAGACGAAGAGCCAGCGGATCGCCAGCGCGCCGATCACGGGCGTGATGATGAAGGGCAGAAGCGAGATGAAGATGACCGGGCCGCGCAGGGAACGGGCGGTGTTGTTGACCGCCAGAGCCACGCCGAGGCCGACCAGCAGGACAAGCGGCAGCGTGACAAAGGTGAACATCAGCGTGAAGCGCAGCGCGCGCCAGAAGTCGATTGCCATCAGGGCGCTGTAATCAAGGGACGATATCGCGGTCCAAGCCTTGGCGGGTTCGAGGATGGCCGCATAGGATTGCAGGCCGACGAACTGCGTTTCGGTGACGATGCGGCCCGCTTCGTCGAGTTTGGGGAGGGATTTGGTTTCCTGCGTGCAGGTCTGGGTGAGGAAGCCGGGGGTGCAGGTCTCGACGCTGATCTGCTCGACGACGGGGGCGGTCAAGTAGAAGCTTTGCACGAACACATACACCAAAGGCGCCGCGATGAAGACCAGCATCATCACCAGCGAGGGCGCGACGAAGGCGGCGAAGGTGCGGGGTTTCATGGCTGCTCCGGTCGGATGGCGGGGGCGGCGCGAACCGCCCCCGGCAGGGTCACTTGAGCACGCCCGCTTCCTTGGCGGCGGCGATGTAGTCGGCCTCGACGGCGGCCAGCGTGTCGGCCGCCGACTTCTCGCCGGTGAAGAAGGCTTGCAGCTGATTGCCGAGCGCGCCGTGCATCAACCCTTGCGTCGTGGTCGAGGGGTAAGAGGGCGGCACGGGGGTCGCCGTCGCGGTGGCAATCGCGCCGCCTGCCAGACGGCCCGGCGTATAGCCCGGGATCAGCCAGATGGCGTCGTCGTTGTGGGCGCTGACCATCTCTGTATCAATCCCTTCGAGGGCCACGCGGAAGGCCGCCTCGGCCTCGGCATCGGTGATGTTGGCGGCGATCACGATGCCGTCCCACCAGAGGGTCGTGGCCGGCGCGCCGCCCGCCACGGCCGCCGGGGCCGCAGCGCCGTTGACCTTGCCCACGACCTGGCTTTCCGCCGCGTCATCCATCGCCCCGCCCCGGCTGGCCCAGAGGTTCGCCATGGCGATCTTGCCCTGCTGCATCTGCTGCTGGACGAAGGTCGAGTCCGAGGTGAGGTATTCGGGATCCATGTAGGCCGTCAGCGCCTTCAGCATCTCCAGCGTCTTGATCCCCGCCTCGTTGTTGATCGCCGGCGTGCCGTCGGCGTTCACCATCACGGGGTTCAGGCCCATGTACATGTTCACGAATTCCTCGCCGAGGTTCCAGCCCGCCTTGAACGTGCCGCCGAGGGGGTACTCGACCTTGCCGGACGCCTTGATCGCCTCGGCCGCCGCCAGCACCTCGTCATAGGTGGCGGGGACGGCGAGACCCAGTTCGGTGAAGATGTCCTCGCGGTACATCAGGTGCTGGGTGTTCACCATCATGGCGATGGCCATGATCTTGCCGTCCACCTTGATCAGTTGATTGGGCGACAGGTTCGCGCCGTACTTGGCCACAAGGTCATCGAGCGGGCGGATCAGGCCGCCGTTGATGAGAGGCACGACGGTTTCGTTCGCCACGCCGCCGATGTGATAGAGCGAGGGGTTGGCGGCAAAGGCGGCGGCCTGCTTGGTGGCAAACTCCTGATCGAGTTCCGGGGTGAAGTTGCCGCATTCGGCCATGGCCGAGGTCGCGGACTTCCACGCCTCGAACCCGGCGGTCAGGGACTTCAGCGGAACGGTATTCTGAAAGGCGCAGGCGGCCATGGCCGTGGTGCCCATCAGGGCGAAGGCCCCGGCGAGGGCGAGTTTGCGAAGAAGCATGACAGTCTCCCGTTGTTGTGGGCGTCTGGCGCCCTTTGGTTTTGGTTCAGGTGAGGCGGGCACCGGTGTCGGTGTGGAACAGGTGGCAGGCGGCGGCGGGCACAGCGATCGCGACCTGCGCGCCGATCTCGATGCGAAAGTCCTTGGGCGCCTTGACCGAGACGAGCGCCCCGCCCGCCCGGACGGAAACCATCGTGGCATCGCCCAGAAGTTCCATCGTATAGACCGGCGCCGCGATCTGACCGGCCTCGGCCACCCGCGCATCCTCGGCCCGGAAGCCGAGGGTCATGGCGCCGTCGGGGCCCTGCAGACCGTCGATCCGCACATGCGCGGCCGTGAAGCGGCCCTGCGCCAGCACCCCGGGGATCAGGTTCATCGCCGGGGTTCCGATGAAACCCGCGACAAAGGTGTTGGCGGGCCGGTCGTAAATCTCGGTCGGCGTGCCGACCTGCTGGACGACGCCCTTCTTCATCACCACCACCCGGTCGGCCAGCGTCATCGCTTCGATCTGGTCATGGGTGACGTAGATCGTGGTGACCTTGAGTTCGTGGGACAGGTTCTTGATCTGGGCGCGGGTCGAGACGCGCAGCTTGGCGTCAAGGTTCGACAGCGGTTCGTCCATCAGAAAGACCGAAGGCTGCCGCACGATGGCACGGGCAAGGGCCACGCGCTGGCGCTGGCCGCCGGACAGTTCGGATGGCTTGCGGTGCAGGAAGTCGTCGAGTTCCACCATCGCACTCGCCCGGCGTACGCGGGCATCATGCTCGGCCGCCGGAACCTTGCGCACCTTCAGCGGGAAGCGGATGTTCTCGTAGACGTTCATGTTGGGGTAAAGCGCGTACGACTGGAACACCATCGCGATATCCCGGTCCTTAGGGTCGAGGTCGTTGACCCGCCGCCCGCCGATCAGGATGTCGCCCGCCGAAGCCTCCTCCAGCCCCGCGATCATGCGCATCGTTGTGGTCTTGCCACAGCCAGAGGGGCCGAGAAGGACGAGGAACTCGCGGTCGGCGATGGTCAGGCTGAAGTCCTGAACGCCGGTGAAGCTGCCCCACCGTTTCGACACGCCCCGGAGCTCGATCTCGGCCATCCAACCCCCACGCGTGGCGTTTCTGCATTCGATTGCAGTGAGCATTTGCCCCGCCACCGATTCGTGCAAGCGATTCTTGCAATCGAATGCAAGATCGCCTTTCAGGCCCCCTTGGCCGACCGGCGAATGATCAGGGGGCCATCGATCTTCAGCTTTCGCGGCTCGCCGTCGCCCTCGATCTGGGCGATCAGCGCATCGACCGTGGCCTCGACCATCCGCCGCACCGGCTGGCGGATGGTGGTCAGGTCGTAGGCGGGCCAAGCGGCCAGCGGCACGTCGTCATAGCCCACGATCGAGACATCCCCCGGCACCGACAGCCCAAGCTCGAACCGCAGCGTGTCCATCACTGCAAAGGCCATGTGGTCGTTGCCGACGAAGATCGCATCCGGCCCCTCCGCGCCGGAAAACAGCCCCCGTGCCACCTCTGCCGCCGTCTCGCGCGCATACATCCCGTCGATCATCGCAACGGGCGCGACCCCTGCGGCCTCCATCGCTTGTGCAAATCCCTTTGCCCGGTCGCGCCCCGTCGAGGAGCCTTGCCAGCCCATCACATGCGCAATCCGCCGATGCCCGCCCGCCAGCAGAAATTCCGCCACCCGCCGCCCGCCCGCCACATTGTCAGATGTCACCTCGGACAGGCGCAAATCGTCCTGACCCCGGTTGAACATCACCACCGGGATCCCGGCGGCGGCACAGCGGCTGGTCAGGTCGTTCGACATGGCGACCGAGGCGGTGATGATGCCATCCACCTGATAATCCAAGAGTTCCCCCATAACCTGCGCCACCTTCTCGGTCGAATTCTCGGCCATGAAGACAAGGATGTGGTAGCCCCGCTCTTGCAGCGCGCGGGACAAAAGCTCCAGCGCGACGGGGTAGAACTGGTTGTCGAGGTAGGCCACGATCAGCCCAATCATCCGCGTCCGCCCGGTAATCAGACCCCGCGCCAACGCGTTCGGCCGGTAGCCCAGTTTCTCGGCTGCCGCGCGGACCTTGGCGATGGTTTCCTTGGACGCACTGGCGCCGGGGGTGAAGACGCGGCTGACCGCTGACTGGCTGACCCCTGCCAATGCAGCCACTTGCGCGGATGTGACCTTGTCATTCGCCATGCTATTCCGCCGTCCAGCCGCCATCGACCATCAGCGCCGAACCCGTGACCAGCGCCGAGGCGTCCGAGGCGAGGAAGATCACCGGCCCCATGATGTCCGCAATCTCTCCCACACGGCCAAGCTTTATCTTCGACTCGATCCAGGCGCGGCGTTCCGGGATGGCGAGGGTCTGCTCGGCCAAGGGCGTGCGGATGAAGGTGGGGCAAAGCGTGTTGACCCGGATCCCGTGCCGCCCCCACTCGATCGCCATGGCCTTGGTCATCCCCTCGAGCCCATGTTTCGTTGCCGCATAGACCGCCCGGTCAGGCCCTGCGACGTGCCCCATCTGGGAGGAGATGTTGACAAGGCTGCCGGGCCGCTCCGCCGCGATCAGGCCCCGCGCGACCTCTCGCGTCAGGAAATAGGCCGCGCGGAGGTTAAGGGCGAAGGCCGCGTCGTAATCCTCGGACGTGGTGTCCAGCGCAGGCGAATGCCGCGCCAGCCCTGCGGCATTCACCAGGACGTCGAAGGGGCCATCTGCCATCAACCCCGCCACGGCAGCGGGATCAGTGATATCCGCCGCCCGCGCCTCGGCTTTCGCGCCCGTCGCACGGATGGCGTCGCGCGCGGCGTGCAACTCCGCTTCGCGCCGCGCCACCATCCAGACCTCGGCCCCCGCCCCGGCCAGTGCCACTGCCGCGCCAAGGCCGATCCCCGAGGACGCTCCCGTGACAAGCGCACGTCTGCCGTCCAGCCGGAACGAGGGGGTCTGGGGCAGGATCATGGCAGCGCCTTTCCAGTATAGGGATCGAAGCCCATGCGCGCCCGGTTCATCTGGCGCATCCGTTCCAGCGGATCGGTCCCGATCTGGGCATGCGCGTCAAGCAGATCCACCAGCACCCAGTTCTCGCGGATAAGGCCCCCTTCCAGACGCCAGAAGTCAAGGCTGCGCAGCATCACGGTGGCCCCCGTGGCAGGCAGCCCCAGCCAGTTCCCCCCGGTCAGCGTCATCCGCATGTTGGGCCAACCTGTCACGGCGGCATAGTCCCCCGCGCCGAAGAAATGGTGCGAGGTGCAGGTGCCATCCAGCCCCCGGTCCGGGAAGGCGGTCAGAAACGCCATCTGGTGCCAGCGCCGAAAGCCCGCCACCCCCCGCGCAGCGCCGATCCCCGCAGGCCCGTACCAGTTGAAGCGGGGATGCCAGAACCGCTCCAGCTCCATCACCTCTGGCCCGCCCTGCGAGGGGTGGCGCGTCATGTGGGTCAGCATGTCGATCACCAGCGCCACCGACCCGGTCCCCGGCGCATGGCCATCCAGACCGTCTTGCGTCATCGGGCCAAAGGCGCGGGTGACGGCGCCAAGGCTGGGCGCCATCGGCCAGGCGGCGGCCTGCATCATCAGTTCGGGCAGGTCCCAGATCGCCTGCACTTCAACCACGCGCCCCCCCTCCACCCGCCAAAACTCGTGAAAGCGGAAGGCGGCGAGGTGGCCGGTCGGGGGGATGTCGAGGAAGGGGCGCAGGAAGGTTCCGGCATAGTGGCCGCAGGTGCCGACCCACTCGGCGCCCTCGGAATCGAGGCCCGACAGGACGATCTCGTCCCGCCGTTCGAGGTCCGGCATGGCAGCGAACAGGGGCGCATAGGCCGTGTCATACAACGCCTCGCCCTTGATCGTCCCGAATGGATGGCACAGCCGCACAACCGCATCGGGGGCCAGCAGCGACTGCAAGGCGGCACTCACCGGACCTTCGGCGAAGTCGGCCATCGCCCGGCGGAGGGGGGCTGTCGCGGTCACTGCGGTCATCGCGGCTCCTTCAGGGGTGAAGCAAGGCTAGAGCATTTTTGCATACGCTTGCAATGTTTTCTTGCATCCGCCTGCGATCCGGTGAACCCTGCGCCTGCCCCCCTGACCGACAGGTGCCCCCATGCCCGACGCCCGCACGAAGCGGCAGATCCAGACCACCCTCTGCCAGCTTTCCGAGGCCCCCCTGCCCCGGGTCGAAGGTCTGCTGAGCGACCTCTGCACCCCCGACCTTCACTGGCGCGGATCGCATCCGATGAACGAGATGCATGGGCCGGGGGCGGTCGCCGCGCAGGTGTGGACGCCCCTCAAGACCGCCTTCCCCGACCTCGAACGCCGCGACCTCATCTGCGTCGGCGGTAAATTTGAAGGGCGGGAGTATGTCGCCATGATCGGCCACTACTGCGGCACCTTCCGGCAGGACTGGCTGGGAATCCCCGCCACAGGACGCCCCGTCTTCCTGCGCTATGGCGAGGTGCATCAGGTGGCCGGCGGCAGAATTGTGCAGTCGAATTGCCTGTGGGACGTGCTCGACCTGATCCGGCAGGCGGGCGTCTGGCCGATCGCGCCCTCGCTCGGGGTCGAGGGGATGTGGCCGGGGCCGATTACTGGGGACGGATTGGTGTTCAACGACACCGACCCTGTGCAGTCGGCGGCCAGCCTTGCTCAGACGCTGGCGATGCATGGCACGCTTGGCGCCTATGACGACCTCGCGGGGACCGGGCGGCAGGGGCTGCTCGACATGCCACAAAAGGCGCACTGGCACCCGAAGATGATGTGGTACGGGCCAAGCGGGATAGGCACGACGAGGGGGCTGTCGGGCTTTGTCGATGACCACCAGTTTCCGTTCCGCCGTGCGTTCCCCAAGCGCAAGGGCGGCGGCCAGTGGGACGAGATCGCGGACTTGCGGGCAAAGCTTGGCGGCGGCCATTACATCCGCATCGGCGACGGGCCCTATTCCGTCACAGGCGGCTGGCCCTCGGTCTTTGCCATGCATGTCGGCCCCGATTTCCTCGGCCTGCCCGCGACGGGCAAGCCCGTGACGATGCGGGTCATGGACTTCTACTTGCACCACGAAGGGCTGATCCGCGAGAACTGGGTACCGCTCGACGTGCTGGACCTGCTGCGGCAGATGGGGGTCGATGTGCTGGCGCGAATGGCATTGCAGGTCAGGAGGGCGGGCTGAGGGCACCGGGATATTGTGCATCTGCGGCATTGCGGTGTAACGGGCGGGAACGTTGCCGCGAATGCAAGCCAGACTGTACGTGACCGAAGGACCGTCGATGCCCCTGCCCAACCCGCCCAAGGGGACCCCATCCTGACCGCGCCCGTCGCCCCCCGCGCCCTTGATGGCCTGCGAGTCCTTGACTTCTCGCGCATCCTTGCGGGGCCGACCTGCACGCAGCTACTGGCGGATCTGGGGGCCGAAGTCATCAAGGTGGAACGCCCCGGTGCGGGCGACGACACGCGGGGTTGGGGGCCGCCCTTCGTGAAGGACTCCTCGGGAGCCGAGACGCGGGAAAGCGCCTATTGCCTCTCGGCCAACCGGGGCAAGCGGTCGGTCGCGGTGAACATGGCCGATTCCCGGGGGCAGGCGCTGCTGCAGGGGATCGCTGCGCAGTCGGACATCGTGGTCGAGAATTTCAAGCCCGGGGCTCTGGCGCGCTATGGCCTTGACTACGCTAGTCTTTCGGCCACGAACCCGGGGCTGATCTACTGCTCGATTACAGGCTTTGGCCAGACCGGGCCCAATGCGCACCGGGCGGGGTATGATTTCCTGGTGC